>NZ_CP141615.1:903695-1204926 GCF_035593305.1 Limnochorda sp. L945t | reverse complement strand
CCACCCCCGCCAACGGGAGGTCGTGCAATAGGGACCCTATGATCGGGCTTGACACGGCTAGAACCGCCGGCCCATGGGAAAAGGATGCCTAGGCGCGCGGCCCGTCCGGCAGAAGGCTCGCCAGGAAGCTCTCGCCGGCGTCGAAGCTCCCATCGATCCCCAGCATGGCGGCCGCGGTGCTGGCGAGATCGGCGAAGGTTCGCCGCACTCCGAGCGGGACACCCGCCCGCAGCGCCGGGCCCCACACCAACAGCGGCACGTACTCCCGGGAATGGTCCGTGCTGGGAGTCGTCGGATCGCACCCGTGGTCGGCGGTGATGACCAGCACGTCGCGCCGTCCGATGCGATCCAGGATCTCGGGCAGCCGCCGGTCGAACGCCTCCAGCCCCCGGGCGTAGCCCTCGGCGTCGTTGCGGTGCCCCCACAGCATGTCGAAGTCGACCAGGTTGGTCATGACGAGCCCACGCCGGCCCCGGGTCCGGTCGAGGAAGGCGAGAGTCGCGTCCACGCCCTCCATGTTGTCGCGGGTATGGATGGCCTCTTCGATACCCCGCCCTGCGAAGATGTCCTCGATCTTGCCCACGGCCCACACGCCCAGCCCGGCCTCCCGGACTCGATCGAGCAGCGTGGGGCGGGGAGGCGGCAGGCTGAAGTCTCGACGCCGGGGCGTGCGGCGGAAGGAGCCGGGAGTCCCCTCGAAGGGCCGCGCGATGACCCTTCCCACCGCATGGGGCCCGGTCAGGATGCCCCGGGCGACCTCGCACATGCGGTACAGCTCCGGCACCGGGATGACCGACTCGTGGGCGGCGATCTGAAACACGCTGTCCGCCGACGTGTAGACGATGGGCCTCCCCGTACGCAAGTGCTCCTCGCCCAGCTCTTCGATGATCACGGTGCCGGAGGCCGGGCGATTGCCGAGCACCCGGCGCCCGATGGCCCGCTCGAACGCCTCGATGACCTCGGGCGGAAATCCCTCGGGATACGTGGGGAAAGGACGGTCGAGCACGACGCCGGTCAGCTCCCAGTGGCCGGTGGTGGTGTCTTTGCCGGCGGAGCGCTCGGCCATCTTGCCGTAGGCCGCGGCCGGCCGCCCGGCGCACGCCACTCCCGGGATTTCGTCGATGCACCCCAGCCCCAGCCTCTCCAGGTGCGGCAGGCGAAGTCCACCCACAGCCTGGGCGGTGTGGCGCAGGGTATGGCTCCCTTCGTCGCCGAAGCGCGCAGCGTCCGGGAGCTCTCCGATGCCCACGCTATCGAGCACGATGAGGCAAATGCGGTCGACGGGCGCGGTCTTGGGTTGCACGGGCTGTTGACGCCTCCTGGGGCATTATAGCCCTGCCGGGGGAGCTGCCAACCACCCGCGCAACCAGCCAGCCCCCAGAAGAGCCAGGGCGGCACCCGCCGCGGCCAGGAGCAGGACTCGCAGGCCCAGGCGCAGGTAGGTGGCGAACGCGCCGGGAAGTTCGTGCGAGGCGACGCCCAGCATGGACCGGGCAACGACGAGGCCGAACTCCGTGGCGCCGGCGGCCGCGCGCGTGGCCGCCAGGGTGAGGCAGAGCTGCAGGGGAAGCAGGGTCAGGGCCACCGTGACGAGCCCATCCCGTCCCCACCCCGCCAGGGCCCAGGTGAGGGCGCTACCCAACATGTAGCCTCGCACCAGCGGCGCCAGGAGAGCCAGGGGCGAGGCGAACACGGTGAACCCGAGCGCCCAGGCGAGCCCGGGCCCCCACAGGAGCTGTCTTCCGAGCTCCCCGAGGAACGCCTGCCAGGCGGGAGCCTGCGCCGGCCACATCGCGAGCACGTAAGCCCCCGGCGACAGGCCCTGGGCGCCGGGATGGCCCAGCGCGTGGCGCACTCCGACGCCGAAAGCGAAGGCGGCCAGGCCGGCCGCCAGGTAGACCGCCCATCGCCGCTGCAGCGAAACCGACGCCGCGCCCCACAGGGCCGGCTGCGCGCTCACTCGCGCCACCCCATCCGGCCGGCTCGGACGGCCCCCGAGTCGCCGGCGCGCGCTGCCGACAGGCGCGCCAGCACCATCCCCGCCGCCAGACAGCCATCGAAGAAGGCCGGATCGGCCGCCGGGTCCCGGCCCATGGTGCGTGGCACGAAAGGCAACCGCTCGAGCGCGGGTCGAGCCGGGAGGGGGTCGGCCTGCACCACCCGGTGGCGGCGCAGGATGCCCGCGGCGGCGAGCTGCCCTACTACGAGGCGGCGTAGCGCGCGGGGCAAGCGGGCCGGCAGCACCACGGTGGCAGGACGGCCGGCAAGCTGCCCCAAGGCGATCCGGTCATGATGGCTCACTCCCCGATGCCGCACCCGGGCGTCGGCCTGGGAAATGCGCAGGGGCACCACGGCCGTGCCGCCCAGGGCTGTGACCAGGTCGGCGAGGTACGCCTGCTCGAGGGCGGTGGTGCCGAGGGGAGTGGCCGTACCCACGGTGCCGGGCCCCGGTCCGACGAGGGCGACGTCGCATCCGGCAAGCCTGGCCACGGCCAGCGCGCTGGCCGGGTGCACGGCCTCCAGGTCCCCTCCTAGGGCCTGCCCGGCGGTGATGAGGAGATCGATCAGGCGGGCGCGCCGGACCTGCCCCAGGGTACGCATCGAGGCGGCAGCGAGCGACGTGGCATCGGTCATGACGTAGGCCACCCGGGGACGCCGCTCCTCGCCCCAGGCCCACCGCAACGCGGCCACGAGAGGCGTGAGCATCCCATGCAGGGCCAGGACCGCCACCGGCAAACCGTCGATGCGCGTCACCCGGCGAAGAGCCCGGTGGTAGGGGCTACCGGGCTCTTCGGCCGCCCGCACGACCGTCTGCAGCGGGGTGTAGCGGAGCTTGACGATGTGCCCGTGAAGCCGCCGCCGCAGCGCAGGCGTCCGCCAATCGCCCGGCGGCCGGGGCGGATCCAGGGGAGCTACCACGACATGGTAGCCCCCGCTCCCGAGGGAAAGGGAGACGGCCGAGGTGTTGACCAGGACCCGTTGTCCCGGATACCAGCCGCCGTACCCCAGTTGTGTCAGGGCATACGCCGGGTAAAACCCCGGCTCGTCGGACGGCGCAGCCCCTTGCCCGTCGATACGCACCACCAGGTCGACCCGGTCGCCGTCCCGCCCGACGACCTGATGGACGACCCCTACTCGTAGCTCGATCACCGCGTTTTCGACGGGCGGGCATGCCGCCGGCTCGCTCCGGCGGGTCGATTACTCCCGAAAGCCGCCTCTCCGCCCACCCGGGCGCCTCAGGCCACCTCTGGCGTCCCGGGCGTCCCGGCCGCGCCGGTCGGGCTCGGGCCGCGTGGTGCGGCCATCGATGGCCCCGGCCTCGCGCTCGGCTGCGGGCAGCGCTTCCTTGCGCGACAGGTTGATGCGCCCGAGCCGGTCGATCTCCGTCACCTTCACGAGCACTTCGTCGCCGACGTTGACCACGTCTTCGACGCGACCCACGCGCTGGGGCGCCAGCTCGGAGATGTGGACGAGGCCCTCCTTGCCGGGCAGGATCTCGACGAAGGCCCCGAAGCTGGTGGTCCGCTTCACCTTCCCGAGGTAGACGGCCCCCACCTGCACGTCGCGTACCAGGTTTTGGATGATCTCCGCCGCCTTCTTGCCGCTCTCCTCGTCGGCGGAGGCGATGAAGACCCGCCCGTCGTCCTCCACGTCAATCTCTACGCCGGTCTGCTCGATGATCTTCCGGATCATCTTGCCGCCCGGGCCGATGACGTCGCGGATCTTGTCAACGGGGATTTCGAGGGTCAGGATGCGAGGAGCCCTGGGGGAGAGCTCCGGCCGGGGCTTGTCGATGGCCTGGAGCATCTTGTCGAGGATGAAGAGCCGGCCCGCCTTCGCCTGGGCCAGCGCCTGCTGCAGGATCTCCCGGGTCACGCCGTGTACCTTGATGTCCATCTGCAGCGCCGTGACCCCGTCGGCCGTGCCCGCCACCTTGAAGTCCATGTCGCCCAGGGCGTCCTCGATGCCCTGGATGTCGGTCAGGATGGCAAAGCGCTCGCCCCACTTGACGAGCCCCATGGCCACGCCGGCCACCGGCTTGCGGATGGGCACGCCGGCGTCCATCAGCGCCAGCGTGCTGCCGCAGACGCTCGCCTGCGAGGTAGAGCCGTTGGACTCCAGCACCTCGGAGACGAGACGAATCGTGTACGGAAACTCGGACTCCGGCGGGATGACCGGCAACAGCGCCCGCTCCGCCAGCGCCCCGTGCCCGATCTCCCGTCGCCCGGGAGCCCGCATGGGGCGCACCTCGCCAACGCTGTAGGGCGGGAAGTTGTAGTGGTGGATGTAGCGCTTGCGGTCCTCCTCCCGCAGGTCGTCGAGGAGCTGCTCATCCGACTTGAGCCCGAGCGTGCAGCTCGTCAGGACCTGGGTCTGGCCCCGTACGAACAGCCCCGACCCGTGCACCCTGGGCAAGACCCCGACCTCGCACCAGATGGGCCGAATCTCGTCGAGCTTGCGCCCGTCGGGCCGCTCGTGGTCCTCGGCGATCATGCGTCGGACCTCGTCCTTGAGCAGCTTGTCGAGGATGGTCTCGACGTCCTTGAGCAGCGGCGCCGCCTGCTCCTCGCCGCCCCGCTCGGCCACGAACTGTTCGACGACCTCTTGCCGGGCCTTCTCGATCGCCTCTTCCCGGGCCTGCTTGTCCGGGTTCTTGACCGCGGCCGCGATCTTGGGCCGGCCGTACTGCTCCACCCAGGCCTGCACCTGCGGGTCGGGCGTGAACAGCGGCACCTCCACCTTGGGCTTGCCGACTTCCGCCCGCATCTGCTCCTGGAGCGCGACGATTCGCCGGATCTCCTCGTGGGCCGTCATGATGGCCTCGAGCATCTGGTCCTCCGGCACCTCGTCGGCGCCGGCCTCCACCATCATGATGGCGTCGCGCGTGCCCGCCACGACCAGGTGGAGACGGCTCGCCTTCTCCTGCTCGGCCGTAGGGTTGACCACGAGCGAGCCGTCGACGAGGCCCATCCGCACCGCGCCCACGGGCCCCAGGAACGGGATCTCGGAGATGGTGAGCGCTGCCGAAGCGCCGATGATGCCGAGCACGTCGGGCGGCGCGTCGTGGTCCACGCTCAAGGTCGTGACCACGACCTGCACGTCGTTGCGGAAACCTTCGGGGAAGAGGGGCCGGATCGGGCGGTCCACCATGCGAGCCGAGAGGATCGCGATGTCCCCGGGCTTCCCCTCCCGCCGCCCCCACCCGCCCGGAATCTTGCCGACCGCGTACATCCGCTCTTCGAAGTCGACCAGCAGCGGGAAGAAGTCGATCCCTTCCCGGGGCTGGCGCGACATCGTCGCCGTGACCAGCAACACCGTGTCTCCGTAGCGCACCACGACCGACCCGTTGGCCTGGCGCGCCAGCTTGCCGGTCTCGAGCTGCAGCCGACGGCCTGCCAGCTCCATTTCGTAGGAATGGACGTCAAACATGTGGGTATCCTAGCCTCCCTGATCAGTGGCGCAGCCCGAGCCGCTCGACGACCGCCCGGTAACGCTGGGCATCGATCCGCTCCAGGTATCGCAGCAGGCCCCTGCGCTGGCCGATCATCTTGTAGAGCCCGCGCCGGCTGTGGAAATCCTTGCGATGGACCTTGAGATGCTCGGTGAGGTCGTTGATGCGCTGGGTCAACAGCGCGATCTGGACCTCCGGCGAGCCCGTGTCCCCCTCGTGCCGGCTGAATTGCGAAATCAAGCTGGACTTGGTCTCCTTGGTCAGTGCCATGAATCCATGCTTCCTCCTCACGTCTGCGGCCATCGCCCCCAGCCCAAGCCCGGTGTGGAGGAGCGCGCCGCGCTCGAGCCGGGGGCCGTCCCGTCCTGGCGGGTACCGGCCGTCATCGCGTCTCGCCGTTAATCTATCACACGCTACCACCCTGCAAAAGCCGAGGTCGCTTTTCTGTCGCCGAGGCGAAGTACTCCAGGGCCCGTTCGCGGTCGACCCCGATCTGCGCCACCAGGTCGTCGACGCCGGAAAAGCGCCGGATGGGACGCAGGAATCGCAGGAACTCGACCCCGGACCGCCTGCCGTACAAGGACGGGGATCCCTCGACCACGTGCACCTCCAGCCACCGGGCCCCCGGCCCGAAGGTCGGCCGCGTGCTCACCACCGCCAGCGCCGGCATCTGGTCGAGCAGGGCCAGGTAGACCCCGTCGCCCGGCAGTTGCTGAGCCGGGTCGGGCCGGATGTTGGCGGTGGGATAGCCGAGCTGGCGCCCCCTGCCCTCTCCCCGCACCACCTCTCCGGCCACTCGATACGGGCGGCCCAGCAGCTGCCCGGCCCCTTCCACTTCTCCTCGCTCGACGAGCTGCCGGATCAAGCTGGAGGAGACGGCCTGCCCCTGTAGCTGCACCGGCGGCACGATCTCGGTCACCAGTCCCAGCTTCTCTCCGATCTCCCGGAGCGTGGCCGCGGTGCCGCTGCGATCCCGCCCGAAGGTGAAGTTGAACCCCGCCACCACGCCCGAGCACTGCAACCTCGCGCACAAGACCGAGGAGACGAACGTCTCCGGCTCGAGCGCGGCCACCTCCCGGTCGAATCCCAGCACCGCCACGGCTTCCGCACCGTACTCCCGCAAGAGGGCGACCCGATCGGAAAGCGGCGTGAGCAGAAGGGGAGGCGGCGCGTCCGGTGCCACGACCAGCCGCGGGTGGGGGTCGAAGGTGAGGGCCACGGCTCGGGCCTCCAGGCGCTCGGCGAGCCGGCGGGCGGAGCGCAAGATGGCTTGATGGCCAAGGTGCACCCCATCGAACGTGCCGATCGCCACGATACTCTTCGCACCGGTGGAGGGCTCGGGAGGGTACCAGTCGATGCGCACCGTGCGGACGTCCTCCATTCTTCGGGTCCCTGCTCATCCCACCAGCATTTCGGGCGCCAGCCACGGCCTCCCGTCGCGTACGGTGAAGCGCGCGATCCCGAAGAAGCGATCCCCCGCATCGTACAGCCTTACGTGTTCGCCGGCCCGCAGGCCGGCGGGGCGGGGGTCGGCCGGCGGCCACGCCACCGCCGTGCCGTGCCGGGCCCGGTGGAGAGATTCACCTTCCAGGGAGACCCGGGGCAGGTGGCCCAGCCCGGCGTCCAGCGGCAGCAGGTACTCCGCCAGCCGGCGATGGCGGCCCGCCGCTTCGAGCTCTTCGAGCGTCACGGCCTGATCCAGGCCAAACGCCCCGCTGCGCAGCCGCACCAGGAAGCCCAGATGCGCGCCGCAGCCCAGGCTCTGGCCCACGTCGTCGCACAGGGTGCGCACGTAAGTCCCCGCCGAACACGTGACGTCGAACACGACCCGGGCGCCGAAGGTGGCTCGTTCGGCGTCCTCGGGCCAGATGCTGTGCACCTGGAGATCGTAGATCTCCACGGTGCGCACGGGCCGTTCGACCTCGACGCCCTGGCGCGCCAGCTCGTACAGCCGCCGGCCCTGGTGGTGCACGGCGGAAACCATCGGAGGGCGCTGCCGGATCGTCCCGATCATGCGGGCCAGCGCGGCGTCCACGTCGCTCCACGGGATCTCGAACGCATCGGCCACGGCCAGGGTCCGCCCCGAAGCGTCCTGGGTATCCGTGCGGACGCCGAGGACCATCTCCGCCCGGTAGACCTTCTCGGCCTCCTGCAGGTAAGAGGCGAGGCGGGTCGCCTGGCCCACCAGGACGACCAGCACGCCCGCTGCTCCGGGATCCAGGGTCCCGGCGTGGCCCACCCGGCGCACGCCCGCCCACTTGCGCACCAGGGCGACGACGTCGTGGGACGTCATCCCGGGCGGCTTGATCACGTTGAGCACGCCTGCGGCGACGCCCGGCGCCTCCAAACTACGCCACCCTCCTCTACCTGCGCCCGTCTCGCGCCGGGACCGCGGGCATCGTGGCGACCGCCGCCTGGCAGGCGGCCACGACCCGCCGGACGGCCTCTTCGAGCGGAGCCTCCAGCGTACAGCCGGCCGCCCGCAGGTGGCCCCCGCCGCCGAACGCCCGGGCGATCGCCGACACGTCCACGTACCTCTGGGAGCGCAAGCTCACCCGCGTCTTGCCCGGCTCCAGCTCCTTGAACAGCAAGGCGACTTCGACCCCGTGGACCATGCGCGGGTACTGGACGAGCCCCTCCATCTCGCTCGGGGGAACCCCGGCTTGTTGGGCGTCCTTCAGGGGGAGCTCCATCCAGGCGATCCGCCCGTCCTCGGTCCGCTTCAGCGAGTCGAGCATCCGCCCCAACAGGCGCATGAACTCCCACGACCGGGTGTCGTAGATGGCCATGGAGAGCTCGTGGGGGTCCACCCCCGCCTCCACCAACTCCGCCCCGATGGCGAGGGTCCGGGCGGTGGTGTTGCTGAAGCGGAACGAGCCCGTATCGGTGAGGATCGCCGAGTAAAGGCAGGCGGCGATGTCGGGGGTCAGCGACACGCCCAGGACCCGGATGAGGTAGTACACGAGCTCGCCCGTGGCCCCGGCTGCCGGCTCGATGAAGGCGACGTCGGCTCGGGCGTCGTTGGTGGCGTGGTGATCGACGTTGACGACCCGGGGCGCGCGGCGGATCAGTTCCCACGACGCGCCCAGGCGATCGGGGCGGACTTCGGTATCCAGCACCACGGCGAGCTCCGGGATCACGTGCTCCGGAGCCCCCACGAGCATCTGGTCGTGGCCGGGAAGGAAATGCCAGTACTCCGGATCGGGACCTGGGGAGATCGCCCACGCCGTCTTGCCCAGGCTCTCCAGGGCAAGCCGCAGGGCCAGGATCGACCCGATGCTGTCGAGATCTGGATCCACGTGGCCGATGATGGCGATGCGGTCGTGAATTTTCAGCTCGTGCGCCACGGTCTGCAGGGCACGCTCGGTTTCGGGCCACCGCGCCGTCACGATGGGGCCCCCTCGTGCTCCGGCCTACCCGCCTGCTGCCCCGTCGCCGGATCTGCCGGCGGCGTCCCGGACGGCTCGCGCAGCTGGTTGAGGATGGTCATCACCCGCGCCCCCCGGCGCACCGACGGGTCGAACTGGAACGTCACCTCCGGAGTGTAACGCAGGCGGATCCGCCGCCCGGCCTCCGTGCGCACGTACCCTCGCGCCTGCTCGAGCACGTCCATCGTTCGGCGCAGGTCCTCGTCGCTTCCCAGCACGCTCACGAACACCTTGACGTGGCGGAGGTCGCTCGACATCTCCACGTCGGTCACGGTCACGAACCCCAGGCGCGGATCCTTCATGCGCCGGAGGATGTCGCTCACTTCTCGCCGGTACTCTTCGCGAAGCCGCTCCACCCGAAGCCTTGCCATCGCGGGGCCTCCTACCTCGCGGGCGCCGGGGAGGGTTGATGGTAATACACGACGGAAAACTCGGTCAACTCGGCGTCGGCCCGCCCCTCCATCACCCGGCGCACACTATCCATCAACTCGCGGGCGAGATGTTCGTCGTGACTGACGCATGCTACGGCCAGGCGGGCTCGCTGCCACGTGAGCGGTTCGTCCATCTCCAGCACCGAGACGTTGTAGCGGGCCCGGAGCCGGTCCACGACCGCCCGGGTCACGCGGCGGCGATCCTTGAGCGACTCGCTCCCGGAGATCCAGAGCTCCGCGGACGCCACCGCCACGACCATGGCCCGGCTCACCGCCGCTTCCCTCACGCGCCCGTGCGGTCACCGGAGAGCACCGGCTGCTCCTGGCGCACTTCCACGACCTCGACGATCTCGAGCACGTCGCCCTCCTTGACGTCGTTGAAGCGCTCGATGCCGATGCCGCACTCGAAGCCCTCGGCCACTTCCCGCACGTCTTCCTTGAACCGCTTGAGCGAAGCGATCTTCCCTTCGAAGGCCACGACGCCGTCGCGCACGACCCGTACGCTCCCGTTGCGCACCACGCGGCCGTCGGTAACGTAACAGCCGGCCACGGTGCCGACGCCCGGCACCTTGAAGGTGCGGCGCACCTCCGCATGGCCGAGCACCCGCTCTTCCAGCCTCGGCTTGAGCATACCCTGCATGGCCGCTTTCACGTCGTCAATGGCCTCGTAGATGATCCGGTAGGTCCGGACGTCGACGCGGTCCCGCTCCGCCAGCCGGCGGGCGTTGGCGTCGGGCCGCACGTTGAAGCCGATGATGATGGCGTTGGAAGCCGAAGCCAGACTGACGTCCGCCTCCGTGATCCCGCCGACCGCGGCATGGATGACGTTGACCTGCACCTGCGGCGTCGATGCCTGCTGCAGGGCCGCCTGCAGCGCCTCGAGTGACCCCTGCACGTCGGCCTTGAGCACGATGGGCAGCGTTCGGGTTTCCCCCTCGGCCGCCATCTTGCTCAGCGTCTCGAGCGTCATGCGGGCCGTTGGCCTCAGCTGCTCCGCCCGCTGTTTCTCCAGGCGTTCCTGGGCGATCCTGCGCGCCGTCTCTTCGTCCGGCGTCACCATCAGGGAGTCACCGGGTTGGGGCACGTCGGAGAGGCCCAGCACGACGGCCGGCGTCGACGGACCGGCCTCTTGCAGCGGCCGCCCGCGGTCGTCGAGCAGTGCCCGCACCCGCCCGGGCACGGCTCCCACGATGACCGGGTCGCCCACTTTGAGCGTGCCTTCCTTGACGAGGACCGTCGCGACAGGCCCGCGGCCGCGGTCGAGCTGGGCTTCGATGACCACGCCCTGGGCGGGCTGGTCCACGGGCGCCTTGAGCTCGCGCAGGTCGGCCACCAGCAGGATCATTTCCAAGAGCTCGTCGATGCCCTGCTTGCGCAAGGCCGAGACCGGCACCATGACCGTGTCGCCGCCCCACTCCTCGGCCACGAGCTCGTGTTCGGCCAGCTGCTGCTTGACCCGGTCCGGCGAGGCTCCCGGCTTGTCGACCTTGTTGATGGCGACGATGATGGGCACGCCTGCCGCCCGCGCGTGGTGGATGGCCTCGACGGTCTGGGGCATGACCCCGTCGTCGGCGGCCACCACCAGGACCGCGATGTCGGTCACCTGCGCGCCCCGAGCCCGCATCGAGGTGAACGCCTCGTGGCCCGGGGTATCGAGGAAAGTGATGCGCCGGCCCTGCACCTCCACCTGGTACGCTCCGATGTGCTGCGTGATCCCGCCGTACTCCTCGGCCGCCACCCGGCTCTTGCGGATGACGTCGAGCAGGGTCGTCTTGCCGTGGTCGACGTGGCCCATGATGGTGACCACCGGAGGGCGAGGCTCGAGCTTGCCGGCCTGCTGCGAGGCTTCGCTCTTCTTCGCCTCGAGGAACCTCTCCTCCGCGCTCTTGGGGCGCTGAACGGTGAACCCCAGGTTTTCGGCCACCGCCGTGGCTACCTCGAACGGGATCTCCTGGGTGATGGTGGCCATCACGTTTTGCTTCATGAGCTGCTTGATGAGCTCGGCCGCCGAAACGCCCAGCCGGCTCGCCAGGTCCCGCACGACGATGCGCTGCGGGAGCTCGACCGTACCTCCGCGAGGTGCGGGGGGTGCGGCGGGCGCGTGCGACGGCCCGCGGCCGGGACCCGGACGGTGCCCTTTGCCCTTCGGCAGCGGCGACGTGACCGGAGGGCGCCCGCGCCCGGGTTTGCCATGGGACGGAGGAGGTCCGGGGCGCCTGCCGCTCTCCGGAGGCCGGGGCGGCGCCGGAGCGTGGACCCCACCGGGCTTGGCAGCAGCTTTTTTGTCCCTGGCGGGCACTTGCTTGCCCTGGGACGGACCCGAAGGCGCGCGGGCCGCCTGCTGCGGGCGGTCTATCTGCGGGCGGTCCTGGGAGCGCTCTTGCGGACGCCCGGCCTTCGGGCGCTCCGCCGGCGCTTGCGGCGCCTGCGGCCGCTGAGCGTGCGGCTGGGGGACGGCCCTGGAGGGGGCCTGCTCGCCGCGAGCCGGCGCTTGCCTTGCAGCAGACACCTCCGAGCCGCCCTGGACAGAAGGCCCCTCCACCGTGGGAGCGGCCGAGGCCTCCTTCGGGGCCGATGCCGCTGGCGGCGGAGCCTCATGAGCCGGCCGCGGCACAGCGGTGGCGGGAGCACCGGCCGGCTGCGGCGCCGGCACCCCGGCCGTCACCGGCGTCGCGCGGGAAGGCGCCACAGGAGCCGGGCGCGCGGCCGGAGCCTCCCTGGCAGGCGCCACAGGCGCCGTAGCAGGCGGCGGCGCCGGCGCGGGCGCCGGTTGCGCCCTTTGTACCCGCCCGACCAGCCGCGCGCCCTTGATCTCCCCGGCTCCGGTACCCTTGCCGAACTGGCGCCGCGCCACTTCCTCCTCGTCGAGCTCGACCATGCTCAAAGTGGAAGAGGCGGCGCTACCCCGGCCCTGCAAGAACGCCAGGAGCATCTTCGCGTCGACGTTGAGCTCCTTGGCCAGCTGATAGACCCGTAGCTTTTTCATGCCACCATCACTCCTGAACGGCCGGCGACCGCCCGCTCGCGTCCCGTGCGCTCACCGAACCCAAGAAATGGAATGCCAGGCCCTCGTCACACACCCCTATGACGGCCACCGGTCCCCGACCCATCGCCGAACCGAGCGCGACGCGGGTGCCCCACCGGATCACGCGCACCGCCCCTGCCCGCTCGGCCTCGCCTTGCCAGTACCGGGCCGCACCCTCCGAGGCGTCCTGCGCCACCACGAGCAACCGCACGCGGCCTTCCCGGAGCGCCTGCCTGCAGGCCATTCGCCCGATGGCCGCCTTGTTGGCCCTTCTCGCGAGCCCCAGCCACGTTGCCGGATCCGCCACGGCCCACCCTACCGTGCGCCGCCGGCGGCCGCCAGCTGCCGGGCCAGCTCGTCGAACACCTCGTCCTCGATGGGGTGTTCGAGCGCCCGCTCCAGCTGGCGCCCCCGCCGAGCAGCCTCGAGGCACTCCGGCCGCGGGCAGATGTACGCCCCCCGGCCCGACCGCTTACCCGTCGGGTCGACCACGACGCTCCCTTCCGGCGTCCGCACGATCCGGATCATCTCGCGCTTGGGCCGGACGGTGCGGCACCCGACGCAGGTCCGCATGGGCACCTTGCGCGGCCTGGGCTGTTGCCGGGCGCTCACCGTCCTCAACGCCCCTTCCGCTTCGGCCCCTGGCGCTGGAACCCGAAGTCCTCCAGAGAAAGCTCCGACAAACTGCGGAGCACTTTCTTCGGCTTCTTGTCGGCATCCTCGACGGCCTCACGCGCCCGCTCTTCGGCGCGCCGCTGGGCCGCCGGCCGCGGCGCGGCCGCTGCGGCCGCCGCCGGGGCAGCCGTCGGAGCCGGCGCCGCCTTGGTCGTAGCTGCATCCGCCGGGGCCCCTGAAGCCGCCGCCTGCGGCTGAGGAGGAGCCTCCGGGCGCTCGCGCTCCTCCCCGGCCTGCGCCGGAGCCGCCTTGGCCTTCGCCTCGGTCTTTCCGTCCGCTTTGGCCTCGGTCTTTCCGTCCGCCTTGGCCTCCCGGGTGGCGGGGCTCTCCAGCACCCGCTTGGCTACCGCGAACAGCGGGACGGCCAGTGTATCCCGGCGGGCGGCCTCCTGACGCTGAACAGCAGGCTCTTCGGGCGCGGGAGCGGCCTCGGGCTCCCCTTCCTCTTCGGAGGAGAACAGGGTCGGCAAAGACTCGGCCTCCTCCAGCTCTTCCTCCAGGTGGCGCCGCTCGAAGCGCCGCACACCCTTGATGCGGCGGACCTTGCCGGCGCCCTTTTGCTTGAGCTGCTGCTCCTCTTCTTCCACCGGCTTGACGGGCTCCGGCTCGATGGGGATCTCCTCTTCTTCGGCCTGCACGGCCGGCCCGGCATCGACCGGCACCTCGAGGGGCGCCCGGCTCGGCTCGGCCACCGGCACGGCAGGGACCGGCACTTGCTCCGACTGTGCCGGCGTTTCGGTGCGAGCGGGGGCCGCCCCCGCCGCCGGCTGCGCCGCGGGCCGCTCCGCGGGGGGCGCCTGGGTCGCCGCTGCTCCTGCCGTCGCTGGCTGCTCCTCCCGGCCCACCCGGGCAGCCCCCGCTCCGGCGGCCTCCGGCCTGGCCTGCATCCACTGGCGCCGCTTCTCCTCGAACTCCTGCTGCACCTCGGCCCACTGCGCCTCGCTGCGGATATCGATGCGCCAGCCCGTGAGCCTGGCGGCCAGCCGGGCGTTTTGCCCTTCCTTGCCGATGGCCAGCGATAGCTCCTTCTCCGGCACGATCACCTTCGCCGACCGGTCGGTGGGGTCCAGGTACACCTTGAGGACCCGGGCCGGCTGCAGGGCATTGGCCAGGAAAACCTCGGGATCGGGATCCCAGGCGATGACGTCCACTTTCTCCTGCCGCAGCTCCTTGACCACCTGCTGGACCCGGGCTCCCCGCGGCCCCACGCAGGCGCCCACCGGATCCACGTTGCGGTCCGTGGACCAGACGGCAATCTTGGAGCGGTGCCCCGCTTCTCTCGCGTGGGCCCGGATCTCCACGACCCCGTCGTGGATCTCCGGCACCTCGAGCTCGAACAGCCGCCGCACCAGACCCGGATGGCTGCGGGAGAGCACCAGCTGCGGCCCCTTGGCGGTCTTGCTCACCTCCGCCAGGTAAAACTTCATCCGGGTACCCGGCGTGTACCGCTCGGTCGCGACCTGCTCCGAAGGCGGCATGACTCCCTCGGCGCGGCCGAGGTCCACGTATACGTTGCGGTGCTCGATCCGCCGCACGATGCCGGTCAGGATGTCCCCCTCCCGGCTGTGGTACTCCTCGTACACCCGGCTCCGCTCGGCCTCCCGGATCCGCTGCACCACCACCTGCTTGGCGGTCTGCGCGGCGATCCGCCCCAGGTCGGGCAAAGTCAGCTCGACCTCGACCACGTCGTCGACCTCGAAGCGCGGGTTGATCCGCTGCGCCTCTTCCAGCGAGATCTCCGTCGAAGGGTCGGTCACCTTCTCCGCGACCGCCTTGCGGGCGAAGACGCGCACCCGCCCGCTGCGGTCGTCGAAGTCGACCCGCAGGTTTTGGTGGGGCTGCGAGGACTTGCGGAAGGCCGACTCGATGGCGTCTTCGATCGCCTTGAGCAAGACCTCCCGGGAGATCCCACGCTCCTTCTCCAGTTCGTTGAGAGCGCCCATCAGCTCGAGATTCATCGCTCCACAGCCCCCTGCCAGCGAACCCGCAGCCTGGCCCTGCTGATCCCTTCCCGTGGCAGCGCGACCATGCTGCCGTCCTCCATCTCGAGTTGCACCCGATCGCCTGCGAGGCCCTTCAGCCGCCCGGTGAAATGGCGGCGCCCCTCGACCGGGCCGTAGGTGTGCACCTCCACCTCGCGGCCGGCGAACCGCTCGAAATCCTCCGCTTTGCGTAAAGGGCGCTCGACGCCGGGCGACGAGACCTCGAGCCGGTACGGCCCGGGTATGGGGTCGAGCCGGTCCAGCGCCCCGGACAGGGGCACGCTCACCGCCCGGCAGTCCTCCACGCTCACTCCACCGGGCTTGTCGATGAAGACGCGCAGCACGCGGCCCCGCGGACCGGGCTGGAACTCCACGTCCACCACCTCGATGCCGAGCTCCTTCGCTACCGCCTCCGCCTGCTCGATGACCAGTTGCTCGATCGCCTTCGGGTGCACCTGGCTACCCCCAACAGAACGAAAGAGTGGGGGGATCCCACTCTTCCGCCGCAAGAGCCGCTACACTTGCCAGGCGCTATTATAACATCGCGCAGGAAAGGCGCGCAACGAGCCCGCCGCGCCTTCACACTCCTCAGCGGGGCTGCAGCGCTTCCATGTCCTCCCTGAGCCACTCCCTCACCTTCGAAGCGGCCTCGTCCAGGGAGACCGGCACGTCCCGCCCGTCCGAGCGCCGGCGGATCTCCACCTGCCCCGACGCTGCCAGCCGCGCTCCCACCGTCACCCGGTACGGGAAGCCCATCAGATCGGCGTCGTTGAACTTGACCCCGGGCCGTTCCTCCCGGTCGTCCAGCACCGTCTCGACGCCGGCCCCGGTCAGCTCGTGATAGAGCCGCTCGGCCGCCTCGATCTGGCCGCGATCCTTGACGTTGACCGGAACCACCACCGCGTGATACGGAGCCACGCTCACCGGCCAGATGATCCCCTTGTCGTCGTGATGCTGCTCGATCACGGCGGCCAGGGTCCGGGTGATGCCGATGCCGTAGCACCCCATGACCACCGGCTTCTCCTTGCCGTCCTCGTCCAAGAACGTGGCGCCCAACGCCTCGCTGTACTTGGTGTGGAGTTTGAAGATCTGCCCCACCTCGATCCCGGCCGATCGGTCGAGCGGAGCGCCGCACCGGGGGCACGGATCTCCGGGCACGACCAGCCGGATGTCGGTCACCCGGTCCGCCGAGAAGTGGCGTCCCGGGACCACGCCGACCAGATGGGCGTCCTCCTCGTTGGCGCCCGTGACCGCCTCGTCGAGCGCCATCGCCCACGGATCCGCCACGATTTCAACCCGGTTCAAACCGACGGGGCCGACGAAGCCCGCAGGCGCCCCCGTCACCTCCCGGACCCGTTCGGGGGAGGCAGCCTGGACCGAGGAGAGGCCAATGGCCCGGGCGAGTTTGACTTCGTTGAGCTGGTGATCGCCCCGGATTACCGCTGCGACGAGCCGCCCATCCCCTTCGTACAGCAGCGTCTTGAGAATGGCGTGCGCGGGCGTGCCGAGGAACCGGACCAGATCCTCGATGGTCCGCACGCCCGGCGTGGAAACCTTGCGAGGGGCCGGCGGCGCCTCCGTCGCCGGAGCGCCCTGCGGTCGCGCGGGAGGCGCAGAGGCCGGAGCCGCCTCTACGTTGGCCGCATAGCCGCACTGCCGGCAGTGGACGACCTGGGCTTCCCCGATGGGAGACAGCACCATGAACTCGTGCGTGACGTCGCCGCCGATGGCGCCGGGATCCGCCTCCACCGCGGTCGTCGACAGCCCGCATCGGTGGAACGCCCGGGAGTACGCCTCGTACATCTTGCGGTAGCTCTCTTCGAGCCCGGCTTCGTCCCGGTCGAACGAGTACAGGTCTTTCATGATGAACTCCCGGCCCCGGATGACGCCGAAGCGCGGCCGGATCTCGTCGCGGTACTTGTTTTGAATCTGGTACAACAGGAGCGGCAACTGCCGGTAAGAGCGCACCTCCGCCCGCACCAGCGCCGTGATGATCTCCTCGTGGGTGGGGCCCAGGCAAAACTCCCGCCCGTGCCGGTCCTTCAGGCGAAACATCTCGGGGCCGTACTCGTACCAGCGGCCCGTCTCCACCCACAACTCGGCGGGCTGCACGATGGGAAGCTGCAGCTCCTGCCCGCCCGCTCGGTCCATCTCCTCGCGCACGATCTCCGAAATCTTGCGAAGGGACCGGAAGGCGAGCGGCAGGTAGGTGTAAATCCCGGCCGAAGACTTACGGATCAGCCCCGCGCGCAGCATCAAGCGGTGGCTGTCGCTTTCCGCCTCTGCCGGCTCTTCCCGGAGCGTCGGTGCCAGAAGCTGTGACATCCGCATCGCTGACAGGTCCCCCTACCCGCGCAGAAGGTCGAAGTACGTGGCCAGCAACATCAATCCGATGAGCAGCATCAGCCCCACCATCTGGGCCAGCGACTGCAGCTGCGGCTCCAGGGGCCGGCGCCGTACCCACTCGATCCCCATGAACAGGAGCCACCCGCCGTCGAGCACCGGCAGGGGCAGCAGGTTGATGAGGCCGAGGTTGATGTTGAGGATGGCCGCCAGCCCGATCAGATTGGCCGGGCCTTGCTGGGCCGCCTCCTGGACCATCGAGAAGATGCCGACCGGGCCTGCGACCTGGACCGGCTCCCTTCCGCCGAGCATCCGGGCGATGATCCGGACGATGTCCCCCGTCGAGTCCAGCATCTGGACGAATCCGCCGTACAACGCCTGGGGCCACGGGCGGGCCCCTCCCATCCGGATCCCGATGTATCCCCGCCCGTCTTGCCGGGCCACCTCGACCACGACCTGACGGATCCGCCCGTCCCGCTCGATCCAGACCGGGAGCCTGGCGCCCTCGGGAGCGGTCAGCACGGCTCGCTGCACCCGGGCGCCGGTGGGGGTGCGGAGGTCGCCGATGCGCACGATCCGATCTCCCGGCTCGATCCCGGCCACGGCCGCCGGCCCTCCCGGCTCGATCCCCTGGACGACGGGCGGCACGAAGAAGTAGGCGAGCAATACCCCGGCCAGGACGAAGTTCATGGCCGGGCCGGCGGCGATGGTGAGCACCCTCTGCCACATCGGGCGGTTGGTGAATCGCCGTGGGTCGGACGGCGCCAGCGGCGGCTCGCCCTGGTCACCCGGCGGCGACTCGGCCGGGTTTTCCATGCCCTCGAGGCGCACGAAGCCCCCCAGCGGCAGCAGTCGCAACGAGTAGTACGTGCCCCGCCGCCTCCAGCGCACCAGAGCGGGCCCGAAGCCGATGGAGAAGTCGCGGACCATGACCCCCACGGCTTTGGCCACCAGGAAGTGGCCCAATTCGTGCACGAGCACGATGGTACCGAAGACGAGAACGAAGGCTACGATCCCGTTGAGCGTCACGCGATCCGCCCCTACAGCCTGGCCATCAGGATGGCAAAGAGATAAGCGGCGAGCCCGCTGGTCAGGACACTGTCCATCCGGTCCAGGATACCGCCGTGTCCCGGCAAAAGCCAACCGGAATCTTTCACGTTAGCGTCGCGCTTGAGCGCCGACTCCGCAAGGTCCCCGAGCTGGGCCGCCACCGTCGTCACCGCTCCCAACCCCACCGGCATCCAGCCGGCCATCTGCGCCACCTTTCCGCCCAACCACACCACCACGGCACACCCCACGACGGCCCCTCCGATGGCGCCCTCCCACGTCTTGCCCGGCGACACCCTGGGGAGCAGCCGGTGGCGCCCCATCAGGCGCCCGACCGCAAAGGCGCCGATGTCGGTCGCCCAGGTCCCGACCAGCACCACCATGGCGTACGGCCAACCGAGCTCGGGATGGCTGCGCAGCAACCACCAAAAGCCCATGAGCACCCCCACGTACGAAAAGGCGAAGGCGGCCGCCGCGGCCTCCAGGAGCACGCTCGCCCCGCGCAGCCATGCCCGCAAGGCCGCATACCCCAGCACGAGCGTCGGCAGCAGCAGCGGCAGGGTCCGGGGCCAGTGCGTGCCGGCGAGATGTTGCATGGCCGGCGCCAGCAAGACTCCCGCCAACCCCGCCAGGATCAGGACGTCGCGCTGGGGCTGTCCGGCGCCTTTCGCGACGAAGAGATCGCCCAGCTCGAGCGAGCCCCATACCGCAATGATGGCCAGCGTCAGCGCCCACCAAACGCCACCCGCGTACAGCGTGACCAGCAGGATGGGCGCGCCTGCCGCCGCCGTCACGGCTCGCCGGGCGAACACCGCGCTCTAGACCTTTCCGAAGCGGCGATGACGTCGCTGGTAATCGACGATGGCCTGCAGCAGGTGGACGCGCCGGAAATCCGGCCAGAAGACCGGTGTGACCCATAGCTCCGAGTAGGCCAGTTGCCAGAGCATGAAGTTGCTGACGCGATACTCGCCTCCCGTGCGAATCAGGAGGTCCGGGTCCGGAAGGCCGGCCGTGTACAGGTAACGGGAGAAGCTCTCCTCGTCGACCGTCTCCGGGGAGACCTTGCCGGCCGCCACGTCTTGGGCCAGGCGTACGGCTGCGTCCACGATCTCGGCCCGTCCCCCGTAGTTGAGCGCAACGTTGAGCAGCATGTGGCGATTGGCCCGGGTGCGAGCCTCGGCTGCGCGAATCTGCTGGACCACGTCCTGGGGCAACCCATCCAGGCGGCCGATAGCGTGAACCCGCACCCCCGCTTCGTCGATCTCGTCGATTTCTTCCCGGAGCACCTCCGTGAGCAGGCGCATCAACATGTCCACTTCCGC
Source organism: Limnochorda sp. L945t (assembly GCF_035593305.1). Classification (GTDB taxonomy): domain Bacteria; phylum Bacillota; class Limnochordia; order Limnochordales; family Geochordaceae; genus Carboxydichorda; species Carboxydichorda subterranea. Next base: position 1,185,221 of record NZ_CP141615.1, on the reverse strand, counting down.
GGCCGGACGCTGCCAGTTTTCCGTGGAGAAAGCGAAGACGCTCAAAACCTCGACGCCCAGTTTCGCACAGGTACGCACCGCTTCCTTGAGGCTGCGCACCCCGGCCCTGTGGCCGGCGGTCCGCATCAGCCCGCGGCGCTGCGCCCACCGTCCGTTGCCATCCATGATGATGGCGACGTGCCGTGGGATACGCGCCGGGTCCAGCTCCATCAGCAGGCGATGCTCTTCGCTGCGCACGTTGATCCAGGGCCAGCTGCTCTCGGCCAGGTGCAGCCAGACCCGGTCGGCCAGCCGCGCCAGCATCCGGTGGGGGCGCGGGGCCGACGAGCCTACGGAGCCGGCGTCATGCATCCTCACGCCTCCCCGTCGAGGCCGGGGCGTTGCTCGTAATACTCTCTCGCACACACGAGCTCGATGGCGTGCAAGGCCTCCGTGCCCGGCCGCATCACGCGCCGCTGCGCGACGACGCGTACCGCCCCCTTCTCCCCCCTGGGCCGGGGCGGCGCCGTGAAGCGCAGCGTGCAACGGTAGCGCCCGCCCAGGCGCCGCAGCGCCGCCTCGAGCTCCAGCCCGACCACGTCCGGCGGCGCTTCCGGGCCGGCCCCGCCCGCCGCCGCGGGCTCTCGCCGCTCCTGGTCCAACCGGTCAGACCTCCATGATCTCCTTCTCTTTGCTCTCCAGGACCCGGTCGACCTCCTCGATGTACCGGTCGGTGAGCTGCTGCACCTGCTGCTGAGCCCGGTGCACGTCGTCTTCCGACACCAGTTTCGCCTTTTCCCACTTCTTGAGCTCTTCGTTGACGTCGCGCCGGACGTTGCGGATGGTCACCCGTTTCTCCTCGGCCTGCTTGCGTGCCAGCCGCACCAGCTCCCGTCGCCGCTCCTCGGTCAACTGGGGCAGCACCAGGCGCACCACGTTACCGTCGTTGGTAGGGGTCACGCCCAGGTCGGACTTGAGGATGGCCCGCTCCACCTCCTTGAGGATGGAACGGTCCCACGGCTGCACCACCAGGGTGCGCGGCTCCGGCGCCGTGATGGAGGCGAGCTGGTTGAGCGGCACGGGTGCACCGTGGTAATCCACCACCACCCGCTCCAAGAGAGCCGGCGACGCCCTCCCGGTGCGAATTGCTGCGAGTTCCCGCCGGGTGGCTTGTACGACCGCTTTCATCTTCTCCCCGGCTTCTTGCAGCAATGCTTTCCAATCGCCCTCTTTAGCCACCCGAAACACCCCCGCCCACAGTGGTCCCGACGCGTTCTCCGGTCGCTGCCCTCACGATGTTGTCGGGCTCCCCGATGTCGAAGACGATGATCGGGATCCGGTTTTCCATGCACAAGGAGGCCGCGGTGGGATCCATCACGTCCAGCCCCCGCTGGATCAGCTCGAAGTGGGTGAGCCTCTCGAAGCGGTGAGCGCCCGGGTGCTTGCGCGGGTCGGCGTCGTACACGCCGTCCACGCCGCGCTTGCCCATGAGGATGACCTCGGCCTCGATCTCCGCCGCGCGCAGGGCGGCCGCGGTGTCGGTCGAAAAGAACGGGTTGCCCGTGCCGGCGGCGAAGATGACCACCCGGCCCTTCTCCAGATGCCGGATGGCCCGCCTGCGGATATAGGGCTCGGCCACCTGGCGCATCTCGATGGCCGACTGGACCCGGGTCGCCACCCCGAGGCGCTCCAGCACCTCCTGCAAAGCGAGGCCGTTGATGGTCGTGGCGAGCATGCCCATGTAGTCTGCGGTGCTGCGGTCCATCCCCCGCTCCGCCGCCTGCGACCCTCGCCAGATGTTGCCGCCTCCGACCACGATGGCGACCTGGATGCCCATCTGGCTGAGGGTACGCACGGCCTGCGCCAGGCGCTCCACGGTGGGAAGGTCGATGCCGAACTCCGCGTTGCCTGCCAGCGCCTCCCCGCTGAGCTTCAGCACGACGCGCCGGTATGGGGTTGCCATCGCCGAACCACCCGCCCCGGACATGAGTTCTCCCCCAGGAGCTCGCACTCCTTGGGTCGCCGGCCCCTGGACGTTACTCCTGCTGGTCGTCGGAAGCGAGCTGCTCGGCCCGCTCGAACCTGGCGAACCGCCGCAAGCCGACCTTGACCCCCAGGGCGCCGCTCGCCTGCTGGAGGTGGCGCGAAACGCTCACGCTGCCGTCCCTCATGTACGGCTGATCCAGCAGGCACACCTCCTGATAGAACTTTTCGAGCCGGCCCTCGACGATGCGATCGACCACCCGTTCGGGCTTGCCTTCGTTGAGCGCCGCCGTCCGGTAGATCTCCCGCTCGCGGGCCTTGACTGCCTCGGGCACCTGGGACCGATCCACGTACTCGGCCCTGAACGCCGCCACCTGCATGGCAAGGTCCCGCACCATGGCCCGCACCTCGGCCCGGTCGGCCGCTTCCTGCGGGCTCACCTCCGCCTCGAGCAGGACCCCGATGCGGCCATCCCCATGGACGTAGGTCTCGACCATCCGCGCCCCCGCTACGAAGGTTACGAACCGGCGCAGCCGCACGTGCTCGCCCAACCGGGCGGCCGTTTCGGTCAGGAGCTCCCGGGCCGTGAGCCCCGGCTTGCCGGTCAGGGGCCGGTCGAGGAACGCGTCCACCCGCGCCACGGAGGACTCGCCCCGGGGATCCGCGTGGGCCGATGGGTCCCTGGGATCCACCTCGTCGCCCACGAAGGCCGCGTGCTCCGCCAGCGCGCGAGCCAGCGCCCGGAAGTCGCCCGTGCGGGCCACGAAGTCCGTCTCACAGTTGAGCTCGATGATGGCGGCCCTCCCTCGCTCGGGGAGCACGACGGTCTCGATGACGCCTTCCAGCGCCTTGCGGGTGGCCCGCTTGGCGGCCTGGGCCAGGCCCTTCTCCCGCAGGATGCGGATGGCCTCCTCCTCGTTGCCGCCCGCCTGCTCCAGGGCCCGTTTCACGTCCATCATCCCGGCCCCCGTGCGCTCGCGAAGGGCCCGGATACGTTCCGTAGTGACCTCCGCCACGTGTGCATACCCGCCTTCCATGGTCTCCCGGATTAGGTTGTCCCCATGACAATGGTGCGGCAGCCTTTCCTTGCAGGGCTGCCGCACCACCCATCGCCAGGCCCTCGTCGATCCACGCTGTTACGAACCCGCTTTGGTGTACACGTCACCCCGAGACGCTTCGGCCTCGACGGCGACGCCGCCCTGGGAGCCGCCGTCGCCGGGTGCCGCCTCGCCATCCACCGGATAGACCGTCTGCTCCTGGCCCTCCGGTACCGCGCCCTGCTGCTCGTGGGCCTGCTCACCCGCCTCGCTGGCCGCCGGCCCCTCCTGGCCCTCCCGGGCCTCCATGACCGCGTCGGCGATCTTGTGGGTGATGAGCCGTACCGCCCGAATGGCGTCGTCGTTGCCCGGGATCACGTAATCCACCTCGTCCGGGTCGCAGTTGGTGTCGACGATCGCGACCACCTTGATCCCGAGTTTGCGGGCCTCCCGGACGGCGTTGGCCTCCTTGCGGGGATCGATCACGAACAGAACCCTGGGAAGGGTCTGCATGTGACGGATGCCGGACAGGAAGCGCTCCAGCTTCTGCTTCTCCTTGCGCAGCTGCAGGACTTCCTTCTTGGGGAGCCGGTCGAAGACGCCCTCGGTCTCCATCCGGTCGAGCTCGTCCAGCCGGCGCAGCCGCCCCTTGATGGTATTGAAATTGGTGAGCGTGCCGCCCAGCCACCGCTGGTTGACGTAGAACATGCCGCAGCGCTGGGCCTCTTCCTTGACCGTGTCCTGAGCCTGCTTCTTGGTACCGACGAAGAGCACGGTCCCGCCGTCCTGGACCGTCTCCTTGACGAAGCGGTACGCCTCGTCGAGCTTGCGGACGGTCTCCTGCAGGTCGATGATGTAGATCCCGTTGCGCTCGGTGTAGATGTAGCGGGCCATCTTGGGGTTCCACCGGCGGGTCTGGTGGCCAAAGTGGACGCCGGCCTCCAGCAGCTGCTTCATGGAGATGACAGCCATCCCGTTCACCTCCTCCCCGGCGCTCGGTTGTTGACCGCCGCCGCCTCATCCCCGGGGGAGCCGAGCGGGACGAACCCTGCCCCGGCACCGCCGCCCGGGTCGCAAGAACGGCGTGTGTGCTGGTAAACGCCGGGGCGTAGTATATCACAGGGCCCCTGGCTTCTCAATCACGCCCGCACGTCCACGTGCTGCCCGAGGCCCGGTACCGCAGGAGGGCGAAAGGCAGCTGCCGGCTCGGCCGGAGCAGGCTTGCGACTCTCCCGGGCCCGAGCGCGCTGCGCGGCGGGGCGATCCTGTCGCTGGCGGCGGCGGTGTTCGTCGGTGGCGTCGCTGACTCGCCTGTGCTCCGTCCGGTCAGGGGCGCGCACCTGGCGGGCCTGCTGTTCCTGGGAACGGCGGGTTTGCTCGGAGGTGGCCTGCTGCGCGATCTGAAGCTGGCGGTGCGTGGCGTCCTGGGCTCGTGACGCCTCTTGGGCCCTCGGGAGAAGCGTCTGCAGGTCCACGTTGCGCATGGACATCGTTGAGGGCTCCGGGCCTTTCCCTCCCCTTTGCGGTCCACTGTCCGCCCCGCGCTCGGGCGGGCCTCACGTACGGCGTCAGCTCGCCTGCTGCAGGTGCGAGCGAAGGCGCACGATGGCCTTGGTGTGGATCTGGCACACCCTCGACTCGGTCACCCCGAGCACCCGCCCGATCTCCTTGAGCGTCAACCCCTCCTTGTAGTAGAGGGCGATGACGAGGCGCTCCCTCTCGGGCAGCCGATCGATGGCTTGCGCCAGCATGCGCTCCAGGTCACGCTCTTCCGCTTCCTCGGCGGGGCTCGGAGAGGCTGCGTCGGAGACGGTCTCCATCAGCTTGAGCTGGCTCTCCTCCTCGGGGTCGGCCACCCATACCTCGTCCAGGGAGACCAGCTGCGCCCCCGCCAGCTCGCTCATCAGCCGGTCGTACTCCTGCATCGAGATGCCGAGCGCGTTGGCGATCTCTTCGTCGCTGGCGGCCCTTCCGAGCTGGCTTTCCAGTTGGGCCAGCTTCTTCTCCAGCTCCCGGGCCTTGTGCCGCACTGACCGGGGTACCCAGTCCGCCGCCCGCAACCCGTCGATGATGGCGCCCCGGATCCGGGCCGCCGCATAGGTCTCGAACTTCACGCCCCGCTCGAAGTCGTAGCGCTCCACCGCCTCCACGAGCCCGAAGATGCCGTAACTGACCAGGTCGTCGAACTCCACGTAAGGGGGCAGCACCACCGCCAGGCGTCCCGCCACGTGCTTGACCAGCGGGGCGTACTCCAGGATGAGCTGCTCCCGCAAGTGCGGGGAGCGGTGCTCCTTGAACTCCTTCCACACGGCGGCCAGCCGGGAGGAGACGGGCAAAGACGCGACCTCCGGTTCGGTTGCCACCCGCGTTCCCACGCCTTCCTCAGATGAGCCCCATGCGCCGCATCTCCGCCTGCCGGCGCAGCAAGTAGGCAATGATGCGATCCCGGTCCCGCTCCAGGATGCCCGTGAACTTGACGGCCACCTCGCGGCCTTCTTGCTCGGCCTGCTGCGGCTCCACCACCCGCACCACCTCACCCGCAGCCTCGACGATGCCCGTGGGGAGCTCCAGGGCGAGCTCGAGCGCCGTCCCGGGGTCCATCCACGGGCCGTCGCGAAACCACAGCAGGACGCCGCCACCCCCCAGGTCCCGGCTCTCCGCTTCTCCCCAGGCGCCGCCGGGACTGCCGGGCGGGACAGGCCTGCGCCAGCGCACCGGCACCCGCACCGGGACCCGCAGGAAGCTCCGGAGCTGGATGCGCTGCCACCGGGGCATCTCCAACACCACCAGGGGGACCTGTCGCTCCTCCAGCCGCTCGATCACCCGGGTCTCGCCCTGGTAACGCGCTCCCCGGACGGGGTCCGCCTTCAGCACCAGCACGCTCACCGCCGAGCCGACGGGAATGGAAACTTTGGCCCCGCGGTACATCGGCACCGCCAGCGTCAGGCGGCCAGGGGCTACCCCCTCCACGCGGGTCCGGTACCGCCCTGCCATGGGGCCCTCCCGCACTTCGACCTCCACCAGATCGTTGAGTGCTACCGGTGGTTCCTGCGCCGCCACTCCCGTTTCCGACCCCCCGTTCCGCTAGTCGGCTGGTTCCTCGGCCGTCACGCCCACCCTCGCAGCATTCGCCGCAGGGTGCCGCTCAGTCCTCCGGACCGGCTTCGCTGCGAAGCCGGAGCCTGGGCCAGGCGGCCGGCAATTTCCCGGACGGCGCCGGCGGCCGCGCTGTGCGGAAAGCGCAAGAGAAGGGGTACCTGGTCGAGCACGGCCCGGCTCACCACCGGGTCGAACGGCACGCTCCCGAGGGGGGTGATCTCGATCCCCAGGAACCGCCGGGCGACGGTCCGCAGGCGATTCGCCGCGGCGGTGGCCTCGTGGGCGCTCTTGTGCATGTTGACCACGCAATGCAACCGGGGCAGGCTCCCGGAGCGGGCCAGCACCTTGACCAGCCCGTACGCGTCGGTGAGCGAGGTGGGCTCCGGAGTCACGACGAGCACGGCCTCCGGGGTCGCCCGGAGCATGGTGAGCACCTGCTCGCCGATGCCGGCGCCGGTATCGACCAGCACCAGGTCCACCAGCCGGTCGAGCCGGCGGATCTCCTGCAGCAGGCGCTGGAGCGGCTCGCCCCGGATCGAAGCGAGCTCCCACAGCCCCGAGGCCCCCGGCAGCACGACGACCCCCTCGGGCCCGGCACAAATCGCCTCGTCCAGCGTGCATCGCCCCTCCACGAGGTCGCCGAGGTGCCGCTCGGGCACCAGCCCCATCAAGATGTCCACGTTGGCCATGCCCATGTCGGCGTCCACCAGGGCCACTTTCGTCCCCATCTGCTGCAGGGCCAGGGCCAGATTGACGGCCAGGCTCGTCTTGCCGACCCCGCCCTTGCCGCTGGTGATGGCCATCACCCGGGCAAGCCCCGCCGGCGCCGTTCCGGCGGCCTCCTCCGCCGCCGGCGGCGACGGCCCGGGCCCGGACACGCCGGCCAAGAGCGCCCGCAGGCCCGCCGCCTGGTCGGCGACCGGCGGCGTCCAGCCGGCGGAGCCGGGTCGACCGTTCGCGCGTGCCACCTCCCATGCCCCCCTATGCCTCTGTCCGCTCGCCCAGGCGCTCGAAGATCGCTTCGTCCACCCATGGCGAAAGGACCCAGCGGGCGACGGCAGCCCCGTCGGCCGCCTCGATGTCGTCCGGCACGCCCTGACCGGTCGTGATGTAGGCCAGGGGCTTGCCGGCCCAGCGGGGCGCGTTGACGAGGGCGCCGCGGCGGCGGGTCTCGTCGACCTTGCTCACCACCACGCCCGAAAGCGGCAGCGGCCGGTATGCGTCCACCAGTTCCTGCATGTCCGCCTGGCGCAGCGTGGCCGGCACCACCAGGAGCATGTGGGATCCCGGGGGCAGGGCCTGGCTCAGGGCGAGCACCTGCTGCAGGCGGGCCCGATCTCCGGGGCTGTGCCCCGTGGTATCCACCAGCACCAGCTCCTCGTCCAAATCGGACAGGATCTCCCGCAACCGCTCGGGGCGGTCGGCCACCCGCATCGGCACGCCCAGCAGGTCGGCGTACAGCCGCAGGTGCTGGATGGCTCCGACCCGGAAGGTGTCGGTGCTCACCAGCCCCACCTTCCAGCCGCCGATGAGGGAGAAGTTGGCGGCGAGCTTGGCCACCGTGGTGGTCTTGCCGACCCCGGTGGGCCCCACCAGCATGGCCACCCGGGGCCGATCGCCCTTGTGCCAGACCGGCTCGGTGCTGACGCTCGACGCCACCTGCCGGGCCAGGGCCTCCTCGAGGTCCTGGCCGGAGAGCTCGGACAGCTGGGCCGCCTGGCGCACCAGCTCCCAGGCGGTCGCCGGCTCGACGTCGGAGCGGGTGAGCCGGTCGAACCAGACCGTCTCCTGCGCCCTGGCCACCGGGCGGGCCGGTGGCAAGGGAGCGCGGGGGCGGCCCGGGGCACCGGGGCTGCGCGGGGTGACCTGGCCGGGCAAGACGCCCGTCCCGGCCCGGGGGGCCGCCGGCACCGCAGGCCCGGGCCGCGCCTTTGGGGGAGCGGAGACACCCTCGTGGCCTCGCTCGAGGGCGGCCACCACCTCGACCTTGGGAGGCCCCCACGGCTTCCACCAGGCACGCCACTGCCGCGTCTGCACGATGAGCGCCGCGTCGCCCATGTCCTGGCGCACCTGGTCGAGGGCCTGCTGCATGCTGGAAGCGACGTAGCGCTTAAGCCGCATCGGGTACGTCCACCACCGCTTCACTCTTGACCTGGAAGCCCGACGCCACTTCGGCGAACGACATCACCGGAAGGCGAGGCAGGGGCCGCTCGATGAGGCGGCGCAGGTAGCGCCTCACGCCGGGGCTGCACAGCACCACCGCCTGCTTGCCCCGGGCTGCCGCCTCCTCTTGCGCGCGGCCCAGCCGCACCACCAGCTGCTGCAGCCACTGCGGGTCGAGGGGCGCCGCCGGGGAAGCGGCCAGCTCCTCCAGGCGCTGCTCCAGAGCCGGGGCCAGCGTGATGACAGGGATCGTGCCGTCCGGCTCGGCGTACAGGTGCGAGAGCTGGCGGGCCAGCGCCGCCCGCACGTGTTCGGTGAGCACCTCGGGGTCGCGGCTTTCGCGCGCCGAGTCGGCCAGCGCCTCGAGGATGGTCACGAGGTCCCGGATGGGCACGCCCTCCCGCAGCAGGTGCTGCAGGACCTTCTGCACCTCGCCCAGTCCCAGCAGGTCCGGCACCAGCTCCTCCACCACCGCGGCGCTGAAGCTCTTCACGTGGTCGAGCAGCACGCGCGTCTCCTGGCGGCCGAGGAGCTCCGCGGCGTGGCGCCGCAGGAGTTCGCTCAGGTGCGTCGCCAGCACCGAGGGCGCGTCGACCACCGTGCAGCCCGCCGCCTCCGCCTGGTCGCGCAGTTCCTGGGAGATCCAGACCGCCGGCAAGCCGAAGGCAGGCTCATGGGTCCGGATGCCCGACAGGGCGTCCAGCCCCTGCCCGCTGTCCATGGCCAGCAGGTGGTTGGGGAAGAGCTCACCCTTGCCAATCTCCACGCCTCGCAGCTTGATCACGTAGCTGTTGGGCTTGAGCTGCATGTTGTCCCGGATGCGGATGGGCGGCACCACGACCCCCAGGTCGAGGGCGACCTGGCGGCGCACCATGGTGATACGGTCCAGGAGTTCGGCGCCGTGGGACTGGTCGACCAGCGGGATGAGGCTGTAGCCGATCTCCAGTTCCACCGGGTCCGTCTGGAGCAGGCTCATGACGGCCTCGGGGCGCTTGGCCTCTTCCCGTTCTTTTTCCACCGCGGCGAGCCTTGCCTTCTCTGCCGCTCGCCGCTGCTCCCGCGACATCGCCGAGGCGGCAGCCGCGGCCACCCCGGCCAGCGCGAGGAAGGGGAGGGTCGGAAGCCCCGGCACCAGCGCCAGCACCAGCAGGACGCCGGCCGCCGCACCCAGGGTGCGGGGCTGGCCGAAAAGCTGGCGGGTCATGTCCTGGCCCATGTTCTCCTCGGACGAGGTGCGGGTCACGATGATGCCGGTGGCGGTGGAGACCAAGAGGGCCGGGATCTGGGTCACGAGCCCGTCGCCCACCGTGAGCAGCGTGTAACGGCGCAGCGCCTCGGCCACGTCCATGCCCATCTGGAGCATGCCGACCGCCAGTCCGCCGAGGACGTTGATGAGGGTGATGACCACGCTCGCGATGGCATCGCCTTTGACGAACTTGCTGGCGCCGTCCATGGCCCCGTAGAAGTCCGCCTCGCGCTCGATGGCCTGGCGCCGGGCCCGGGCCTCCTGCTCGCTGATGAGCCCGGCGTTGAGGTCGGCGTCGATGCTCATCTGCTTGCCGGGCATCGCGTCGAGGGTGAAGCGTGCCGCCACCTCGGCCACGCGTTCGGCGCCGCGGGTGATGACGATGAACTGGATGACGACCAGGATGAGGAAGATCACGAACCCAACCAGGTAGTTGCCCCCCACGACGAACTGCCCGAACGCCTCGATGATCCGCCCGGCGTAGGCGTGCAGCAGGATGAGGCGCGTCGACGAGATGTTGAGCGCGAGCCGGAAGAGGGTGACCACCAGCAGCACCGAGGGGAAGACCGAAAACTGCAGCGGCTCCTTGACATTCATGGTCAGGAGCAAGATCAACAGCGACAGCGTGATGTTGGTGGCGAGCAGCAGGTCGAGCAAGGCGGGCGGGAGCGGGAGGACCATCATCAGCACGATGGCGACGACCGCCACGAAGACCGCCGCGTCCGAGCGCCCGGCCGCCCCCAGCATCATCCTCGCTCGCTGCGAAATGGCCACGGGATGCTACCTCCTCCTGCCGGCGGCCCCGGCCGGACGCCGGAGCCGGTACACGTAAGCGAGCACCTCGGCCACGGCCCGGTACAGGTCGGGCGGGATGGCCTGGCCCACCTCCGCGGTGTCCCACAGCGACCAGGCCAGGGGCGGGTTTTCCACCACCGGCACGCCGTGCTCGCGGGCGGTCTGCACGATGCGCTGCGCCAACCAGTCCTGGCCCTTGGCGACGACCTCGGGGGCCTCCATGCGGTCGGGCTCGTAGGCCAGGGCGACGGCGACGTGGGTCGGGTTGGTGACGACCACGCTGGCCCGGGGCACCTGCTGCATCATGCGCCGCATGGCGATCTGGCGCATGCGGGAGCGGATGCGGCTTCGCACGTGCGGGTCGCCCTCGGACTGCTTCAACTCGTCGAGCAGCTCGTGGCGGCTCATGCGCAGGCTCTGCTCGTACTCCCACCGCTGGTAGGCGTAGTCGGCGATGCCGATGACGAGCAGCACCAGGCCCATGCGCAGGAGCTGCCCGTACGCCAGCTCCCCCACCCAGGCCGCCGCATGGAGCGGGTCGGATCCCACCATGTCACCGGCCCCCGTGACCACGTCGCGGATGAAGCCGTAGGCGGCCCAGAAGACGACCAGGGCCTTGGCCGCCGACTTGGCCAGCTCCACCAGGGAGCGGGCCGAGAAGAGCCGCCCGAAGCCTGCCACCGGGTTGATGCGGGCGAGCTGCGGTTCGAGGGGCGTGCCCGACGCCAGGAAGCCCACCTGGGCCACCTGCGCCGCCAGCCCCGCCAGGCCGACCCCGACGACGAACGGGACGACCCCCCGGGCGGAGACGAGCCCGGCCCAGCCGACCTGGCGCAGCGTGTCCAGGGTGAGTTCCTGCTCCCAGAACGCGCCGCCCCAAAGACGTGTCCCGAGCGCCCGGACGTCGCCGATCAAGAGGCGTGCGACCCCCCGCACCATGAGCGCCCCGCCGAGAATCACGAGCGCCATGGTAAGGTCCATGCTGCGGGCCACCTGGCCGCGCTTTCGAGCCTCCTGGCGGCGGCGAGGAGTCGCCGGCTCCGTGCGCTCACCGTCGGCGAAGCGCTGCAGGTCGAAGCGGAGCGGAGAGGGCAGGAGCGGGCGCGTCGTCACGGTGTGAGCCCGGAAACCATGCGGCCCACCCACTCCCACATCCCCCCTCCCTTTCCGAAGATCCCCGACAGGACTCCCGTGAAGGCGGGCAGCGCCAGCAGGATGGCGACGAAGCCGAGCACGATCTTGACCGGGAAGCCGACCACGAAGACGTTGAGCTGCGGTACCGCCCGGGCCACCACCGCCAGGGCCACGTCGGAGAGGAACAGGGCGGCCATCACGGGCGCCCCGAGGCGGATGCCGAGCAAGAAGGCCTGAGCGAACGTATCCAGCGTCGCATCGAGCAACACCCCCGACGCCGCCATCGCGCCCGGCGGCACCAGCCGCAGGCTCTGCGCAAGCGCCCGGATCATCTCGTGATGCCCGTTGACCCCGAAGAAGACGAGCGTCGCGAGCAGCATCTGGAACTGCCCGATGAGGGGGACCTCCTGGCCCATCGTCGGGTCGATGACGTTGACCACGCTGAAGCCCATCGGCAGATCCACCAGCTGCCCCGCCAGCATGATGGCGGCGAACACGGTGTTGATCCCGAACGCCATGACGGCCCCCACGACCGCCTCCCGGGCCAGGGCGTAGGCCCAGCCGGCCCAGGCAGGTCCGAGCCCGGACCCGGCGGCTGCGCCGCCCGGCGCGGCGAGGCCCTGGAGGATCGCCTCCGGCGCGATGGGCACGAGCGGCAGCAGGAGCCACGCCAGTACCGCCGACAGGCCGAGGCGCGCCAGCGCCGGCACCCCCGGCTGGCCAAAGACCGGGCGGGCGATCAGGACGAGGGTCGAGGTCCGTACCCACACCAGGACGAACGCCGCCACCGAGCCCACCGCTATCCCCCGCCGCCCCTTCTCTCAGCTGATGAACGACGTCAGATTGCCCAGGATGCGGTTCGTGAAGTCGAGCAGGGTCCTCATCATCCACGCGCCGAAGACGAGCATCCCGAGCAGCGTCGCCAGGATCTTGGGCACGAAGGCCAGGGTCTGCTCCTGGATCTGGGTCGTCGCCATCAGGATGCTGACCACGACCCCCACGACGAGCCCCAGCCCCACCAGCGGGCCCGAGACCAGCAGCACGGTCACGATGGCGTCCCGGCCCAGCGTCAGCACGGTGGCTTCGCTCAAGGACGCTCCCCTCCCCTACTTCACGCTCGTCAACAGCGCCCTGGTGACGAGGTGCCATCCGTCCACCATCACGAAGAGCAGCACTTTGAACGGCAGCGAGATCATGACGGGCGGCAGCATCAACATGCCCATGGACATTAAGGTACTGGCCACGATCATGTCGATAACCAGGAAGGGTACGAAGATCAAAAAGCCCATCTGGAAAGCCGTCTTCAGCTCGCTGATGACGAAGGCCGGTATCAGCAGGTACGTCGGGACCTGATCCCGCCGCTCGGGCCGGGGGGAGCCCGAGGCCGAGACGAAGAGCTCCAGGTCCTTCTCCCGGGTGTTGCGGAACATGAAGTCCCGCAACGGCAGTTCCCCCCGCCGGAGCGCCTCCTGCTGGCCGATCTCACCCTGCAGGTACGGGGCGATGGCCTGCGAGTACACGCTCTGCCAGGTGGGGTGCATGGTGAAGAAAGTCAAGAAGAGTGCCAGCCCCACCAGCACCTGGTTGGGAGGCACCTGCGGAGTCGAGAGCGCGTTGCGCACGAAAGAGAGGACGATGACGATGCGGGTGAAGGAGGTGACCATCACCAGGATCGCCGGCGCCAGGCTCAGCACGGTCAAGAGGACCAGGATCTGAAGGGTCGTGACCAGGTCGGGCGCCTGCGGCGGCTGGCCGTTGAGCCGCAGCTCGATCGAAGGCAGGCGAAGCGGCGCCGGCGCAGCAGCGGCGGCGCACGCGGGCGCGCCCGAGCCTGCCCACACGAGCGTCAAAAAAAGAAGCCCCACCAGGAGCCGGCTGTGGTACCGGCCGGACCGGTCAAGGAGCCTCATGGTCGGATGGCCGGCCGATGCTGGTGCCGTCGCCCCCGTGGCCTTCGAACGGCCGGGGCGCATCTCCGGCCGGCTTCCCCCTTCCCCACGGCGCGCGTCGAAAAAGCCAGTCCCCCGGGGTGCCCCGGGAAGAGGCGGCGTGGATGTGCTCCCACAGCGCCGGGTCGTCCCATGTCGCCAGGCGCCGGATGGTCTGCCCGCTCAGCCCCACGAGCAACAGGTAGTGCCCCACGGCCACGAGGTAAAGCGCCTTGCCCTGCCCGAGGGCCAGCGTGTCGACGACCCGCAGGATCCGGGAGGAGCGGGCCAGGCCACGGCTCGCCACGGCCCGGCTCGCCAGGTAGGCGAGCGGCCCGAGGAGCGCCAGCGCCCCCACCACCCGGAGCACGTCGCCCCAGCCTACGCCGCCTTCCATGCCCTCCCCCTCGCCCGATCCGTCACGGGAGCTCCCGGGCACGGCGCGCCCGGGTCACGATGTCGTTGATCTTGATCCCGAACTTCTCGTCCAGCAGCACGATCTCGCCGCGGGCGACCAGCTTACCGTTGACCAGCACGTCGACCGGCTCGCCGGCGAGTTTGTCGAGCTCGACCACGCTGCCCCGCCGCAGCTCCATCACCTGGCCCAGCGTGAGCCGGGCCCGCCCGATCTCCACCGTGAGGGTGACGCCCACGTCCAGCAGCAGGTTGAGGTTGTGGGCCTCTCCCTCAGCCTGTCCGGGCTGCAGTTCGCCGAAGCGCACGGGATGCACTTCCACGGCGTCGCCGGGAGCAGGAGCGGACGGTTCTGGTGGCCCCGGGATACGCGCGCCGGGCCCCACCCGTACCACCGTGCTGCGACCGCCCGGCGCCGGAGACGACGCCGGCGCAGGCTCGGCTCTGCGGGCCCCGGCGTCGCCTCTATTGAATGACGAATTCGGTGAAATAGACGTTCACCACTCTTCCCCGGACGACCAGCTTCTGCAAAGCCTCCACGATCCGCCCGCGCAGCTCGTCTCCCCCCTTGGCCGTCGCGAGTTCCTCGAACCGGCTGGCCCGCACGACCGCGATGATGGTGTCGCGCACCTGAGGCTGGCGCTTCTCCAGTTCGGCGACCACTTCTTTGCGGTCACCCTCGATGACCACGCCCATCCGGACGTACCGTATGGTCATCCCCGGCCCTGGAGCCAGGTTGACGATGAACTCCCCGGCGTCCAGAGTCGGGCCGAGCGGTGCGGTCCCGGATGCCCAGGCCGATGACGGGGGTGGTGGGGCCGCCGGCTCTCTGACCGTCACCGCGCTTTGAGGAGCGGGTGCGGGCAGTGCTCGGTTGAACATCAAGTAGGCCAGGAAGGCGCTGCCCGTCGACGCCGCGATGATGAGCGCGACGATCAGGATCGCCCAGGCGACGCCGCTGCCCCGGGATCGGGGTTCCGGAGCCGGCGCCGGGGGCGCCGGAGGTTGTTGCACGGCCAAAGGGCATCACTCCATCCCTGGGTCGGTTCTACCGGGCCGGCTCCTCCTTGAGGCCGGTCCTGAGGATCACCACGTCGACGCGGCGGTTTTTCTGCCTGTTGGCCTCGGACGTGTTGGGCACCAGCGGGTGAAACTCCCCGTAGCCGGCGGCCGACAAGCGAGCCGGCGTCAAGCCGTGGCGCTCGATCAGGTACCGCACCACCCGCGTGGCCCGGGCGACGGACAGCTCCCAGTTGGAAGCGAAGCGTTCGTTGTGGATGGGCAGGTTGTCCGTGTGCCCTTCCACCCGCACGTCGTTGGGAATCTGCTTCAACACGCCGGCCACCACGTCGAGGGCCCGCATCGACTCCGGGCGGAGCTCGTCCTTGCCCAGGTCGAACAGCACGCGGTCGGCGAAGCGCACCACGATGCCGCGCTCCTCGGGCACGAGCTTCACGCCTTCGCCGAGCCCCTCGGCCTCGACGACTCGAGCGAGCTCCCGGTAGACCTGCTGGATCTGCACCGACGACGCCGACGTGGGGTTGGGCGCGATGGCGATCGGGGGGCTGCCGACCGACGACTGCGGCTCGAAGGAGCGCCCCGTGTCCAGGATACCGATGGCGCCGCGGAAAGCCGACATGATGGCCTCGAAACGCTGCATGTCCACCGTCGAGATGGCGAAGAGGATGACGAACAGCGCCAAAAGCTGGGTGACCATGTCCGAATAGGTCACCATCCACTGGGGGGCGCTCATGTTGACGCCCGTGCCCTTCCGGCGCTGCCGGCCGCTAGCGAGCCCGCGCACCGCTGGTCACCGCCGGTTGAGGTGGGGTCGACGTGGCCCGGCCGGGCTGAGGACGGGCGGAGCGGGCCGGCTCCTTGCGCGCCGGGGGCAGGAAGGAGCGCAGCTTCTCCTCCACGATGCGGGGGTTTTCGCCCGCCTGGATCGAGAGCACGCCTTCGATCATCATCTCCCGGATCATGACTTCCTCGTCGTTCTTGACCCGCAGCTTGCCGGCGATGGGCGTGAAGACCAGGTAGGCGGCCAGAGCGCCGTAAAGGGTGGTCAACAGTGCCAGAGACATGGCAGGCCCAACGGTGGCCGGATCGTGGAGCTTGCCCAGCATGCGGATGAGCCCCACCAGGGTGCCGATCATGCCGAACGCCGGCGCATAGACCGCGAGCGACTCGAACAGCGCCTGGCCCTGGCGGTGGCGCTCTTCGATGAAGGTCAGCTCGATGTCCATGATGTTGCGTACGAGTTCGGGATCCGTGCCGTCCACGACCAGCTGGATGCCCCGGCGCAGGAAGGGATCCCGGATGGTCTCCGCCTCTTCTTCCATGGCGAGAAGGCCCTCGCGCCGGGCTTTCTCCGCCAGGCGGACGATGAGGCGGATGAGCTCGTCCGGCTGGAAACTGCGATGCCCCGCAGCGATGCCGATGATCCGGAGCGCGTTCGTGAGCTGGCGGCCCCGGTAGTTGATGATGGTGGCCGCCACGGTGCCCCCCATCGTCAGCAACAACGACGGCAGGTCGAGGTACGGGAGGATGCTCCCCCCGATCATGATGGACCCGCCGATGAGGCCGAGCCCGATGAGTATGCCCAGGATCGTGGTGACATCCACAGCCCGCGGACCTCCTGCCCTGCACCGGGTCCTTCCTGGTGCGTCGCCGCTCTACTTCCGCTCGGGTTCGAGGCGCTCGCTCTGGGAGGCCTGCCCTGCGACGGCGCCCCGTCCGACGGAGGGTCGTTCGCCGGCGGAGAGGGTCTCGGGGCGCATCCGCTGCCGGTTGAACTCCACCACCAACCGGATCACCTCGTCCACGCTCTCGGCCACCACGTGCTTGCGCCCCGTGGCGAGCGAGATGACCGTGTCCGGCGTCTTTTCGACCGTTTCGATGAGGTCGGCATTGACGACGAACTCCTTGCCGTCGAGCCGGTGGACTTTGATCATGGCCATGCCGGCCTCCTCGCTTCGACCGGGCCGCCTCGCTGCGGCCTGCGGCCCCCGGCCCGGCCCGTGCCTGCGGCCGGGCTTCCTGCAACCTACGCCCTCTCCGTCCGCACGTCGCCGGGGCGGCGACGGGAGACCGTCCCGTCCCCCGCCGCCCCGGCCTTGCCCTTAGCGCTTCAACGTCATGAGCTCCTGGAGCATCTCGTCCGACGTGGTGATGACCCGGGAGTTGGCCTGGAACCCTCGCTGGGCGAGGATCAGGTTGGTGAACTCCTGCGACAGGTCCACGTTGGACATCTCGAGGAAGCCCGGGATCAGCAACCCTCGGTTGCCCACGCCCGGGGCGTCGACGTTGGCCGGGCCGCTGTTGCCGGACTCGGTGAACAGCGTGTCCGACTGCTTCACGAGCCCCTCCTGGTTGGGGAACGTCGCCAGCGCGATGCGTGCCAGATCCATGGTCATGTCGTTGGAGAAGACCCCTTTGATCACGCCCAGGTCGTCGATGGTGAAGCGCACCAGCGAACCCGGCGCATACCCGTCCCGCGTGAGCACGCTGGGGCTGCTCTCGGCGGCGTTACTCGTCATGCCATTCCAGCCAACCGACAAAGTCCAACCCACAGCAAGGTTGACTGTCAGCGGGGCGGCAGGCGGGTCCGGTACCCCTGAATCATCGAAGGTGATACTCCCGGGGGACACGGTCGACGGAGCACCATCAAGTGATGCCGAGACATCCCAGTCATTGGTATTCGCTTGCCTATCGAACGTGAGCTGCAAGGTGTGTACTGCACCCAGGGAATCGAAGATATCCAGGGACCGGATGACTTGAGCAGGTGCATTGGGGTCGCTGCTCAGATTCCCTCCGAGGCTCACGTTCTCCGTTCGTTTCGGCGGCATTGACGTCACCCTGGAGAGGTCGATGGGTTCAGCGTCCGCGTTGGTGTCGATGACCCAGGCACCTGCTACACCGGTCTTGGCGTTCCACCCGAGTACCTTCATGCCGTTGGTGTAGACGAGGCTGCCGTTGCTGTCCACGGTGAAGTTTCCGGCCCGCGTGTAGTACCGGTTGGTGCCGTCCGTCAGCACGAAAAAGCCGTTGCCGTTGATGGAGAGGTCGGTGTCCCGCCCGGTCGCCTGGGGAGCGCCCTGGGTAAACAGCGTATCCGTCGACCCGGTCGTCACGCCCAGGCCCACCTGTACCGGGTTGACACCCCCCATGTTGCCGAGAGGCGCACGCGCCCCCTTGAGGAGCTGGCTGTACACCTCCTTGAACGTCATCCTGCTCGCCTTGAAGCCCGTCGTGTTGACGTTGGCGATGTTATCGGCGATCACGTCCATGTCGAGCTGGTGCGTGCGCATGCCCGACACGCCCGAGAAAAGGGACCGTAACATCCGCTCCCTGACCTCCCTGCCTTCGAGGCGGCTGCCTCCGTCGTTCGGCGGCCGCCCGTTCGCGGCAGGCTTCCTCCCACCGGAGGTCCGGCCTGCCGACGGCGCATCGTTCGCCTTCGTGGCGCCGTTCAACCGAACACGACGCTGTCGATGTTGGTGAACACGTTCTCCTTGAGTTGCGGTTCGTCGACCACCGTGATGACCGTCCGGTTTTTGACGCTCACCACGAACGCCAGCCGGTCGATCATCACCACCGCTTCCCGGGCCCCCTTGGCCTCGGCCCGGGCCACGCCCTCCTCCAGGCGCTCCCGCCGCTCCGGCGTGAGGGCGATCCGGCGCTCGGCCAGCCGCCGCTGCGCGTGGGCGGAGAAGCGTAAGCCTTCCCGGCGAGCGATGGCCTCGCCCAGGATCTGCTGGAACGACCCGCCCCTCGCCCCGGTCGGCAGCGCCGGCGGCGCCGGCCGGGGTCGTCCGGCCGGTTGCACCGGGCGAGCGTTGCCGTTGGCTCCGATGCCCTGTGGCCCCACCATCACTTCACGACCTCTGCCACGTCGGAGAGGGGATACTCCTGGCCGCCCACCACGAGGCGGGGCATGCCGTCGACCACCTTGACCTTCTCCACGACGCCTTGCACGAACTCATCCGAGTCCGGCGGCCGCAGGAGCACCGTGCGCCCCAGCAGCTCGGCCGCCTGCGAGAGCATCTGGGTCTCGACCAGGCGCGCCGTCAGCGCGTGGATCCCCCGCTCGGCCTCGAGCTGGCTGAACTGCGCGAGCTGCGTGACGAACTCCGTCTCCTTCATGGGTTCCAGGGGGTTCTGGTACTTGAGCTGCAGCGTCAGGAGCTTGAGGAAGTCGTCCGTGCTGACCTCCTGGCCCTGCGAGAGCCACGACGACGCGGTCTTTGCCGCAACCCCGTATGTGCTCGTCCCGTCAACGGCCGTACTCAATGCCTGTCACCTCCTCTTTTGCCTTCATACCCTCACGTCCACCGCCGCCATGCCGAGCCGCACCCATGCCGGGCGGCCGGCAGCGGCCAGTTCGTGCCCGTCGGGCGAGACCTCGGCGAACACCCAGCCCGCCGGGACTGCCCGGGTATCGGCCCCCCAGGTGCCCGGGGAACCCTGCGAGAAGTGCTGGCCGACCTCCACCGAGAACCCCGCCAGTTGGAGCCCCGCCTGCTGCAGGGCCTCCTCCAGCGCGCCCGCCTGCTGCTGGAGCAGCTGGCCCGTTTCCGGATGGCGGGCCAGGACGTGGACGGTCAGGCGCCCGTGGTCGGTGGTGAGGTGGAGATCGATCCGTC
Source organism: Limnochorda sp. L945t (assembly GCF_035593305.1). Lineage (GTDB taxonomy): Bacteria > Bacillota > Limnochordia > Limnochordales > Geochordaceae > Carboxydichorda > Carboxydichorda subterranea. The sequence goes on along the minus strand of NZ_CP141615.1, from coordinate 1,165,798 downwards.
CCAGCTCGGGCGGGTAGACCTGGAGCCGGACGTCGCCGCCGTCCGGGCCCAGCCGCGCCGAGAGCACCTCCACCCTGCGCACGTCGAGCGGCCGGCCCGCCTGCTCGATCCACCGGGCCACCTGTTCGGCCACGGCACGGGCTGCCGCCGGCCCTTCGGCGGGCCGGTGGGGCGCCGGCGCAGAGTCGGGGGGCGATGACGGATCCACGGGTGAAAGCACGGTGGTGCGCTCCCCCGCAGCATCGGAGAGCATGCCCGACCCGTGCCCTGCCGGAGCCACCGGCGTTCCGGGACGCTCCGGGGCGTCCCCGGCGGCGCCGGGTCGGTGGCCGCGCTCACGCCCGGCCTCCGGTCCGCCCTGGCCGGTTGCCGGGTGGCCCGGTTGGGCCGGTGCCGTGGCCTGGGTGGTTTGTGCACCGGCTCCGGGTACTGCTGCCGGCTCCGGGTCCGGTGACGGGGCCCCAGGATGGCCGGTAGCGGCTCGCCCTGGGGAGGCTGCCGCGTCCTGGGAGACCCGGCGCAGCGTCTCGGGGCGGAGGGTGTAGAGGGTCTCCGAGGCGCCGGAAACAGCCGGCGCACCCTCTCCATCCGGGAGGACGTCCCCGGCAGGCCCCGGAAAGTCCCCGGAGCCAGCCGCCGGAGCACCCTCGCCCTCGTCGAGGGCCGGCCCGGACGTCGCGTCGCCGCCCGCAGCCGCCGTACCGCCGGCCGGATGGAGCACCTGCCCGGGACCGGTTCCCGGCTCCGGGCCACCCTCATGACCCCACGCTGCCCGAGCCGTAGCCTTCTCGAGGTCGCGGAAGAGCTGGGGTCCGGTGACACCGGGCGGCCCCGACTCGCTCATCCGCCCTCCCTCGGACATGCCCCCGGTGCCGCCGCCCGGCGCGGCCGCCGGGTAGGGCCCGCCCGTCCCGCCGGTGACGGTGCCGGCGGGCAGGACCCGGGAGGCGGTCCCCTGGGCTTGCCCGGCCCCCGGCACGCGGGCCCCTGCCGGGATTGCTTCCTGCACGGGATACGCGCCCGTGCCCTGTGCTCCAGGCCCGCCGCCGGGTCTCTCCCCGTCCGCCGGTACGGCCGGTATCTCTCCGCCCCGGACTGCGCTACCCGGGACTTCGGGGCCCAACGCGCCTGCTACCCCTTCCGAGCCGATTGGCGTGGGGGTCCCGGTAAGCCCGGCCGGTACGGTGCCGGCCGGCTGCCCGCCCGGCGCCTGGACGTTCGCCACGCCGGAGACGACCGCCAGGCCCCATACGAGGTCAGTGCCCGAAGCGCCTGACCCCGCGCCCGCCGCCACACCTTCCGCGGTTTCGCCGGGGAAGGCCATCCCTGGCGCGGGCCCGCCCGAAACTGCCAGGGCCTGCACGCCCGACCAGGCGAGCCCCGGCAGTACGCCTTCGAGCGCGGGGGTCTCGCCGCCGGCATCGGAGGCCTCTTCCCCCTCCGGCTGGCCCGCCGGGCCCCCGGCAGCCCCTTCCGCCTGGCCGGGCCGGTGCTCCAGGGTGCGCCCCGAGCCTTGCGCCCGGGAGGTCGCACCCGTCGTGGCCGGGGAGGAGCCGGCGCCCTCCTGGCGAGCCCGCTCGAGGGCTGTCTCGAAGTCGTCCGGGCTCCCGTCGACCCCCGCACCGCCTCTCGTCGCCGCCGGCTTGCCCGGCGGCGACGGCTTGACCGAGGCCCTGGGGGCCCCGGTTGCCGGCGCCGCGACCAGTCCTGTTGCTGCCGTCGTCATGCCTTTCACCTCCTTCCCGCTTGGGTCGTCGGGGACAATTGGCTCACCGCTTCGAGGATGCGGGAGGCCACCTTGGGGTCGAGCTTGCCGAGAATGGCCCCGGCTTGCCGCGGCTCCATCGAGCCGAGCAGCCGGCGCGCCAGCTCCAGGTCGAGCTGCTCGATGACCGGAGCAGCCTGCTCCGGCCTCATCTGCGCCACGGCCTCGACGAGCTCCCGGTAGTAGCGCTCCCGGTCGGCCGCGCCCGTCAGAGACTGCTCCCGAGCCGTAAGCTGCGCCTCCCGCTGGTCCAGGGCCTGCTGGCGAGCATCGAGCTCGAGCTTGCGCTTGTCGAGCTCCTTGGCCATGGCGTCCAGCTGGCGGGCACGCTCCTCCAGCGCCTTTTCCCGCGCGGCCATCTCCTGGCGGGCCGCCGCCTGCGACTTCTCCAAGTTCACCCCCTTCTGGTAGGCAGTAATGTAATCGGCAACGCCGGGCAGCCGCCGTAGCTGTGCGGCCACGGCCCCGCCCAGGTCCAGCACGCCTGCCACGCTGAGCACCCAGACGCCGAGCGCCACCGAAGCGATGAGGGCGATGAGCGACCACCAGAGCTGGCGCACCCTGCGCTCACCTCCCATACCCGTTGCCCCGACGCCGCACGAACCCCTGCGACCCGGCCTCGTCGAGCAGGGCTTGCTCGTCCCGCTCCAGTTGCCGTAGGTACTCGGCCCTGCGCCGGTCTCTCAGGAGTTCCAGCACCCGCACCGCCCGGTGGGCCTCCACCACCATCGCCCGCTGCTTTTCCACCTGGCGCCGGGCCTCCACCCGCTGCACGTCCCAGTAAGCCCGACGCCGGCTGAGCTCCGCCAGCACCCCCAGGCGCTCCGCCAGAACGGCGCCCTCGACCCCACTGCCCGGCGCGCTCGCCGCCACCGACTCGCTCAGGGCCGCGAGGTATCGCACCCTGCGCTCCTCGCCCGCCGCGTACGCCTGCTGGGCCGCCTGCTCCAGCCGCAGCGCCTCGGCCATCTTCGTGCGCTCCACGTCGAGGCTCTGCCGGCGCAGTCGCAGGATGCGCTCCATGCGGAAGCGGAAGCGCTTCATGGCTCGACTCCGTACCAGGCGGCCAGGTCGGCCAGCGCCTGCACGGTCTCCCGGAACGAGGAGCGCTCGAAGACACCCTGCTGCAAGAACCGGTCGATGGCCGGCCGGGCGTCCAGCGCCCGATCCGCGACCGGGTTAGAACCTCTCACGTAGGCGCCGATGTGCACCAGGTCCTCCACGTCCCGGTACGCGGCCAGGAGCCGCCGCACCCGGGCGGCCGCCTCCTTGTGCGAGGGCTCGGCCACCTCGGCCATCAGGCGGCTGATGCTCGCCAGCACGTCGATGGCCGGGTAGTGCTGGCGCTCGGCGATCGAGCGGGACAGCACCACGTGGCCGTCGAGGATGGCCCGGCTGGCGTCGGCGATGGGTTCGTTGAGATCGTCGCCGTCCACGAGCACCGTATAAAAGCCGGTGATGCTGCCCCGCTCCGCCGTGCCGGCCCGCTCCAGCAGCCGGGGCAGGAGGGCGAAGACCGAGGGAGGGTAGCCGCGCGTCGCCGGGGGTTCCCCGGCGGCCAGGCCGATCTCCCGCTGGGCGTAGGAGAACCGGGTCAGGGAATCCATCATCAGCAGGACGTCCAGCCCCTGGTCCCGGAAAAACTCGGCGATGGCCGTCGCCACGAACGCCGCCTTCACCCGCACCATGGCAGGCTGGTCCGACGTGGCCGCCACCACGACGGCCCGGTCCATGGCCCCTTCCAGGTCGCGCTCGATGAAGTCGCGCACCTCGCGGCCCCGCTCGCCCACCAGGGCCACCACCACCACGTCGGCCGACGTACCCCGGGCCATCATGCCGAGAAGCGTGCTCTTGCCGACGCCGCTCCCGGCGAAGATGCCGATCCGCTGCCCCTTCGCGCAGGTGAGCAGCCCGTCGATGGCCCGCACGCCCACGGAGAGGGCCTGGGAGATCCGCGGGCGGCGCAAGGGGTCAGGGGCCGGCCTGTCCACGGGATAGGAAGACTCGGCCGGCACCGGACCACGCCCGTCGGCCGGTCGCCCGAGGCCGTCGAGCACCCGGGAGAGCAGGGCCTTGCCGACCGTCACCCGAAGAGGGCGGCGGCGAGAGACCACCAGGCTGCCCGGCGCCACCCCCTCCGCGCTGCCCAGGGGCACCAGGATCGCCGAACGCTCCCGAAACCCGACCACTTCCGCCACCAGGGGCTCGGCCGGCGGCCGGTGCACCTCGACCAGGTCGCCCACGCGCACCGCGGGCCCCGTCGACTCGATGGTGAGCCCCACCACCCGGCTCACCGCACCGGTGAGGCGCACATCGGACGCCTCCTGCACCGCCTCGACCAGGGTCGAAAGGTCAACGGCCACGGCGCATCACGTCCATCACCGCGGCGGCCACCCCGCTCAACCGGGTCTCCAGCCCCGCGTCGATGCTGCCCATCTCGGTCTCCACCCGGCAGCCTCCCGGCGAGACCGCCGGGTCGGCCACCCACGTGACCTCGAGCGCGCCCGGACGCCCGGGAATCTCCAGCTGCATGCCGGTGAGCAGGCGGTGCTCGTCGGGGTGGACTCGCACGACCACCCGCCCGGCCGGCTGCGGCATCTCCTGCAGGATCGAGCCGAGGACGGCCGCGGTCACCTGCGGCCCGGCGCTCACCTCCCGGCGGATGACCCGCTCGGCGACGGCCAGGGCCAGCTTCACCACGTCGGCGTCGGCCTGGCGAAGCGCCTCGTCGCGCCGGCGCACCGCCTCCTCCACGGCCGAGCCCAGCGCCTGCAAAGTGGCCTGGAGACGAGCCTGCAGCTCTTCGAGGCCCTCGCGCCGCCCCTGCTCGCGCCCCGCCGCGATCCCTTCGCGGAAGCCCTCCTCCCGGGCCTGCTCCCGCGCCCGCTCCGCCTGGCGGCGGGCTTGCGCCAGGCGACGAAGCCACCGCTCCCGGTACGAAGCCCACGACCGGCCCGACGGCGCGCGCAGGCGCCGGATGCTTCCACCTGGCGTTGGCGCCCCACCCGCCGGCTCCGCCAGGCCCGGGAAGGCCGGCGACACCACCGCCGTCACGGCGTGCTCGCCCGAGGCGGGCAGCGCGTGGCCGTTGGGATGGCGCAGGCCGGCTCCGCGCGCCCTGTCCAACGAATGGACCTGCGGGGCGATCTGCACCCGGCTTGCCTTGACGAGACGGATCCCCTCAGACGAGGACCTCTTCGCTTCCGCCTCGAGCAATGACGATATCCCCGCTTTCCTCGAGCCGGCGGATGACGCCCACGATGCGCTGCTGGGCCTCCTCTACGTCGCGCAGCCGCACCGGGCCCATGTACTCCATCTCCTCGCGCAGCATCTCGCCGGCCCGCTTGGAGATGTTGCGGAATATGCGCGTCCGCACGTCTTCGCTGGCCGTCCGCAGCGCCAGCGCCAGGTCGCGGCTGTCCACTTCCCGCAGGACCTGCTGGATGGACCGGTCGTCGAGCAGCACGATGTCTTCGAAGACGAACATCCGCTTGCGGATCTCCTCGGCCAGCTCCGGATCTTCTTCCTCCAGCGCGTCGAGGATGGTCTTCTCCGTGGAGCGGTCGACCTGGTTGAGCACCTCCACCGCCGCGTCCACGCCGCCGGCCGCCGTGAAGTCCTGGGTGACCACGGACGAGAGCTTGCGTTCGAGAGCCCCCTCGATCTCCCGGAGTACCTCGGGAGCCGTTCGATCCAGGGTCGCCAGGCGTTTGGCCACTTCCACCTGGCGCTCCGGCGGCAGCGACGAGAGAATCGCCGCCGCCTGCTCGGGCTGCAGGTACGCCATGATGAGGGCAATCGTCTGCGGGTGCTCGTGCTGGATGAAACTGAACAGCTGCTGCGGATCGGCTCGCCGGGCGAAATCGAACGGCCGTACCTGCAGCGACGCGGTGAGCCTGCGGATGATCTCGGTCGCCCGCTGCGGCCCCAACGCCTTCTCGAGCAGCTCCCGGGCGTATTCGATGCCGCCCTGGGTGATGAACTGTTGCGCCAGCATCATCTGGCGGAACTCGAACATCACCCGCTCTTGCTCTTCGGGCAGCACCCGCCGGACGGAGGCGATCTCGAACGTCAACTGTTCGATCTCTTCTTCCCGCAGGTGTTTGAACACGTGGGAGGAGATCTCCGGACCGAGGGCGATGAGCAAGATCGCCGCCCTTTGCTTGCCCGACAAGGTCGACGGGCTTCGCGTCGCACGCGCCACTGCCATGGCTCAGGACTCCTCCACCAGCCAGGACCTCAACAACTGGACGAACTCCTCGGGCTTCTCCCGAGCGAGCTGCTCGATCTCCTGGCGCATCCTGCGCCGCTCTTGCTCTTCCGGAGAGGGCTCCGCCGTCTCCGGCACCACCGGCGGCATGGTCACCTGGACCCGCTGGCGGGCGGCCCGCATGCGCCGGTTGACCCAGTACGCCACACCGACGGCGAGCGCCAGAGCGGCGAGCCACCAGGCCACTCCCTGCACCCCCGGCCGGGCCTGTGTCGCCAGCAACTGCCCTTGCAGCGCAGACGGCGCCTGCGCTGCCCCGAAGACCATGCTCTCGACCGTCACCTGATCCCCGCGCTGGGGCTGCAAGCCCAGGGCCGCGCTGACCAGCTGCTCGGTCCGCTGGCGCTGGAGCGCGTCCATGGTGGGGCCGTCGATGAAGACAGCGGCCGACAGCCGCTGGATTCGGCCGGGCGCCATGACGATGTGGCGCTCGACCCGGTTGATTTCGTAATTGGTGACGCTCTCGAGGCGCTGCATCTGGGACGGCCCGCCGCCGCCCGCCGGCTCCACGTACCCGGGAATGTTGGACGTCACCCCGGGGATCCCCGCGGGTGGGGCGCCGGTTTGCCCGACCGCGCTCTCCTCCGTGCGCTGCTCGCTGCGGATGATGCCGCTGCGGCCGTTGACGACCGGCGAGAAGATCTCGTGTTTCTCCTCCTGCTGGTCGAAGGAGAGATCGGCCGTCACCCGCACGAGCACGTGCCCCGGCCCCCAGATCTGCTCGAGGGTGGCCTGCAGACTGCGTTCGAGCTCCCGCTCGTAGGTGCGCTTGAGCTGCAGCTGCTCGGCGATGGCGGTGCGGGCGGCGCTCCCGCTGCCGGCGGCGTCGAGGGCGTCGGAGAGGACGGTCCCCTTTTGGTCGACGACCGTGACGTGCTCAGGAGTCAGGCCTTCGACGCTGTTGGCCACCAGGTGGACGATACCCCGCACCTGATCCCGGCTCAGCGTCACCCCCGGCATCAACGTCAGCAGCACCGATGCCGTGGCCGGCTGCTGCTCGGCGATGAAGAGGCTGCGCTCCGGGATGACGATGTGCACCCGGGCATCCTGGACGCCCTGCACCGCACGGATGGTACGGGTGAGCTCGCCCTGCAGCGCCCAGTAATACCGGAGGCGGCGTTCGAAGTCGGTCAGCCCCAGATTGGTCTCCTTGAGGATCTCGAAGCCCACGACGCTGTTCTTGGGCAGTCCCTGCATGGCCAGGTCCAGGCGCACCTGGTGCACCTGCGGTTCGGGAACGTAGACGGCGCCCTGCGCCTCGTCCACGCGGAAGTCGAGGTGGCGCTCCTGGAGCGCCACCGTGACGGCCCGCAGGTCCTCGGTGCCCAGCCCGGTGAAGACCGGCTGGTAACGGGGCCGCCCGGCGACCCAGACCATCGCCGCCAGCAGGATGACCGCGGCGACGACACCACCGGCCGTCGCCAGCCTGGCCGTACGCCCCATGCCCTGCCATATCGTTCGCAGCTGCTGCCACAGCCGCTCTAGGGCCGCTCCCATGTGCTACCTACCCTCCAGGAGACGGAGCATGTGCGTCACACCTGCATCCGGCTGACCTCCTGATAGGCCTCGAGCACTTTGTTGCGCACGGCCACCGTGAGTTCCAGGGCCAGTTGCGCCCGCTCGATGGCGAGGCTCACCTGATGGACATCCTGCACGTCGCCTCGTGCCAGGGCTTCGGCAGCATCCTGCGCTTGGAGCTGCAGCGCGTTGACCTGCTCGATGGCATCCCGCAGGACCTCGGAGAAAGGCCGGGCGGGCTGAGACCGGGACCCGGGGCCCATCCCGTCCTGCGGTTGGAGAATGGGTAAACTTTCCTTCCCGGGACTGATGCGACCGATCCCACCCACGGCAGTCATGGCAGCTTACCGGCTCCTCCCTAGACGCGGATCAGGTCGACGGCCCACTGGGCCATGTCGCGGCTGGTGGTGAAGGCGGCGAGGTTGGCCTGGTACGCCCGGCTTGCCGCCATCATGTCCACCATCTCGGTGACGACGTCGACGTTGGGATACTCGACGTAGCCGTCGGGACGGGCATCGGGATGACCCGGATCGTAGACGAGGCGTGGGGGCGCGGGGTCTTCGGCGATGGTTACCACCTCGACGCCCTGACCCGAGAAGGCGGACGGGCCCGTGCGCTTCCACGAGCCCAGGCCCGTCCCCTCCCGGGCGGCAAAGACGGGCACCTGGCGGCGGTAGACCCCGCCGCGAGCCGAGCGAGTGGAGTACGCGTTGGCGAGGTTGTTGGCCACGAGATCCATCCGTAGCCGCTCGGCGGTCAATCCGGAGGCACTGATGTCGAGCCCTGATAGGAATGCCACGGTTTGAACGGCCCCCTCCCTGGCAACGCTGCAGCTTTCTCCACCACGTCGTCGTGGTGCTTCGCATCACCTCAAAGAGCGCGTCAGCGCCGGCCCTCCGTGATAGCGGTACGTAAAGCCATCAACCTTGAACCCATCACGCGCGTGAGGGATCGGTAGAAGAGCGAGTTTTTGGCCAGGGCGGCCATTTCACGGTCCACGTCCACATTGCTCCGATCGTTGCGCACGATGCTGGTGGTATCCCGTTCGACCGACGGCGTCACGACCTGCACCGGCGCGCCGCTCAAGTGCGCGGGGTGCGTCCGGGTCAACTTCACCTTGATCCGGGCCTCCCTCGCCTGCTGGGCGGCCAGCGCCTCCTCGAACACGACGTCGAAGCGACGATAGCGAGGCGTCTCCACGTTGGCCAGGTTGTGCGCGATCACGCGCTGGCGCAATGACGCGGCGTCGAGCGCATTTGAAAGATCCCGCTCGACGGGTCCCCACAGGAACCCCGTACCTTCCATGATTCGCGACCGCACCTCCTCACGGACCCATTGAAACCCACCGGCTCCGCGCGATGGATATCGGCCGGGAGCCGCCGTTGCTTGGGCGATCCGTGCCTTGGGTCCCGGTTGGTTTCCTCCGACCCGGGACTGGGGTCCCGATCGCCGTCGTGTCGCGCTTTACAGCAGAAACTGTCAGTTTATGTCGGTTCGACATAAATCGACGGACTCCTCCGAAGAAATATGCTTCGCGGGTAAAGATCAGGTGACTTTTCAGACAATCCTGATACTTTCGAGGGCCGGCTCCCGCTCGGGCCTGGCGCGAGAAGGCCCCGGCGGCCCGTTTCGGCCACCGGGGCCCGTCGTCCATCCGGTACGAATCTCTCCGTCGCAGGCCGCCCGGTCCGGTACCGGTCGGCCGGGCGGCCTGTCTCTACAGGATGTACCGGGAGAGATCCCGGTCTTCCACCACGTCGGCGAGCCGGCGACGCACGTACGCTGCGTCTACCACGACCCGCTGCCCCCGGTACGACTCGGCGTCGAAGGAGATCTCCTCGAGCACGCGCTCCATCAAAGTCTGCAGCCGGCGGGCGCCGATGTTCTCCGTCTGCTCGTTGACCCGTTCGGCGAGGCGCGCGATCTCGTCGATGCCGTCCTCGGTGAACTCCAGCTCCACGCCTTCCGTTGCGAGGAGTTCTTTGTACTGCCGCGTGAGGGCGTTTCGAGGCTCCACCAGGATCCGCCGCAGTTCCTCTCGGCCCAGGGGCTTGAGCTCCACCCGGATGGGGAAGCGCCCCTGCAACTCGGGAATCAGGTCGGAAGGTTTGGATACGTGGAACGCGCCGGCCGCGATGAACAGGATGTGATCGGTGCGCACCGGCCCGTACTTGGTCATCACCGTGGAACCTTCCACGATGGGCAGGATGTCGCGTTGCACGCCCTCCCGGGAGACGTCCGGCCCGGTGCCCCGCTCCCGCCCGGCGATCTTGTCGATCTCGTCGAGAAAGACGATGCCGGTCTGTTCGGCCCGGCGGATCGCCTCGGCGGTCACCTCTTCCTGGTCGATCAGCTTCTGCGCCTCTTCCACCGTCAGGATGCGCCGGGCCTCGGCCACCGTCACCTTGCGGCGGCGCCGCCGGCGCGGGAGCCACTGCCCGAAGAGGTCCTGGAGGTTGATCCCCATCTCCTCGACGCCCTGCCCCGAGAAGACCTCGACCATCGGGGGCCGGCTCTCCTCGGTCTCCACCTCCACCACCTGATCCTCGAGCTCCCCGGCCCGCAGCTTGCGCCGCAGCTCCGCCCGGCGAGCCTGGACTTCTGCCGCCTGGCCGTCGGTCTCGCTCTCCTCCTGCTGGCCCCGAGGCGAGGCCATCCCGAAGAGCGCGGCCAACGGGTTGCTCGCCCGGTCCCGGCGGGGCAGCGGAGCCAGGAGTTCCACCAGCCGCTCCTCGACGACGGGCGCGACCTGGTCCTTGACCTTCTCGGTCCGCTCCTGGCGCACCATGCGCACCGCGGTCTCCACCAGATCGCGGATGATCGAGTCGACGTCCCGCCCGACGTACCCCACCTCGGTGAACTTGGTCGCCTCGACCTTGATGAAGGGCGCCTCCACGAGGCGGGCGAGGCGCCTGGCGATCTCCGTCTTGCCCACGCCGGTGGGGCCCATCATGAGGATGTTCTTGGGCGTCACCTCGTCGCGAAGCTCGGGCGCAAGCAGCTGCCGGCGATGGCGGTTGCGCAGCGCGACGGCCACCGCGCGCTTGGCCTCCTGCTGACCGATGATGTAGCGGTCGAGCTCCTCGACGATCCGGCGGGGGGTCAGCTCGTCCATGGTCATGGCTTCGAGCCCACTTCCTCGAGCTGGTCCACGACGATGCGGTCGTTGGTATATATGTCGATCCCGGCCGCAATGGTCAACGCCTCTTCCACGATGCGGGCCGGCTCCATCGTCGTGTTACGCAAGAGAGCCCGGGCCGCCGCCAGCGCCACGGGCCCGCCGGAGCCGATGGCCGCCACCCCGTCGTCGGGCTCCACGATCTCCCCGTTGCCGGAGAGCACCAGGAGGTGCGCGGTGTCCGCCACCAGCAGCAGCGCATCGAGCCGCCGCAGCACCCGGTCGGTGCGCCAGTCTCGGGCGAGCTCCGCCGCCGCCCGGGGAAGGCTCCCGCTGTGCGCCTCCAGCTTCGCCTCGAAGCGCTCGAGCAGGGTGAGCCCGTCGGCCGCGGCCCCGGCAAAGCCGGCCAGCACCCGCCCCTGCAACAACCGGCGCACCTTGCGGGCCGACTGCTTGATAATGGTCTGCTGCGCCATGGTCACCTGGCCGTCGCCGCCCATGGCCGCCCGGCCGTCCTTGACCACGGCCAGGACCGTGGTCCCGTGCCACGGCTCCCGGCCGGGACGCATGCTTCGCCTCACGGCGCCACGGCCCCCAACTCCGCCACCCATCGCTCGACCTCCTCCGCTACCCTGTCCACCGCCTGGAGCGCTCGCTCTGCCTGGCGCGCCCGGCGCTCCTGGCGGCTGCGGGCGCGCCCGGCCGGGGGCAGCAGGCCGAAAGCGGCGTTCATCGGCTGGAAGTCGTCGGGCCGCGCCGTGGTCACGTAGCGCCACAGGGCGCCCATCATGGTCTCCGGCGGCAACACCATGGGGGAAAGCCCCCGAAGGATGCGCGCCGCGTTGACGCCGGCAAGCCACCCGGCGGCGGCCGACTCCACGTACCCCTCGACCCCGGTGATGAGCCCCGCCAGGAGCAGCCGGCCGTGGCCTTTGACCTGGCCCGTGGGCTCCAGCACCCGGGGGGCATTGACGAACGTGTTGCGGTGCACCACGCCGAAGCGCACGAACTCCGCCTGCTCGAGCCCGGGGATCATGCGGAAGATGCGCGCCTGCTCGCCCCACTTCAGCCGGGTTTGGAAGCCCACCAGGTTGAGCAGGCGCCCTTCGGCATCCTCCTTGCGCAGCTGCACCACGGCGTAGGGCATCTGACCGGTCCTGGGATCGCGCAGCCCGACGGGCCGCATCGGGCCGTAGCGCAAGGTGTCGAGGCCGCGGCGGGCCAGCTCCTCCACCGGCACGCACCCCTCGAAGAACTTGAGCTCCTCCGGCAGGTGGCCCTCGTGCACGTCGGCTTCGGCGAGGGCCTGGCTCAGTGCCTCGTACTGCTCCCGGTCCATCGGCAGGTTGAGATAGTCGGGTGTGCCCTTGCCGTGGCGGCTCGCCCAAAAGCCACGGTCCGTGTCGATGGATTCGGCGGTCACGATGGGCGCAGCGGCGTCGTAGAAGGCCAGGAACCGATCGCCGACCAGCCGGGCCAGGCTGGCGGCCAGGGCATCGGAAGTGAGCGGCCCGGTTGCCAGGACGACGACCCCGTCGCCGGGCTCCGGGACCTCCCGGACCTCCTCCCGGATCACCGTGATGGAAGGGTGCGCCTCCACCTTGCGGGTGATCTCGGAGGCGAAGCGCTCCCGGTCGACGGCGAGCGCCGATCCGGCCGGGACGCGGTGTGCATCGGCCGCCTGTACGACGAGCGAGCCGAGCCGCCGCATCTCCTCCTTGAGAAGGCCGGCCGAGGTGTCGGTCCCGGCCCCTCCCAGCGAGTTGGAGCAGACCAGCTCGGCCAGAAGCCCGGTCTGGTGGACCGGCGTCGGGCGGGCCGGGCGCATCTCGTACAGCCGTACCCGCGCCCCCATGCGGGCAGCCTGCCAGGCCGCCTCGCTTCCCGCCAGCCCTCCGCCGACGACGGTGACCACAGGCCCGTCTTGCAGCACTCCTTCGCTCATGGTGCCGCTGCTCCCGCCTCCTCCCTCCGCTCGGCTGCGGGCACGGCCGCCTGCGGGCGCCCGTCCGCCTGCGGCGCCTCCCGGGCCTGTGCGCTCTCCCGGTAATCGCAGGCACGCTCGCCTTGCTCGGTTTTCTCGTACCAGCCGGCGCAGACCACCTGGCCCGCCGACTTGCCCCGCCCTCCCTGCACCACCAGCGGCCGGCCGCAGCGCGGGCACTGCCGGCCCACCGGGCGCTGCCACAGGGTGTAGGTGCAGGTGGGGTAGCGGGAGCAACCGTAGAAAACCCTGCCGCGGCGGCTGCGCCGTTCGAGCAGCTCCCCGCCGCAGCGCGGGCAGCGCGCGCCCGTGTGGCGAACGAGCGGCCGCGTATGCTTGCACTCCGGGTAGCCCGAGCAGGCGAGGAACTGGCCGAACCGCCCCCACTTGATCACCATGGGACGGCCGCACACCTCGCACTTCTCGTCGGTGACCTCGTCCTGCACCGCGACCCGGCCGACCGTTTGCATGGCCTGCTCGATCCGGGACTCGAAGCCGGGGTAGAACTCCGCGATCACCCGCTGCCACTCGAGCTTGCCCGCCTCGATGGCGTCCAGCTGAGACTCCATGCGCGCGGTGAACTCCACGTCCACGATGTCCGGGAATTGCTCTTTCAGCAGCCGTACGACCGCCCGCCCCAGGGGCGTGGGCACCAGCCTGGGGCCGTCGCGCTGGCAGTAGCGCCGTTCGAGCAGCGTCTCGATGGTGGGCGCGTACGTGCTGGGCCGGCCGATCCCCAGCTCCTCCATGGTCTTGACCAGGCTGGCGTCGTTGTAGCGCGGGGGCGGCTGGGTGAAATGCTGGCGCGGCTGGACCTCCCGCAACCCCAGCGGCTGCCCCTCCATGAGGGACGGCAAGGCCTGACGCCCTTCTTCGTCCTCGGCACCCTCGCTCTCGGCCGCCCCTTTCGCCCGGCCGTCCGCATCCTGCGTGCCGCTGCCGGGGGCTCCGGCATGGGGCGCCCACAGCTCGAGATAACCCGGCTTGATGACCGTGGATCCGGTCGCCTTGAGCCGGAACGGCCCGCCTTCCACTTCCACGACCGTGGACTCGACCAGGGCCGGGACCATCTGGCTCGCCATGAACCGGCGCCAGATGAGGTCGTACAGCCGCCACTGATCGCGGTTGAGGTAGGCTTTGACCGACTCCGGGTGGCGCTCCACGGAGGTCGGCCGGATGGCCTCGTGCGCCTCCTGTGCGCCCTTGCCGCTCTTGTAGACGTTGGGGCGTTCAGGCACGAACTCGGGCCCGAAGTGCTCGCCGATGTACTGCCGGGCCGCCTGGCGGGCCTCGTCGGCGACGTGCACCGAGTCGGTGCGCATGTAGGTGATCAGGCCGACGGGGCCCTCGTCTCCTACGTCGAGCCCTTCGTAGAGCTGCTGCGCCAGCTGCATCGTGCGGCGGGCGGTGAAGCCGAGCCGCCGGGCCGCCTCCTGCTGCAGCGTGCTCGTGGTGAAGGGCGGCGGAGCCCGGCGCTGCCTGCGGCTCGACCGGATGGCGGCCACGTGCAGGGCCGCCTGCTCGAGCTCGCCGGCCAGGCGCGTGGCCGTGGGCTCGTCGGGGATCTCGACCTCTTTGCCCTCGTACGCCACGAGCCGGGCCACGAAGCTGGCTTGCGCCCCGACCCCGTCCCCGGCGAGCAGCACGGCGTCGATGGTCCAGTACTCTTTGGAGACGAACGCCTCGATCTCGTCTTCGCGGTCGCAAATCAGGCGCAGCGCCACCGACTGCACCCGGCCGGCACTCAAGCCGCGGCGCACCTTCTTCCAGAGCAAGGGGCTCAGGCGGTACCCCACGACCCGGTCCAGGATGCGCCGCGCCTGCTGCGCGTCCACCAGCCGCTGATCGATGGGCCGCACGTGGTCGAGCGCTTGCTGGACGGCCCGGCGCGTCACCTCGTGGAACTCGATACGGCAGGGCTGGTCGGCGGGCAGCCCCAGGAGCTGCGACAGGTGCCAGGAGATGGCCTCGCCCTCGCGGTCAGGGTCCGTGGCCAGCAAGACCTGGGCGGCCTGCTTCGCCTCCGACTCCAGCTCCTTGACGGTGCGCGTCTTGCCCCGGATGATCGTGTAGCGCGGCCGGAAGCCGTTTTTCACGTCGATGCCGAACTCGGTGATGGGCAGATCCCTGACGTGCCCCATCGAGGCTCGGACCTTGTAGGAGGATCCGAGAAACTTGCTCAAGGTGCGCGCCTTGGCCGGCGACTCCACGATGACCAGCTTCAACCCATGCTTCCCACCTCTGCCGTCTTGGCCACGGGCCACTCTATTCTAACCCAAGCGCCTCCTGGCCCACCGCCCGTCCATGAGACGCCGGACGTAGCCGCCGGCCTCGAGCTCCGTCAGGCGGGCGAGCAGCGGCTGGACGGCCAGGTCCGCCCGGTAGGAGAGTTCGTCCACGTCCATCGGGCCTTTCGAGAGGACGTCCCACACCGCCCGCAGGGCAGGCGCCAGCTCCGCCGGCGAGGGTGGCCTGGACGGGGCGTCTCGCTCGGCCAGGCGGTCGAGCAGGCGCCCCCATCGGCCCTCGGGCCCTCCGGTCGTCGCCGGCCCACCCGCCGCGGCCAGCCGCTCCAGGGCCTGAGGGCCCTCCAGCAGTTTGAGGGTGTCCAGGGCGTGCACCGCGACGTCGCCGGGTTGGGTGCACGGCGTGGCGCCGTCGGCCAGGAGCCGGTTGGAACCGACCGTCGTGGACCGGGTGATGTCGCCCGGCGTCACCAGCACCGCCCGGGAGAGGGCATCGGCCATCTCGGCCGTCGACAACGCCCCGCTTCGGGCGCGGGCCTCCACCACCACCACGCCCAGGCTCAGACCCGCGATCACGTAGTTACGCCGGGCGAGGCGCCACCGGTCGACGGGAGTACCGGGCGGGTACTCGCTGACGAGCGCCCCTGCCGCCTCGACTTGCCGTGCGAGCCGCTCGTGCTCGCGCGGGTACACGCGATCGATGCCGCAGCCGAGCACCGCCACCGTGCGCCCTTTCACCCGAAGCGCCGCCTGGTGGGCCGCCCCGTCGATACCGGTAGCGAGCCCGCTCACGATCGTAAACCCCCACTCCGCCAGCCCCGCGGCCAGCTTCTCGGCGGCCATCAGGCCCGAGACGTCGGCGTTGCGGGAGCCCACGACAGCCACGGCGACCCGGTCGTCGGGCCACAGGCTGCCCCGCACGTAGAGAACGACCGGCGGATCCGGCAGGGCGAGCAGGTTGGAAGGGTAGATCGGAAGATGCCAGGCCTGGCGCGCCCCCGCGTCGTCCCACGGGGTGATGGCGCGGGCCCGGCACCGCTCCAGAGCCCGGGCCAGCCGGTCGAGGGCGCGCGGGTCACGGCGGCTTCGTAAAGAGGCCCGCGCCGTGCCCGAGAGCAGCGGGTCGGCGCTCCAGGCCTCTGCGTCGGCCTCCCACGCAGCACGCGGCGACCCAAAGCGCTCCACTGCCCACCGGACGGCCGCCGGCCCTACGCCCGGGAGCTCCATCAACGCCCCGGCGTAGACGCCGGGCGCGAATGGGTCAGGACGACCCATGGCTGGTTTCCCGCAGCTGATCCTGGGCGACCAGAGAGGCCAGGTTGCAGACGGTGCAGACCAGCACCAGCGTGTCACGGCGGCGCATGCGCACCTCGTGCAGGGTCTCCTTCTGGCACGAAGGGCAGAAGAAGGGGAGACGACCGGTCGGTTTGGCATCCTGCTGTGCTCGCTTCATACTCCCGTCTCGCTCCTCCAGGAGAGGATCCAGATGGGCCCCTAAAGCCGCACCGGCCGGAAAACCGTCAGGCGCTCCCCACGGCGAACTCCCGCACCAGGGCGCAGACCCTCTCGACCTCCTCGACCTCGAGCTCGGGAAACATCGGCAGGGAGAGCACCTCCTGCGCGGCTCGGTCGGCCTCCGGCAGAGGCCTCGGGTGGGCCACCCGCTCCTGCAACACGGCCTGGCGGTGCAGGGGCACGGGGTAGTAGACCGTCGAACCGACGCCGTGCTCTTTCAGGTAGGCCTGGAGCCGGTCGCGCCGGGCCGAGCGCACCGTGAACTGGTGGTAGACGGACCGCCCGCCCGGCGTCTCGGCCAGCGGCACCACGTCCAGGCCGGCCAGGCCCTCCCGGTAGCGCCGGGCCAGGACGCGCCGGCGCTCGGTGAACGCATCCAGGTAGCGGAGCTTCACCCGCAGGAGGGCCGCCTGGAGTTCGTCGAGGCGGCTGTTGATCCCTGCGACGTCCTCGCTGACGTAGCGGTGCCGCTGCCCATGGTCCCGGAGGATGCGCAGTCGCTCTGCCACTTCCCCGTCCCGGGTGACCACCATCCCGCCGTCCCCGCACCCTCCCAGGTTCTTGGTGGGGTAGAAGCTGATGACGGCCGCATCGGCGAAGCTGCCGACCGGACGCCCCTGGTAGGATGCCCCGATCGCCTGCGCCATGTCCTCGACCACCTTCAGGGATCGGGCGCGGGCCAGCTCCATCACCGGCTCCATCGCCACCGGGTTGCCGTACAGGTGCACCACCACGATGGCCCTGGTCCGGGGCGTGAGGGCCTCGGCGATGCGCCGTGCGCTGGTATTGAGCGTATCCGGCTCGATATCGGCGAAGACCGGGGTAGCCCCGGCCCGCACGATGCTCGTCGCGGTGGCGAGGAAGGTGAACGGCGTCGTGACGACCTCGTCGCCCGGCCCGATGCCCAGCGCGCGCAGCGCGAGGTACAGCCCGTCCGTGCCGCTGGCCACCCCGACCCCGTGCTCGACCCCGCAGAGCCGGGCCACCTCCTGCTCCAGCGCCGCGACGTTGGCCCCCAGGATCATGTGGCCGGAGGCCAGCACCTCCCGGGCGGCCTCCACCAGTTCGGGGAGGAGCCTTGCGTGCTGGCGGGTGAGATCGAAAGCGGGGATGGGATGCGTGAGGGCGTTCACCGTGACGTCTCCTCTCCGTCGGTCTCCTCCGGGGATGCTCGCACGACGTTGCGACGGACCTCCGGGTGGCGCCGGATGAAGGCGGCCAGCTCCTCCACCTCGGGCATGGCCCGCATCTCCTTTCCGATCAAAGCTTCGGCCTGCTCCGGAGGGAAGTCGCCCCGCAAGAGCAGGCGGTACGCCCGTGACAGGGCCTGGCGGGTACCCGGAGGGACGGCGGCGCGCCGCAGCCCGACCAGGTTGAGCCCGCGCAGCGACGCGGGGGCCCCGTGCGCCAGAGTGAAGGGTGGCACCGCCCCGGCAACCACGCTCAAGCCGCCGATCATGGCCCGCCGGCCGATCTCCGCTCCGGCCGAGAGCAACCCGAAGCCGCCCACCACCGCGTGGGGCCCGACCCGCACGCCCGGCTCCACCACCGAACCGTGCGTCACGACCACCCCGTCGCCGAGCCAGGCCCCGGCTCCCACGAAGGTCCGGGACATGACGTAACAACCCGATCCGACGCGGGTGGGCTCGTCCCGCCCCGCCTGGATCACAGCATACTCCCGCACCTTCACGTTACGACCCACGATCACGGCCGGGCCCCGGTCCCCGGAGACGGCGTCGCCCCATCCGAGCGTCGCCCCCGTGTCGACGAGGCACGCCTCCCCCACCTCCACGCCGGGCCCGATGCGGGCTCGGGCTCCCACGCGTGTGCCGGCCCCAATCACCGCCCCTGCCGCCACCAGGGCAAAGGGCCCTATCGTCACCTCCTCGCCCACCGCCGCCTCCGGATGGACACGAGCCGTGGGGTGGATGCGAACGCTCGGGGGCCACCGGGTGCTATCGCGCATGGCTCATTCGATGCCTCCGCTCCTCCGGTACTGGAAGGCCTCCCTCATGTGCTCGACGCCAATGCGCTCCGCCCCCTCGAGGTCCGCGATGGTCCGGGCCACGGCCAGCACGTTGGCCATGCCTCGCGCGCTGACGCGCACCTGCCGGCCGAGCCTCACGTATGCCTCCTCGACCCGCGGATCGAGCGGGCAGAACGCCGTCAGCTCTCGAGCGGTCAGCTGCCCGTTGACGGGAGACCGGCCGAACGGCACCATCCGGAAGCCGGCTTTCTCCAGCCGGCGGCGCTGGCGCTCCCGCGCAAGGATGACCCGCTCGCGGATCTTCCAGCTCGGCTCGGCCTCGAGGTGGCGTACCAGCTCCGCCTCCTCCACGGGGCGCATCCACACCCACAGAGCGAACCGGTCCGCCACCGGCCCTCCCAGCCGCCGCCGGTACCGGACGAGCTCGATCCGGCTGCACCGGCACTCCCCGGCCGATCGGGGCGCGCCCTGCAGCCCGCACGGGCAAGGATTGGCTGCTGCCACCACCAGGGTCTGCGCAGGGAGACGGGCCGAAGCCGGCCCCCGGGTGAGGGTGACCCATCCTTCCTCCATGGGCTCCCGTAGAGCGTTGGCCGTTTCGGGCGGGAGCTCCGAGAACTCGTCCAGGAAGATCAGGCCGCGGTGCGCCAGCGTCAACTCCCCCGGGCTGATGCGCGCGCCTCCTCCGATGAGCCCCGCCGTCGTACACGTATGGTGGGGCGCCCGTATGGGACGCCTGGCCCACGGATGCCACGGCCTCAATTCGGGGTCGTGCTCGTGAAGCCTTCCGGCAGCGCTGTAAGTTTGCAGCACCTCCAGCCATTCCTGGCGGGTCAGCGGAGGAAGGATGCCCACCATCCGGCGTGCCAGCATGGTCTTGCCCGACCCCGGGGGCCCCAGCAGCATGAGATGGTGCAGGCCTGCCGCGGCGATCTCGGCAGCCCGGCGAGCGAGGGCCTGGCCCCTCACGTCGGCCATGTCCTCCGGCTCGAGCCCCCCGCGCGGGCCTGTCTTCGGGTCGGGAAGGGCAAAGCCCGGGTGGCCGCGCCGTGGGGCCTGCACGCGGGAGAGGGACGCGGGCGGGCTCCCGCGAAGTACCTGGATCGCCGCTTCGAGGGACGGGCAAGCCACCCAGCCCCGCACGTCGAGGGCTTCTGCGATGGGGCGGCCCCCTTCGGGAATGACGATCCGCAGGCCCGGATGGCGAGTCGCCTCGACCAGCAGCGGCACCAGGCCGTCGACCGAGCGCAGCGTCCCGTCCAGCGCCAGCTCGCCCAGCAGAAGGCTGCGTCGCAGCGTCGAGCCGGGGAGCTTTTCGCATGCGCCTGCCACCGCGCAGGCGATGGCCAGATCCAGGCTGCCGCCACCTTTGCGCAGGCGGGCGGGCGCCAGATTGACGGTGATGCGCCCGGCGGGCAGGCTGAGCCCGATCTGCCGGAGGGCGGCGCGCACCCGATCGCGGCTTTCCCGTACGGAGGCATCGGGCAGCCCCACGATCCGGAAATCCGGCAGGCCCGGGCCGATGTGCGCCTCGACGTCGACCAGGCGGCCTTCGATGCCGACCACGACCGCCCCGTAGGTCCTGGCGTAACCTCGGATAGAAACGACACCTCCGGCGTCCCCGCCCGGAGGAACCGGTCGACGCGCTACGAAAGCAGGCATGGTCTTGTTTCGAGGTCGCCCGGCTCGTCCCTGCCGGGCTTGTCCCTGCAAGCACAAGCCCGGCAGGCCCGGGCGGTTCGGAGGTGCAGGCTTTGGAGCTGCGGTGGGTCAGCAAGGAAGTTCGCCTGCAGGACGGGACGCACGTCTATCACCTGCTCGATCATCCGGGTTCGGTGGCGCTGGTCGCCGTACGGGACGGCCGGGTGGCGCTCATCCGGCAATACCGCCCGGCCGTGGACGCGTGGCTGTGGGAGATCCCGGCCGGTACGCTAGAGCCGGGCGAGGCGCCCATGCAGGCGGCGCGACGGGAGCTGGAAGAGGAGACGGGCTGGCAGGCGGGGAGCCTCGAGGAGCTGGCCGCCTTCTACCTCGCCCCGGGGTACTCGAGCGAGCGCATGCACCTGATCCGGGCGCAGGATCTCCGCCCGGGACGCCGCCACCTGGACGCCGGCGAGGTGATCGGGGAGGTACGGTGGTTCACCCCGCGCGAGCTCCGGGAGATGGCCCGCAACGGCATGCTGTCCGACGCCAAGACCCTGGCGGCGCTCGCGTACCTCGATGCCGGCCCGGATGCGGCGGAGCCGGCCTGACGCTCACGCCTCCAGCACACCGGGCACGTGGGCGATCTCGTGCGGCCTCCCCTGCCCGTCCAGGCCCACCACGACGACGTCGAAGCGCAGGGGCCGGTCCATGAGGCGGGGGTGACGGCTCACGTAGGCCCGAGCGGCCCGCCGCCAGCGGGCCTGCTTTTCTCTGCCGATGCTGGCCGCCGCCACCTCGATGCCCGGCCGGCCCGCCCACGGGGCACGGGCCCTCACCTCCACGAACAGGACCACCCCCTCCGGGTCCTCGGCGACCAGGTCGAGCTCGCCCACCTTGAACGACACGTTGCGGTCGAGAATGGTACAGCCCTGCCGCTCCAGCCACTCGGCGGCGGCCCGCTCTCCGGCCTGGCCGCGCTCCTGGCTGCCGCAGCTCACGCCGGCTTGCTCCCGGCCTCCCAAACGGGCCGAAAGGAGCGGCGGTGCAGGGGCGAGGGACCCAGGGCGGCGAGGGCCTCGAGGTGCTGGGGAGTCCCGTACCCCTTGTTGCGCTCCCACCCGTAACCCGGGTAGGCGGGGGCCAGGGCCTCCATGAGGGTGTCGCGCAAGACCTTCGCGACCACCGACGCAGCGGCCACGCACGCGACACGGGCATCCGCCCGAGGCATCGCCTGCTGGGGCCATTGCCTGGTGAGGGGCAAGGGCAACGCACCGTCCACGACGACGCGGCCCACGTCACCTTCCAGAGCGTCGGCTGCCGCGCCCATCGCGGCGAGCGACGCTCGCAGCACG
Source organism: Limnochorda sp. L945t (assembly GCF_035593305.1). Lineage (GTDB taxonomy): Bacteria > Bacillota > Limnochordia > Limnochordales > Geochordaceae > Carboxydichorda > Carboxydichorda subterranea. Next base: position 1,144,399 of record NZ_CP141615.1, on the reverse strand, counting down.
TTGAGCCGGTCGACCAGGAAGTGGGAAGCGACGGCCACCCGCACGTCGTCCGCCCGCTCCAGGATGACGCGGGCCAGCTCCCGGCGCGCTCTCGGCGAGAGCGCCTTGGAGTCGCGCAGGCCCTCCGGGCACCAACCCGGCGGCAGGAGGCACGCGCAGGCCACCACCGGGCCTGCCAGGGGGCCCCGGCCCACCTCGTCCACCCCTGCCCACCGCTCGCCGGCCGGCACCAGCAGGGGAGCGCAACCCTCCGCCCGGCGCCCCTGGCACGCCGGTGCGGCAGCCGGGGGCGCACAGTGCCCGAGCACGGCCCGGACGCCTGTCCGGTCCAGGAGGATCATCTGCTTGCTGGCCGCGAGCCGCCGGGCCCGGGCAACGTCGCTTTCCTCCATGCGGGAGTCCCATCCTCGGAAGCGTCGGATCCTGGAAGGCTCTATCCTGCTCCCGCCCCGACGGGCACCGTCACGGGCGGGCCGCGCTCGCGAAAGTGGCCGGCACCTGGACCAGGCTCGCCCGGTAGAGCGGCCAGTAAATCAGCAGGGCGCGCCCGATGATGGCGTCGCGGGGAATGAAGCCGACGTCGTCGAAACGGCTGTCGTCGCTGTTGAGGCGGTTGTCCCCCAGCACGAAGTAGCGCCCGGGAGGCACGACCGTGCGGGCCACCTGGCTTTGCGTCGGGCCACGGGCGTAACTCTCCTGGAGCGGCCTCCCGTTGAGCAGCACGCGCCCGCCCTGGAACTCCAGCATGTCTCCCGGAACCCCGATGATCCGCTTGATGAACTTGCGCGACGGATCGGTCGGTACCCGGAAGACCACGATCTCCCCTCGCTCCGGGCTGCGGAACCGGTAGCTCAGTTTGTCCACCAGCAAGCGCTCGCCGTTGTGGAGCGTGGGCTCCATGGAGTGTCCCTGGACCAGGAAGGACTGGGCCACGAACAGGATGATGACCGCCGCCAGGCCGATGGCCAGGCCTACGGCCTCGAGCAGCTCCAGCACGGACTCCCGCTGCACGCCCTGCACCTGCGCCGGCCCGCCCTCATCGTGTCAGGCCCGCCGCTCCCGTACCCTCGCCTTCTTGCCGACGCGCTCGCGCAGGTAGTAGAGCTTGGCCCGCCGTACCCGGCCCCTGCGGACGACCTCGATGTGGTCGATGGAGGGAGAGTGCAACGGGAAGACCCGCTCGACGCCTATCCCCGAGGAGATCTTGCGAACGGTGAACGTCTCCCGGGTGCCCCCGTGATCCCGGGCGATCACGATACCCTCGAACGCCTGCACCCGCTCGCGGTCGCCCTCGACCACCTTCACGTGCACCCGCACCGTGTCCCCGGGCGCGAAATCCGGCAGATCCTTGCGCAACATCGGAGCTTCGACCGCGTGCTGCCAGTCCACGACTCGTACAGACTCCCTTCACGTCACCAGCCCGGGCCATTGCCACGGGACGGGGCGTCGAAGTCGCACCGCGCATTCTACCATGGCGGATCGTTTGGCGACAACTCGTGGCGCCAGCGTTCGACCAGTGCCCGCTCCTGCTCGTCGAGGGCCGCCTGCTCGAGAAGCCGCGGCCGCCGCCGCCAGGTCAGCCAGAGCGATTGCCGGCGCCGCCAGGCCGCTATCGCCTGGTGGTTGCCCTCCAGCAACACCGGCGGCACCTCCATGGAGCGGAAACGGCGCGGGCGGGTATACTGCGGGTACTCGAGCAATCCCCCGCTCGGCCCCGGGGCCAGGGACTCCTCCGCCGCCGAGAGGGGGTTGCCGAGGGCGCCGGGCAACAGCCGCACCACCGCGTCGACGATGGCCAGCGCCGCCGGCTCGCCCGCAGAGAGGACCATCTCTCCGACGGCCACCTCTTCGGCTCCCAGCGCCGGAGCTACCCGCGCGTCGATCCCCTCGTAGCGCCCGCACAGCAGGACGACCCCGCCGGGCCGGCGGGCGAGCTCCATGGCCATCGCCTGGTCGAAGGGCCGGCCGGCCGCCGCCAGCACCAGCACCGCAGGAGGCTCCGGCTCCTGCCTCGACGAGATGGCGTGCTCGGCGGCCAGCACCATGGGCTCCGGCATCAGCACCATGCCGCTCCCCCCACCGAAGGGCACGTCGTCGACCTTCCGATGGGGATCGCGGGTGAACTCTCGCAGGTCCCACAGCCGGATCCTCACCAGGCCGCTCTGCCATGCCCGGCCCGTCACCCCGTGCGCCAGCGCCGCCGCCAGTGCCGCCGGCGCCAGCGTCACGATGTCCAAGGGGTACCGCTCCATGTCACAGCTCCGGCGGCAAGTTCACGACGATCCTGCGGGCCGAGCGATCGACGCTGCGGACGAAGGCCCGCACCGCGGGCACGAGGAAGGACGGGCCGCCGCTCGAGGGCGTGACCTCCCACAGGTCATGCGCCGCCGAGCGCACGATCGCGCTCACCGTCCCGAGCGCTTTGCCCTGCTCGTCCACCATCTCCATGCCCACGACTTCGAACCAGTAGAAGCTCCCCTCTGGCAGCGGCCGCACCTGCTCCACCGGAATCTGCAGGAGCGCCCCCCTCAGTGCTTCCGCCGCGGATCGGTCGCCGACCCCCTCGAACTTTACCAGGAACGCTCCCCGGGGCCCCGGCCTGCTCGCAACGATCCGCGCCGGGCGAGGCTCCTGGCCTGCCACCCGCAGCCATCCCGTCGCTCCTGCGGCCAGCCGCCGGGGATCGTCGCTCAAGAGCCGGCAGCGTACCTCCCCCCTGATGCCGTGAGGAGCAAGGACTTGCGCCACGCTCACCCATCGCGGGCCGGGCTCGGGCCCGTCAATCGAGGATCTCGACGTGAACCGTCTTTCCCTCACGCAGCGCCGCAGCCTTCGCGACGATCCGGATCGCCTGCGCGATGCGGCCCTGCTTGCCGATGACCTTGCCCATGTCCTCAGGGGCCACCTTCAGCTCGAGGATGATGGACCGCTCGCCCTCGACCTGCCGCACTTCCACCTGATCCGGGTGATCGACCAGCGCCCGCGCGATGTACTCGACGAGCTCCTTCACGTTCACCCTCCTATCCCTCCGCCGGTGCCGCAGTCTGCCCCTGGTCCTCGGCCGGCGCCTCGCGGCCCGAACCACGCCGGCGCTCCTGCCAGGCCCTCCAAACTCCCGCCCGCTCCAGCAGCAGCTTGACCGACTCGGAGGGCTGGGCTCCCTTACTCAGCCACTCCAACGTCTGCTCCACGTCCACCCGGACCTCCGGCGGCTCCCGCAGGGGGTTGTAGTGCCCGAGCTGCGCGACGTACCGCCCATCCCGCGCCGACCGGGAGTCGGCCACCACGATCCGGTAAGAAGGCTGCTTCTTCGCTCCCATCCGCTTGAGACGAATCCTGACCGCCAACGCTCCTCCGACCTCCTTCGTGATGGATGCAAGCCCGATGGAACCTTCGGCCCTACTTCACGTCCGGCAACCCCGACGGGGGTAGCGCGGCCCCTCCTCGTTGCGTCACCAGCCGCATCATGCGCCGGGCTTCTTCGTACTGGCGCAGCAGCCGGTTGACGTCCTGGACCCGGGTGCCGCTGCCCGCCGCGATCCGGCGGCGCCGGCTCCCGTCGATGATGGCCGGGTTGCGGCGCTCGGAGGGCGTCATCGACTGGATGATGGCCTCCACCCGGTTGAGCTCCTTTTCGTCGACGTTGAGCCCCTTGAGCGCCTTGGCCTGGCCAAGGCCCGGGATCATGGACAAGAGCTGGTCGAGCGGCCCCATGCGGCGTACCTGGCGCAGCTGGTCCAGGAAATCGTCCAGCCCGAAGCTGTCTTCCCGGATCTTGCGCAGCACGCTGCGTGCCTCGTCGGCGCGAACGGCCTGCTCGGCCCGCTCGATGAGGCTCAGCACGTCGCCCATCCCCAGGATGCGCCCCGCCATCCGGTCGGGATAGAAGGGCTCGAGCCCCTCCAGGCGCTCACCCGTACCCGCGAAGAGGATGGGCGCCCCCGTCACTTCCCGTACGGAGAGCGCGGCACCCCCCCGGGCGTCGCCGTCCAGCTTGGTGAGCACGACGCCGTGCACCCCCACGCGTTCGGCGAAGGCCCTGGCGACGTTGACCGCGTCCTGGCCGGTCATGGCGTCGACCACCAGCAAGACCTGGCGGGCCCGGGAGGCCTCGACGATCCGGCGGGCCTCCTCCATCAGCTCCTCGTCGACGTGCTGGCGCCCCGCCGTATCCACGACGACGACCTCGTAGCCTTCCTTGTCCGCGCAGGCCACCCCGGCCCGCGCGACGTCCGGCGCCGAAAGCCCGTGCCCGGCCGAGAAGAAGCCGCACCCCGCCTGCTGCGAGAGGATCCTTAACTGCTCAATGGCGGCCGGGCGCTGCAGGTCCGCGGCCACCAGCAGGACGCGGCGGCCGTGGCGCTTGTGGATGAAGTAGCCGAGCTTGGCGGCGGCCGTGGTCTTGCCCGAGCCCTGCAGCCCCACCATGACCACCACTGCCGGCCACGGAGGGTCCAGCACCAGGGCCTGCGCCTTGCCTCCCAAGAGGGCCGTCAGCTCGTCCCGAACGATCCGTACCACCTGGTGAGCCGGAGCCAGCCCCTCCAGGACCTCGGCCCCGGTGGCCCTGCTGCGCACCCGCTCGATGAAGCCCTTGACCACCCGGAAGTTGACGTCGGCCTCGAGAAGTGCCAGGCGCACCTCGCGTAGCGCCTCGTCGACGTCCCGCTCGGAAAGCCGTCCCCGGCCCGACAGCCGTTTGAAGACGGCGTTCAAACGCTCGGTGAGGGCCTCGAACAACGCCTGCCCCGCCTTTCCCTAAAGCGCCTCGGCGATTTGCCGGAGCCGTCCGCAGAGCGCCTCCAGCTCCCGGACCACCTCGTCCTGCCCGAGCCGCCGGGCAGCCGCCTCGGCGCGGCGCGCCTGCGCGAGCGCCTCGTCCAGCAAGCGGCGCTGGCGCGTGTACCAGGCCGCCAGCCCGAGTCGCTGCTCGGCCTCGAGCAGCGTACGCTCGCTGCGCTGCAGCGCGTCGTGCACGGCCTGGCGGCTGACCCGTTCGTCGGAGGCGATCTCCGCCAGGGAGAGGTCCCGGTGGTAGTACAGCTCGAACAGCCGCCGCTGGTTGGGCGTCAACAACCCCCCGTAGATGTCGTACAGGAGCGAAAGCCACCCGACCCGGACGGCCCGGAGCCCCTGGAAATCGTTCGGTTGCCGGCCCACCCGCAAGCTCATGAGTCCTGTTAAGGATATCTCCTTTACAGCCTAGACTATAGCGGGCGGGGCAGCCCCGGTCAACGGCCAGGCGGGGATTCAGGAAGACGGCGCCACGTCGAGGATCGCCTCGACGAACGCGGCAGGGTCGAACGGGCGCAGGTCATCGGGGTCCTCGCCGATGCCCACCAGCTTGAGCGGGAGATCGAGCTCCCGGACGATGGCGAAGGCAATGCCGCCGCGAGCCGTGCCGTCGAGCTTGGTCATGACCAGGCCGGTCACGGAGACCGCCTCGAGGAAAACGCGCGCCTGCTGGAGCCCGTTTTGTCCCGTGGTCGCGTCCAGCACCAGCAGCACTTCGTCGGGAGCACGCCCGAGCGCCTTGGCGGTGACGCTGCGAACCTTGGATAGTTCCGCCATCAACTGGGACTTGTTGTGCAGGCGGCCGGCCGTGTCGATGATCACGGCGTCGGCCTTGCGGGCCTGAGCGGCCTTGACACCGTCGAACGCCACCGAGGCAGGGTCCTGGCCCGGAGCTCCCCTCACCAGCTCGGCCCTCGCGCGCTGGGCCCACAGGGCCAGCTGGTCCTGGGCCGCGGCACGAAACGTGTCGGCCCCGACCAGGATGACCCGCTTGCCTTCCCGTCGCAGCTGCCATGCGAGCTTGCCGGCGGTGGTCGTCTTCCCCGACCCGTTGACACCCACCAAGAGAACCGCCCTGGGTGGCTCGCCGCCCCGGTCGTCGAGCTCCAAAGCGGCCGTGTGGCGGGAGAGCTCTTCGACCAGGATGGTCGCCAGCAGGCGGCGAAGCTCCTGCGCCTCGCCGGGGAGCCTCCCGGCCTGCCGCAAGCGCCCCGTGATCTCGCAGGCAAGGCGCGGCCCGATGTCGGCCTCGATCAGGCTCTCTTCCAGGGCCTCCAGCATCTCGGCAGAGGCCCCGTGGCGCCGGACCAGCGAGTCGATGGTGCTCACGAGGGCGTCGCGGGTACGGCTCATCCCCTCCCGCATCCGCTGCCAGAGCGACACCAAGATGTACCCACTCCTTGCACGAGGCGCGCCCTTACGCCGGGGTCGCCTCCAGCTCGCCCCCCAGCACCCGCGGCACCTCGCCGAGCTTCAGCACCAGCAGCCGGGACAGCCCCTGCTCGTCCATCGTGACCCCGAACAACGACGAGGCCGCCTCCATGGTGCGCTGGCGGTGCGTGATGAACAGGATCTGGCGCCGGGCGGCCATGTCGCGCACCACCGAGAGTAGCCGCTCGAGGTTGGCCTCGTCGAGCGAGGCGTCCAGCTCGTCGAAGACGCACAGCGGCGAGGGCTTGACCTGCTGCAGCGCGAAGATGAAGGCCGCCGACACCAGCGCCCGCTCGCCGCCCGAAAGCGCCACGATCGGCTGCGGCCGCTTGGCCGGTAACCGGACGTCGATCTGGACCCGGCTGTCGAGGGGATGGACCCCCTCCAGGCGAAGCCTGCCCTCGCCTCCCTCGAACAGCCGCCGGATCGTGGCGTCGAACGCCGCCGAGGCGGCGTCGAGCGCCTGCACCAGCCGGCGAGCGCTCAACTCGTCCAGCTCCTGCTGCCAGCGCGCCAACCGCGCGAGGCTCGAGCGCACGTCGTCGTGGCCGGCCGAGCGTTGCTCGTACTCGGTGCGGGCCTCTTCGTACGCCTGGATGGCTTGCAGGTCCACCGGCCCCACCTGCTCGAGTTCCGCCTGCAGCTCCCGGCGGCGCTCCTCCAGCCGGGCGCGGGAGGCGCTGGCCAGTTCCTCGGAAAAGGGTACGACCGCCGCCGGATCGGTGACGGAGGCCCCCAGGTAGTGGCGCAGCTGTTGCATCGCCTGGCGCCACCGCTCTTGGGCCGTGACCAGCCCCCGATCCGCCCTCGCCATCGCCCCGGCGTGGGCTTCGACGGTGCGCTCCAGGTGCTCGGACTGCTGGCGGACCTCCTCCAGTTGCCGGCGCACCTCGGACAGCTGCTGGCGCAAGCGGTCGTGGTCGTCCTGGCCCCGGCCCAACCGGGCCTGCAGCGCGCGGACCTCCTCGGCGAGCTCCACCGACAGGGCGTGAGCCCGCCCGGCCTCTTCCCGAGCCGCCTGCGACTCGGCCTCGCCTTGCTGCAGGCGCTGGCGCAGCCGCTCCAGCTCCTGCTCCAAGCGGCGAGCCTCCGCCGCGGCCACCCTCTCCTCGGCCCGCAGCGCCTCGAGCTCTTCCACGGCCCGGACGAGCCCGGCCTCCAGTTCCTGCCGCTTCTTCCGCACGGCCTCGAGGTCGGCGCTCAGAGCTCCCAGGCGCTCCCGGTGCTGCTGCTCCTGTTGCTGGTGCTGCAACAGGTGCGCCTTGAGCTCCTCCTGCGCGCGGGCGTGCTGGGAGGCCTCCGCCTCCCACCGGGACCCCTGCGCCTCCAACAAGGCAGCCTCGCGCTGCAACCGGCTCTGCTCGGCGCCCAGCGCCTCCTGGCGTGCCCGCATGGCCTGGCTGCGAGCCTGCAGCTGCCCGACCTCGGCCTCGAGCGCCCGGGCCTGCTCTCCCAGTGCCTGCCACTTGCGGCGGGCCGCCTGCAGGGCCTCCTCCGACCGGCGGCGCAGCGCCACTGCCTGCTCGAGCTCCTGGCGCACCGCCCGCCACTCTCGCCGGCGCGCCAGGAGCTCCGAGCGGGAGTGTTCCCGGTGGCCGCCGCTGACCGGGCCCCCGGGCACCACGACCTCGCCCCGGCGGGTGACGATCCGGGCCAGGCCGCCGCCCTGGCGCCCGGCCGAGATGGCGTCGGAGAGGCTCTCCACCACCAGGACCCGGGCGGTCGCGTACTCCAGCGCGGGGCGCAGGGCCGGGCTCACGTCCAGGAGGTCGCAGGCGAGGCCGACCACCCCCGGCATGGCGGTGAGCCTGCGGGCCTCGGCCTCGTCCAGGCGCCTCACGCGCAGGAAGTCGAGGGGAAGCAACGTGATCCAGCCCTGCCGGCGCTCCCTCAGGTATTCGATGGCCTGGCGCGCCGCCTCGGCGCTGTCCACCACGACCGCCTCCACGAACGCCCCGAGCGCCGCCATGGCCGCTTCTTCCAGACCGTCGGGCACCTGGATCAGCTGCGCGAGCGGCCCGTGCACCGCCTCCCGCCACGGGGCCTTCGCTGCCATGATGGCCCTCACCCCGCGGGAGAACCCCTCGAGCTCATCGAACGCCTGTTCGATAGCCCGCGCCCTGGCCGCCAGTCGGTCCGCCTCGGCCAGAGCGCGGTGCAGCCGTTCCTGCTCCGCCCGAACCGCCTGCTCCGCCTGCACGAGGGCCCGGCGGGCCTCCTCGTGCTCGTGCCTGCGCCGGGCAAGGAGCTCCTCTACCTCCGAGAGCTCCTGCTCCAGGTCCGAGAGCTCGGAGGCGAGCTCTTGCCGGCGGGCCGCGAGCTCCTCGAGGCGCCGGGCAAGCGCCTCTCGCTCCTTGTGCACGGACTGCTCGCGGCGGGAGGCGTCCAGCAGGTCGTTGCGCGCTCTCGCCACCGACTCCAGGGCCTCGAGCAGAGCAGCCCGCTGCCCTTCGAGGGCCGCTTCCCGGGCGGACAGATCCCGGGTAGCGGCGGAGAGCTCCTGCGCGACGGCCTGGTGACGGGCCTCGGCCTCGGCGAGCGCCGCCGCCAGTTGCCGGCCCCGTGCCCGGCTCCTCGCCAGATCCGCCTCGCGAGCCTCGATCTCGCGCCGCAGCTCCTCCATCTCGCGCTGCGCCCGCTCGAGCCTCTCGTGCGCCTGGAACTCCCGGTCCGAGGCCCTGGCGAGCTCGTGCTGCTTGTCGAACAGCGACCGGCGAGCCGTCTCGGTCTCCCGGGCCTGCTCGTCGAGGGTGCGGTCGAGGCGCTCCTGCTCGGCGAGCAGGGCCTGCTGGCGGGTGCGTTGCTCTTGCAGGAGCGCCCGGGCCCGGTCCACCTGCGCGCGGGCGTGCTCGTGGGCGCTCGTCGCCTGCTCGAGCTGCGCCTTGGCCGCCACGGCCTCCCGGCGCACCAGCTCCGCCTCGACCTGCCGAAGGGCGGTCGACACCTCTTGAGCCCGGCGAGCCCGTGCGGCCTGCCGCTCGAGGAACGCCACGTGCCGCCCCATCTCCGCCAGCACCGCCTGGGCCCTGTCCATCTCCTGCAGCGCCCGATCCCTGGCCAGCCGGGCGAGCAGGGCGACGTGGCGATACCTGGCGATGCCGGCCACCTCGTCGAGGGCCGCCCGCCGCTCGTCGCCGCCGCTGACCGCCAGCGTCTCCGCCGTGCCCTGGGACACGAGCACGTGAGAGCGGGCGCCGAAGTTGGCCCGGGCGAGGAGATCCTGGATGTCGCGCAGCCGGCACGGCACGCCGTTGATGGCGAAGAAGCTCTGCCCGGAGCGGTACGCGCGCCGGGTCAACGCCACCTCGTGGTGCGGCAGGCCGAGCGCCCCGTCCGTATTGTCGAACGTCAGGACGACCTCGGCCATGCCCAGCGGGCGCACGTCCTTGGTCCCGCCGAAGATGATGTCTTCCGTGCGGCCGCCCCGCAACGAACGGGCGCTGGGCTCGCCCAGCGCCCATCGAATGGCGTCGAGCAGGTTGCTCTTGCCGCAACCGTTGGGCCCGACGATGGCGTTGAGGCCTTGCTCCAGTTCGACGCTGACCCGGCGACCGAAGGACTTGAATCCGTAAAGGTCCAGCCGCTTCAAGTACACGGCCTGTGTGACGGCGCGATCCCCGGCGCCCCGCTCACCTGGGCTCCACGATGAACCGGATGGCCGTCCGCTCCTCGCCGTCGATCTCGATCTCCGCGAAAGCCGGGATGCACACCAGGTCGATGCCGTTGGGCGCCACGAAACCCCGGGTGATGGCAATGGCCTTGACGGCCTGGTTGACGGCGCCGGCGCCGACCGCCTGTACTTCCGCCGAACCCTTCTCCCGCAACACCGCTGCGAGCGCACCGGCCACGGACTTGGGCTTAGAATTGGCTGAAACCTTCAGGACATCCATGCCCCAACGCCTCCTTCAACGCAAGGCCCGGCGGTAGTTTCGCCTGCCACGGGGTCGACGCCGACGGGTGGGACGCATCTTTCCAGTGCTAATAGTATTCAGCCGGTACGCCCGATCTCCTCTGGTCTCAAAGGACTTGTGACGAGCCGGCACGCAGCCGCTCGAGCACCAGGCGGGCCGCCGCCTCTTCCGCGGCCTGCCGGGAATGGCCTTGCGCCCGCACCGTCACGTCCGGCGGGCAGCGGAGTTGGACGGTGAACCGCCGCTGGTGGGGCGGCCCCTCCATCTCCACCACACGGTATTCGGGAGCGGGCCGGTTGAGCTTGGCCAGGAGCTCCTGCAGCGCTCCCTTCGGGTTGGCCTGGGAAGGCGGGCGCACCAGGCGCAACGCGTCCGGGAGGCACCGTTCCAGGCTCGAACGGGCCGCCTCCCATCCGCCGTCCACGAAGATCGCGCCCACGACGGCCTCGAACGCCCCTGCCAGCACCCGCTCGTGCTCCCGCGCTCCCTGCACCTGGGCTCCCTTGCCCAGGAGCAGCCGCTCGTCGATGCGGTACCGGCGGGCCAGGCTCGCCAGCGTGGGCCCCCGCACCAGCTGGGCACGAAGGCGCGTCAGCTCCCCTTCCGGCCGGTCGGGGAACTCCCGGAAGAGCCAGGCGCTGACCACCAACCCCACGACGGCGTCGCCCAAGAACTCCAGGCGCTCGTTGTGCTGTCCTGCGGCCGCGGGGTGCTCCGCTCCCACGGAGCGATGGGTCAGCGCCCGCCGGAGCAGCGCCGGATCCGCGAACCGATACCCCAGGGCCTCGCCGTCCCCGTCCCGCGGGGGCCCTCCCATGATCCGCTCAGGCCGCCTCCTGGTAGCGCCGGAATACCAGCACGGCGTTGTGCCCCCCGAATCCGAACGAGTTGGACAAAGCCACGTCGACGTGGGCCGGCCGGGCCTTGTGGGGCACGTAATCGAGGTCGCAGCGGGGGTCGGGATGATCCAGGTTGATGGTCGGCGGGAGGACGCCGCGCTCGATGGCCAGCACCGTGGCGATGGCCTCCACCCCGCCGGCGGCGCCGAGCAGGTGCCCCGTCATGGACTTCGTCGAGCTGACCGCCAGGCGGTACGCGTAGTCGGCGAAGACCCGCTTGATCGCCACGGTCTCGTACCAATCGTTGTACTCGGTGGACGTCCCGTGGGCGTTGATGTACCCCACGTCGGTGGGGGCGACGCCAGCATCCTGGAGCGCGAGCTCCATCGCGCGGGCGGCTCCTCGCCCCTCGGGGGCGGGCTGGGTGATGTGGTAGGCGTCGCCCGTTGCCCCGTATCCGATCACTTCAGCGTGGATGCGGGCCTTTCGGGCCAGAGCGTGTTCGAGCGCTTCGAGCACCACGATCCCGGCCCCTTCCCCCATCACGAAGCCGTCCCGATCCCGGTCGAACGGCCGGCTGGCCCGCTCCGGTTCGTCGTTGCGCGTCGACAGGCTGCGGGCGGCGGAGAAAGACGCGATGGCAAATGGCGTGATGGCGGCCTCCGACCCGCCCGCGAGGATGAGGTCGGCGTCTCCCCGCTGGATGATCCGGAAAGCGTCCCCGATGGCGTCGGCCCCCGAGGCGCACGCCGAAACGGTGCACCGGTTGGGCCCCTCCGCTCCGAACCGGATGGAGACCATGCCCGCCGCCATGTTGGAGATCATCATCGGCACGGTGAAGGGGCTGACCCGATCCGGCCCCTTCTCGATGAGGGTGCGAAAGCTGGACTCCCAGGTCTCCATCCCGCCGATGCCGCTGCCGATGACCACGCCCGCACCCGGCCCCAGCGGGCGGTCGGGATCCAGGCCGGCGTCCTCCACCGCCATCACCGAAGCGGCGATCGCCATCTGAATGAAGCGGTCGGAGCGACGGGCCTCCTTGCGGTCCATGTACCGGGTCGGCTCGAAGTCTCGCACCTCGCCGGCGATGCGGCAGTCCAGCCCCGAAGGGTCGAAACGGGTGATCGGCCCGACACCCGGCCGCCCTTCGACCAGAGCGGCCCAGAACGTCTCGAGCCCGGTCCCTATCGGCGACACCACGCCCATGCCGGTCACGACGACGCGGCGGCTACCTCGTCGCACGGTGACCCCCCTTTGCCACCTGCAACGACGCGTTACTCCTGGCGGGACTGGATGTACTTGACCGCATCCCCGACCGTGCTGATCTTCTCGGCGTCCTCGTCGGGGATCTCGAGGCCAAACGCCTCCTCGAACGCCATGATGAGTTCCACGATGTCCAGGGAATCGGCTCCCAGATCGTCGACGAACGACGCCTCGGGGGTCACCTCGGATTCGTCCACGCTCAACTGCTCGACGATGATCGACTTGACCTTCTCGAAGACGTCCATACCGGTGTGGCCTTCCCCTCCTGAGATGAATGGGAACGCGAGCTCGTCGCACCCCTGCCGCCGGGCGTGGGACACCGGCCCGGCCGAAGCCGCCGCCCTCACCCTGCCATGGTCAGCCCCCCGTCCAGCACCAGCACGTGGCCCGTCACATAAGACGCCTCATCGGAGGCCAGGAACGCAACCGCCCACGCGACCTCTTCCGGCCGGCCCAGACGCCCCATGGGAATCTGGGAGGCCAGCGCCCCTTCCTTGGCGCTCATGCGCGCCGTCATCTCCGTTTCGATGAACCCTGGAGCGACGGCGTTGACCGTGATGCCCCGGGACGCCACCTCCCGGGCGAGGCTCTTGGTGAACCCGACGATGGCCGCCTTCGACGCCGCGTAGTTGCACTGGCCCGGGTTGCCGACGAGACCGGCCACGGAGGAGAGGTTGACGATGCGCCCGTAGCGCTGGCGGAGCATGGGACGCAGGGCGGCGCGGCTCATGCGGTATACGCCTTTGAGGTTGGTGTCGAGTACGGTGTCCCAGTCTTCGTCGTTCATGCGCAACAGCAGTGTATCCCGTGTGATGCCGGCGTTGTTGACCAGGACATCCAAACGCCCGAATCGCTCGAGGGACCGCTCTACCAGGCGCTCGGCCGTATCCGGCCTGGTGACGTCCCCCTCCCACCCGGCCACCTCGCCACCCGTCTCCGAGGCGATACGCTGCGCCGCTTGCTCCGCGGCCTCTGCATGGCGGCTCGTCACGACGACCCGGGCACCTTGTGAGGCCAGTAACCGAGCGATGGCGTAGCCTATCCCACGACTCGCACCCGTGACGATGGCAGTCCGGCCGGCCAGAGTCATATTAGTCCATCCCCTTTCAGCCGCGCAAGCGCCGCATCCAACGACGGCGGGTCCTGCACGCTCAAGGCCACGGCGTCGGGCAGCGTGCGGCGGACCATGCCCGTGAGCGCCTTGCCCGGGCCGATCTCCACGAAGTGCGACACCCCCATCGCGGCCATGGCCCGCAAGGCGCCCGCCCACCGCACCGGCGAGGTGACCTGGGCCACCAAGAGCTCCTGCATCGCACGGGCGTTCCCGGGCATGGGACGGGCCGTGACATTGGCCACCACCGGGAAGGCAGGCGACTGCATGGGCGTGCGCTCGAGCACGGGTGCGAAGGTCCTGGCCGCCGGGGCCATGAAGGGCGAGTGGAAGGGCCCGCTCACCGGCAGCGGCACGTACCGGCCGCCCGCCCGGACCGCCGCCTCCCGCACCTCGTCCAGGGCCTCGATGAGCCCCGAGACCACCACTTGCCCGGGAGCGTTGAAGTTGGCCGCCACCACGGAGGCGGGAGCCGGCTCACCGGAAAGGGGGCTCCGGCGCCGGGATACCTCTTCGCAAATCGCCTCGACGACCTCGTCTTCGAGCCCGATCACGGCCCCCATCGAGCCCCTGCCGCCCGGCAGAGCTGCCTCCATGGCCTCGGCTCTCGCCCGCACCACCGCGAGGGCCGCTTCGAACGGCATCGCTCCGGCCGCCACGAGAGCGGTGTACTCTCCCAGCGAGTGGCCGGCCGCCGCCGCAGGGGTACGCCCCGCCTCCCGGCGGAAGACCTCCCACAGGGCCACGCTGACCGCGAGCACTGCGGGCTGCGTGTATACGGTCTGCCGCAAGAGCTCCTCCGGCCCCTCCCGGCAAACCTTCCACAGGCCGGGAAACACCCGCTCGGCCGCCTGCATCACCTGCGCTGCGGCGGGGAACGCCTCCGCCATGGCGCCTCCCATGCCGACGGCCTGGGAGCCCTGCCCCGGGAAGAGTACCGCGAACGCGCCTCGGCGACTCGTGGTCACCGGCGACCGCCCCACCGGAGGACCGAGGCGCCCCAGGTAAGCCCCCCGCCGAAGGCGGCCAGGACCAGGTAGTCGCCCTCCGCCACCTTGCCCGCCCGCACCGTCTCGTCCAGCGCCAGCGGGATCGAAGCCGACGAGGTGTTGCCGTACCGGTCGATGTTGACGACCACCCGATCCTCTTCGATCCCCAGGCGCCTGGCCGCCGCATCGATGATGCGCACGTTGGCCTGGTGAGGGATGAACCACCGCACCCGGTCGACCGAGACACCCGCTTCCTGCAACGCCTTTTCGGCGGCCTCCCCCATGGTCCGCACCGCGATCTTGAACACCTCGTTGCCGGCCATCTTGATGAAGTGGAGCCGCTCGGCCACCGTGGCGGCCGACGCGGGCCTGCGCGAGCCCCCCGCCGGCAGGTGGAGCAGGTGCCCATAGCTACCGTCGGATCCGAGGTGGGACGAGAGCAACCCGTATCCGGGCCCCACCGGGCCCACCACCACCGCGCCCGCCGCGTCCCCAAACAGCACGCACGTCGACCGGTCGGTGTAGTCGGTGATCTTGCTGAGGCACTCGGCCCCGACGACCAGGGCGTAGCCGGCCCGGCCCGTCGCCACGAAGGCCGCAGCCGTGTCCAGGCCGTACAAGAAGCCGGAGCAGGCGGCCGCCAGGTCGAAGGCGGCTGCCCGGCGCGCCCCCAGACGGTCCTGCACCAGGTTGGCCGTCGACGGGAAGGACATGTCGGGAGTGACGGTGGCCACCACGATCAGGTCGAGCTCGTCCGGCCCCACTCCGGCCGCCTCCAGGGCCCGGCGCCCGGCCAACAGCGCCAGGTCCGACGTGGCGGTCTTTTCGTCTGCGATGTGACGCTCCCGGATGCCCGTGCGGGTGCGGATCCACTCGTCGCTCGTCTCCACCATCTTCTCCAGGTCGAAGTTGGTCAGCACCCGCTCGGGCACCGCCGACCCCGTGCCCCATATCCCGACGGCACGCCCCTCACGAACCGGCATGCGACGAAACCTCCTCCGGCAGCCTCTGGATCGCCTCGCCGATCGAGGCCACGAGGTCGCCCCTCACTCCCCGGTGGGCCAGCCGCACGGCGTTGGCCATGGCGACCTCGTCGGAGCGGCCGTGGGCGACGACGACCACCCCGCGTACGCCGATCAAGAAGGCCCCCCCGTACGACCGGTAGTCCAGCCGCGCCCGCAAGGAGGAAAGGGCGCCCTTCAGCAGCCATCCACCGAGCTTGCCCTTTACGCTCGCTGCGGCCGCTCGCTTGATCTCGCCCAGCAAGGCGGCGGCGAACCCCTCGATGGACTTGAGCAGGACGTTGCCCACGAAGCCGTCGCACACGACCACGTCGCACGCCCCGGCGAAGACGTCCTTGCCCTCCACGTTGCCCACGAAGCCGGGGACGTGGCGGCGCATGAGCGGGTGCACGGCGATGGTCAGCTCGTTGCCCTTCGTCTCCTCCTCCCCGATGTTGAGCAACCCCACCCGGGCTTCGGGGATGCCCAGCACCACCCGGGCGAAGACCCGGCCCAGCACGCCGAACTGCACCAGGTGCGAGGGCCGGCAGTCCACGTTGGCCCCTCCGTCGAGCAGCACCACGGGCCCGGTGAAAAGCGGCAGCACGATGGCGATGGCCGGGCGCTCGACGCCCGGGATGCGGCCGATGTGGAGCAGGGAGGCGGCCAGCACGGCCCCCGTGCTCCCGGCCGACACGAGCGCCCCTTCCGCTCCCAGCTCCTTCACCCGGCGGGCCGCCACGACGAGCGAGGCGTCTCGCTTCTTGCGCACGGCTTCGACGGGGTGCTCGTCCATGCCGATCTGCTCCGTGGCGGCCACGACCCGGATCCGCTCCCCTGAAGCCGCGCCCTGGAGCAGCGGCTCGATGGCGGTGGGAAGGCCGACCAGTTCGATAGGGCCGGGCACGTCCGCGGCCGCCTGCAGCGCTCCTCGCACCGGCGACCTGGGAGCGTCGTCGCCGCCCATGGCATCAACGACCAGAGCCATCCTCGTCCCCCGCTTCCTCTGTGGGCCCATCCCGGGGCGCCGCGACCACGAACAGCCCCCGGAGCACCTGCGCCTGGCGCACGCGGCTGTCCACGACGACCAGGTGAGTGGAGCCCCGGGAGCGCTGGATCCGGGCGCTGCAAACGACTTCTTCCCCTACCCGCACCGGCCGGATGAAGCGCACCCGGGCCGACCCCGTCAGCGCCCAGTCGGCGTCGATGAGGGCAACCGCCAGGGAGTTGGCCTGGGCGAAGAGGTAGTGGCCCCGGACGATCCCCGTGCGGGCGAAGGCCATCTCGCCGGTCGTCCGCAGCAAGGAGATACCCCGGCGGCCGAGCTCGAGCTCCACGACCTCGCCGACCACCTCGCTGGCGTACAGCGACCGCGGCCGCACGAGCCGCTCGGCGAGCTGGCGGGTGCGCTCCCGCACGTCGGGAATCCCCAGCCGCAGGCGGTACAGGCGCACCGTCGGAAGACTGACCCCGATGCGGGCGGCGAGCTCCCTGTCCGTGAGGAACGGCTCCTGGTGCAGCACCGCCCGCAGCCGCTCCAGCCGTTTTTCTATGACCTGGTCAGGTGACCTACTCATAAATCGTGACCCTCGAATGCCCCGCCCGCAAGGGCGGGGCGTCGAGCTTTCCTCCCATGCCCCGGCGGCCCGGCCTCGCGCCGGCTAGCCCGTCATGCCTGCTCCACCGGGGGCAGGTACTGCCGGCCGTCGTACGTGCCGCAGTACGGGCAGACGCGGTGGGGCACCCGCAGCTTGTGGCAGCGCGGGCACTCCGAGAGGTTGGGCGCTACGAGCCGCCACATGGAGCGCCGCGTGCGGGTGCGGGCCTTGGAGAAGCGCCGCTTGGGGTTTGCCACTGCTCATTCTCCTCCTCGCTGCCGGGGCACGGGCTCGACCAGCAACCGCCCCAGCGCTGCCCAGCGCTCGTCCACCCCGGTGCGGCGACAGTCGCAAGGGCCCTCGTTGAGGTTCTTGCCACACGTCGGGCACAGCCCCCTGCAATCCTCCCGGCACAGCCGCTTCATGGGCAGCGCAAGCTGCAGGTGCTCTCGGATCGCCTCGGACAGATCCAAGACGTCGCCGGAGAACCAGTTGGCCACGTCATCGCCTTCCGGGTGCTGGCCTCTCAGCCGCTCCGGATAGTACATCTCCTGCATCGGCCGATCGATGGACAACACGAACGGCGACAGGCATCGCGTGCACTCCAACCGGGCCTCGCACCGCAACCGGACCTGGACCAGATACCCTTTCCCCGTGTGGGTGACCGTGCCGTGCACTCGTACCGGGCTGCACTGGATCTCGCCGCCGGCGACTTCCAGGGGCGGGGACTTCGTCTCGCCCTCGATCGGGAGCTGTCCGCCTTTTTGCTCCCGGATGGCGTGGATGTTGACCTGCACGGCCCTCTCGCCACCTCGCCCATTATAGTGAGCCCCTGGAGGGGCGTCAAGAAAAGCCATCCCTCCCTGCTCGTATACATTCCCGGGAAGCGACGGGAAACGCAGAAGGAAGGCTCAGCCATTGCGTCCGGTGCATCCATCCCTCCGGCCCGAACTCAGGACCTACCTCGCGGCCTTGCTGTTGGGACTGTTCGCGGCAGCCGTGGTGGTCGCCGCCAAGGACGCTTTCGAGGCCAGCCTCTTTGGCCTTCGACTGTGGCTCGAGGCGGTCCTCCCGGCGCTCATGCCCTTTTTTGCCCTCTCCGAGATCCTGGCGGCCTTCGGGGTCATCCATTTCATCGGTGTGCTGCTCGAGCCTCTGATGCGGCCGCTGTTTAACATTCCCGGGGCAGGCGCCTTCGCGTTCGCCATGGGGCTGGTGAGCGGCTACCCCCTCGGGGCCATCATCACCGCCCGGCTGTGCAAGGACCGGCTGTGCAACTCCGTCGAAGGCGAACGGCTGGTCGCTCTCGCCAATACCGCGGACCCGTTGTTCATGGCGGGGGTAGTGGCGGCGGGCTTCTTCCAGGTGCCGGAGCTGGGAGGCGTGCTCAGCGTGGCCCACTACCTGGGCGTGCTGCTGGTCGGGTTCTCCGGAGCCTTCCACGACCGGGGCGCTCCCGAGACCCCGCCGATCGAAGCGACCTCCCGGGAGGGACTGCTGCGCCGCGCCCTGGCCGCCATGCTGAAGGCGCACCGGGCCGACGGCCGGCCGTTCGGCCAGGTGCTCGGCGACGCCGTCCGATCGGCCATGCACAGCATGCTGCTCATCGGGGGCACCATCATCCTCTTTTCCGTCCTGCTGCGCGTGCTGGCCCGCGTGGGCATCGTACCCCTCCTGTCCGGCGCGGCGGGATGGGTGGGCCAGGCGCTGGGGCTCGACCGGAGCATGGGAGAGGTGCTGGTGCGGGGCCTGTTCGAGATCACCAACGGCACACAGTCTGCCTCCCAGGCCCGGGGATCGCTCGTGGAGCGGGCGGCACTCGCGAGCTTCGTCATAGGCTGGTCAGGACTGGCGGTCCACACCCAGGTGGCCGCGGTGGTCCAGGGCACCGGTATCCGCCTCGGGCCCTACCTGCGCGCCCGCTTCCTGCACGGGGTGCTGGCGGCGATCATCACCGTGGCCCTCATGGCACTCGGCATGGGGCCCGCCGTCGGCGCCTGGGCCGCACCGGCCGCTCCCGCGGGCCCGGCACCGCTGTGGTGGACCTTCGGCGCCCTGATGTGGCGCATGAAGACGGCGGCGTTGTTGCTGGGTCTGCTGGTCGTAGCGGCCACGGCCGGAGCGGTGGTGCGCCGCCTCGTCGCCTGGGGGCCGTGGATAACCCGGGCGGGGCGACTGTGAGCCCGGGAGCCCCGTCGGTCACTGCGCCGGCGTGGAGGCCTGCTCGACGCCCTGGCCTGCCTCTTGCTCGGGACGGGGGTCGGAGGCCCCGGCCGCCTCCTGCAAGCGGCGCTGTAACTCTTCTCGGCCCCGCTGGACCTGGAGCAGGTGCCGCTGGATCTCGGAGAGGGTCTTCTCCAGCGCCTGCTCCACCATGGTGAGCACCGCGTCGGCGTAACTGTTGGCGCCCGCCTCGAGCTCGGCGGCGCGCCGGCGCTGCTCCTCCATGAGCCTGTCTGCCTCTTCCCGGGCCTGGCGCAGCACCTCGCTCTCGCGCACCAGACGCGTCGCGTACTCCTCGGCCTTCAGTACGATGCGTTCCGCCTCGGCCTGTGCTTCCTGCAGCACCTGATCGCGCCGGGCGAGCAGCTCCTCGGCCTGCTCCAGTTCCTGGGGGAGGGCCCGGCGGATCCGATCGATGAGCTGCAGAGCCTCGTCGCCCCGGAGCACCGTTCGCCCCCCGAGAGGCAGGGTGGGGGCGGACGCCACCAGGTGCTCCAGCCGTTCGAGCAGCAACTGGACCGTCACGACCCGAGTCTGGTCGGCCATGGCGCGCTCTCCTACTCCTGTGGGCTCCCGGCACCCCCGGCGCCGTCGCCGGCGGAGAAGCGCGACCGCAGGCGCTCGGCTACCCCCGGGGGCACCCACCGGCCCACGTCCCCGCCGAACCGCGCGACCTCCTTGATGAGGCTCGAACTGATGAACGCGTACTCGCTCGACGTCACGATGAACACAGTGTCAATGCGGCTTTCCAGGTTGCGATTCATGGTGGCCATGACGAACTCGTACTCGAAGTCGGAGACGGCCCGCAAGCCCCGGACGATGGCGATGGCGTGGCGGGAGCGGGCGTAGTCCACCACCAGCCCCGAGAACGTCTCACAGCGAACGTTGGAAAGAGGGCGGCACGCCTCCTGCAACATGGCGAGCCGCTCTTCCACGCTGAACAAGGGCTGCTTGCTCGGGTTCTGCAAGACCGCCACGTACAGCGTGTCGAACAGGGCAGCCGCGCGGGTGATGATGTCGAGGTGGCCGAAGGTCACGGGATCGAAGCTGCCCGGGTAGACCGCCACGCTCACGCAAGCCCCTCCCCTCCTCGCGCCAGAAAGGTCACGGTCGTCTCCCCATAGCGGGCCCGCCGCCACACGGTCCACCCGGCCACCGCAGCCGGCTCTTCCCGGACGCCGTGCTGGACGACCACCACTCCATCGTCGGCGGCCAGGCCGGACGCGGCGAGCGCCCGCACCACGGCCTCCGCCAGCCCTGCCGCGTACGGGGGGTCGGCGAAGATCACGTCGAAACGTTCGCCGGAGCGACTCAGCTCCTCGATGGCCCGCAGCGCGTCGCGGCGCAGCACCGTGGCCTTCTCCCCGAGGCCCGTCCGCTCCAGGTTGGCCCGAATCGCCCGCAACGCCGCCGGATCGTCCTCCACGAAAACCGCCCGGCGGGCTCCCCGGCTCAGCGCCTCGATGCCCATCGCACCCGACCCGGCGAACAGGTCGAGCCAGGCTCGCTCCGGGGTGAACGGCGCCAGGATGTCCATCACGGACTGG
This sequence comes from Limnochorda sp. L945t, assembly GCF_035593305.1. Taxonomy (GTDB): domain Bacteria; phylum Bacillota; class Limnochordia; order Limnochordales; family Geochordaceae; genus Carboxydichorda; species Carboxydichorda subterranea. Next base: position 1,123,692 of record NZ_CP141615.1, on the reverse strand, counting down.
CGCACCCGATCCGTGGTAGGCCGTACGCTGCGCCCGGCGGGTGCGATCAGCGGCCGGCCCTTCGCGATCCCTGCGATCACTCTCACCGGCCCGAAGGCCCGCGCGAGGGCCGCATCTGCGCGGTACCCGCCCCTACTCCTTCAGGGTGTAGATGATCCCGATGGTGCCGGGGCCGGTGTGGGAGGTGATGGTGGCTCCCAGGGTGGTGACGACCACCTCGTCGAACTGGCACCGCCCCAGGATCTCTTCCCGCAGCGCCTGGGCCTCCTCCAGCGCCGCCGCATGCACGATGGCCAGCGTCTGGCCGCTGCCCCCGGTCTCCTCGGCGCACATCTCCGCCAGCCGGGAAAGGGAGCGGGCCCGGCCCCGCACCCGCTCGACCGGGGTCACCATGCCGTCCTCGAAGGCCAGCACCGGCTTGAGCTGCAGCAGCCCTCCCACGAACGCCTGCGCGCGGCCGATCCGGCCGTTTTTCCACAGGTACTCGAGCGTCTCGACCGTGAAGCGCACCCGCATCCGCCGGGCGAGGTCCTGTCCCCGCTTCAAACACTCGCCGGCCGGGAGCCCCTCCTGCACCGCCCGGGCGACCTCCCGCACCGCCAGTCCCTCGCCCATGCTCACGAGGCGCGTGTCCCAGACGCTGACAGGGACCTCCCGGAACTCCCGAGCCGCTACCATGGCCGACTGGTAGGTGGCGGAGATGTAGGCCGACGCGTGAATGGACAGGATGGCCGAAGCGTCGCCGGCGATCGCCTGATACGCGGCGACGAAGTCGGCCGGCGACGGGTGGGAGGTGCGCGGCAGCTCCTCGTTGCCGGCCTGCCGCATCATCTCGAAGAACGCCTCGTGGGAGACGTCGATGCCGTCCCGGTAGCTCTCCCCCTTGAACAGCACGTGCAGGGGCACCACGTGGACGTCGAACTCCCGTACCCAGGTGGCCGGAAGATCGGCCATGCTATCGGTCACGATCCGGATGCGCCGAGCGCCTGCTGCCATGCCTCGCCCAACCTTTTCCTGGCCGTGTTGCCTCTCTTTGGCCCGAGAGCGGATCATTCGGCCGACAGGATGTAGTAGAAGATCGGTTGCCCTCCGAAGTACAGCTCGATCTCGGTCCCGTCCAACCGGCCCTTCAGGGTGTCCAGGAGCCGCTGGGCCTGCGCACGATCGACCTCGCGGCCGTAGTAGAGCGTCAGGAGCGTCTTGCCGTCGCCGAGCAAGCGCCGCGCCACCTGGTAGACCACCTCGCCGACGTCCTGGCCCACCGAGACCAGCTCCCCGTCGGCCATGCCGACGATGTCGCCGGCTCGGATTTCATGGTCGCCGAAGTGCGAGTCGCGAACCGCGTACGTCACCTCGCCGCTCGCCACGCGTTCGAGGGCCCGTTCCATGCGGGCGGCGTTGGCTTCCAGCCCGAGCTCCCCGGAAAAAGCCAGCGCCGCGGCCAACCCTTCCGGGATGTTACGCGAGGGCACCACGATGACGGGCTTGGAGGCGATCGCCGGCACCTGCCGGGCGGCCATCACGACGTTCTTGTTGTTGGGCAGAAGGATCACCCCGGCGGCGGGAGACGCCTCGACCGCTTTGACCAGCTCCTCGGTGCTGGGGTTCATGGTGGAGCCGCCGTCGACCAGCTGCTCCACGCCCAGGCTCCGAAAGATATCCTTGAGGCCGTCGCCGCTCACCACGGCGACGATGGCCACCCGTCCCGTCGCGCCGTGGTTAGCGCGGGCCGCCAGGTCCGCCGGCGCGGCCCTGCTCGGCCGGTGGTTGCCGGCGGGAGGATCGGACACCCGGACCCCGACCGGGGCAGCCTGCGGGGCAAGGGCGCGGCCAGACGAAGAGGGCGGGGTCGCGGGGCCGGATCGCCCCGGAGAGACCTGCGAGGCCATCCGGGAAGAGCCCTCGGCGGGAGGGCCGGCCAGTGCGGCCGCTCGTTGCTCCTTCTTGCGCCGGGCGGCCTGTCGGTTTTGCTCCTGCATGTTGTTGACCGATACGTTGAGCAGTTCGCCCCACCGTACGCCGACTTCCAGCGCGCGGCCGGGATGGTTGGTGTGGACGTGGACCTTGAGCAGCGAGGGATCGCCGACCACGAGAAGGGAGTCCCCGAGCGGCAGCAGCGCTTCGCGGACCTGCTCCTGGGGGATGCCCTGTCCCATGATCAAAAACTCAGTGCAGTACCGGTACCGGACGTACGTCTCCGTGATGCCGCCGGGTTCATGGCCGGGCATGGCGCCCTCGGCTGTCTCCCGGGGCACCGCCGCGGCCGCCGGATGGCTCCGGTCGGCCGCCGCTGCGGCCGGCGGCGCCGGTGCTTGCCGGCTCGCTTGCAGCGCCGCCTCGAGCAAGACCACCAGCCCCTGGCCCCCCGCGTCGACCACGCCGGCTTGCGCCAGTACGGGCAACTGCCGGGGAGTCCGGGCCAGTGCGATCTTCGCCCCTTCCGAAGCTGCCTCGAGGACCTCCACGAGGCTGGCCCCGGGACGCCGGGCAGCCCGCTCCGCCCACCGGGCCGCTGCCCGGCCGACCGTCAACATGGTCCCCTCGACCGGCTTGATGACCGCCTGGTAGGCCGTCTGAGCCGCCTCCTCGAGCGCGTGGGCAAGGCGCGCCCCATCCAGGGGAGCACCCGGCGGAGCAGCGGCGATGGAACGGGCGAAACCACGGAAAAACTGGGAGAGAATCACGCCGGAGTTGCCGCGTGCCCCCATCAGCGCTCCGCGGGAGGCTGCCTGCACGAGATCCCGCAGCCTGCCGTGGAGGTCTTTCTGGACCTCTTTCCACGCGGCCGAAAACGTGAGGAACATGTTGGTGCCGGTGTCGCCGTCCGGCACGGGGAACACGTTGAGGGCGTCGATCGCCGCTTTTTCCCTCTCGAGTGCTTGAAGTCCCGCCTCCATCCACCTCAGGAAAATCTCTCGGCCCTCGCCCGAAGCCGCCCCACCCATTCGTCATACCCTCCGCGTGGAACTCTCGGAATGCCTGCGCCGGCGGTCGCCCTCGCCCACCCGTACACCCTGGACGTGGACGTTGATCTGCCCTACCTCGAGCCCCGAAATCTGCTCCAGGCGGTGCTTGACCTGCTGCATCACGTTGCGGGCGACCTGGAAGATGTTGACGCCGTACTCCACCATCACGAAGAGGTTGACGACGATCACGTCGTCCTCCAGTCGGACCTCGACGCCGCGATGGACGTTTTCCAGCCCCAGCAGCTCGGCAATCCCGTCCGGCACGCTGCGAGCGGCCACGCCGACGATCCCGTAGCACTCCCGGGCCGCGTATCCTGCGACAGCGGACAAAGCCTCCTCCGCGATCCGGATGCTGCCGAGCTCGTTGGTCAGCGTCACCGCCATGCCCTGTGCCCCCTCGCTGCCCCATCATACCAGAGGCAGGGCCCCTGGGTTATTCCCCGCTGGCCCCGGCCTTCCTTTTCCTGGACCATCCCGCCCTTTTCGTGGTGTTGTGGCGGGCCTTCGGCCGTGGTAGAATGCGGCCTGGTCTGGTCGTCGCAGGAGGAGGGAGGGTCTGGCCGTGGCCAGAGTTTGCCGGATTTGTGGCAAGGGAGCACAGACGGGCTTCAACGTGAGCAAGTCGTACCGCCATACCCACCGGCGCTGGATGCCCAACCTGCACCGCCGGCGGATCGTGGTGGAGGGCCGGGTGGAGCGCGCCTACATTTGCACCCGGTGCCTGAAGAAGGGCAAGGTGCAGCTCGCCGTCTGAGGGACGGGAGCGCTCACGCCCTGGCCCGCAGGCGCACGCGGGGGATCATCAGCTCGGCCGCCAGGCGGCTGACCGTGTCGTGTTGCTCCGGCGCGCCCGAGCCGGCCAGGTCCACAGGGACGAACCGGACCTCCGGAGGCTCCGGGCCCGGGATCCAGAGGTCGCGAGGGTCGGGCCGGGGCTCTCGGGTCACCACCACCAGCCGATCGAAGCAGCCCCCCAACTCGGATAGCCAGGCCGTCCACGGCCGTCCGGCGCAGACCGCGGCGATCACCATCTGGGCACGCCGGGCCTCGGCGTGCACCCGCCTGCGCAGGGAGGGCGTCACGGGAGCCCCGGCGACGACGCCCGCGCGTGGGGCCTGCGGATGGCCCAGGAGGGCCACACGCAGGCCGGCACCCGTGAGCACCGCCGCCATGCGATAGGCGAGCCACAAAGCCTGCGGCCGCAACCATCCTTCGGCCGCCACCACGGCCACCGTCTGGCCCCGGATCTCCCGGGGCAATCCCGGATTGGCCCCCGCCGTCGACGCCATCGCCGTCCGCCTCCCTCTCGCCTTCAGGGGATCCGGAGCCCCGCGACGCGCGCTTTTTGGGACACTCGAGGCCGGTGTGCGGTGTTTTCGATGGATCGTTTGCCTGACTTTCGCTACCCCGTCGACCGGACTCCACGGGTGGGAGAGGATATGAACGTGCGGGTCGCTGTCTTGCGGCACGGTTGGAAAACCATGCAACGCCCTGCTGTCCGGGCCGGCTCGGTACGCCCTCCGGCTTGCCGCCAGGAGACGCCCCTCGACGGCCCCTGCTCTCCATCCACCACCCCCCGCCCCGGCGAGCGGTCGAAGATTGCGATCGTCGTGCGTCGCGGGGCTCCTGGGCCCTACGATACCGCGGCGAGAGGTGGTAAGCAACACTAACGCCCCACCCAAAACAACGACGGCGAACGCTGCGAGGGCATCCCGGGAGGTTAGTGCCACTTTACACGCCCTGCCGGGCCGACAGGGCATCTCTCATGCTCCCGCGCGCCCCGACCCTCCCGCCTCGGGGCCCGCCGCCGGGAACCCCGCGACCGCGCCGCTCACGCGGCGCAGCCGGGTCACCGCGCCGGCCGGGTCGTCGTCCTTGAACACGAAGGTGCCGGCCACCAGCACCGTCGCCCCGGCTTGCACGAGGGCGGGAGCGGTCTTGTCATCGACTCCTCCGTCGACCTCGACGTCGCACGAGAGCTGGCGCTCTTCCAGCAGGCGGCGCACGGCCTCCACCTTGCGCACCATCTGGGGGATGAAGTGCTGCCCGCCGAAGCCGGGGTTGACCGTCATGACCAGCACGAGGTCGGCCAGTTCGACCACGTAGTCGAGGGCCTCCACCGGCGTGCCCGGATTGAGCGCGACCCCCGCCCGCAAGCCCAGTTCCCGGATGTGCCTGAGGAGACGGTCCAGGTGGTGGGTCGCCTCCACGTGCACGGTGAGATGGTTGGCTCCCGCCCGGGCGAACGCTTCGACCATGGATTCCGGTGACTCCACCATGAGGTGGACGTCCAGGGGCAACGACGTGACGTGCCGCAGGGCGGCAACGACCACCGGGCCGACGGTCAGGTTGGGCACGAAGTGGCCGTCCATGACGTCGACGTGCAGCCAGTCCGCGTTGGGCACCCGGCTCACCGAATCGGCCAGCCGGGCGAAGTCGGCCGCCAACAACGAGGGCGCGATACGCACCCGGGGTAACGGGGGAGTCATGAGTAGCGGCGCACCTCCATGGCCAGCACCTCGTCGATCAGGCGGCGATAGTGCTGGTAACGATGTTTCGAAACCCGGCCCTCCTCGACGGCCCGGGCAACGGCGCAGCCCTCCTCGCCCCGGTGCAGGCAGCTCTCTCCGAACTGGCACCGGTCCGCCCACCGGCCGATATCGGGCATCCATCGGTCGAGGTCACGGGAGCCGATGCCGACCAGGTCGAGGCGGGAAAAGCCGGGCGTGTCGGCCAGGAGCCCCCCTCCCGGCAGGGGGAGGAGCCGGACCACCCGGGTCGTGTGGCGGCCCCCGCCGATGCGGGCGGCCATCTCGCCCACCTCCGCCCCGGCCGCCGGCACCAGCGCGTTGAGGATGGAGGACTTGCCGGCGCCCGACGGCCCGCTGAGCGTGCTCACGTGACCGGTCAGCAGCCCGGCCAGCTCCTCCATCCCCTGGCCCGTGCGGGCGCTCACCAGCACCACCGGATAGCCCACCTGCCGGTACCGCTCGGCCCACGCCCCGGCCTGCCCCTCGTCGTCCAGGTCGACTTTGTTGATGCAGACCACCGAGCAAAGACCGGCCGCCTCCCCCAGCACGAGCACCCTGTCCAGCAAGAAAAAGTCCGGGTGGTCGACCGGCACGACGGCCACGAGACGGGTCACGTTGGCAAGGGGCGGCCGCGCCAGGCACGTGACGCGGGGCCCCACCTCTTCGACCACACCCCGCCCGTCGGCCAGCAGCCGCACCTTGACCCGATCTCCGGTGAGCACGGGGCCCCGCTTGCGCACGTTGCCCCGCAGCGTGGCCAGCACCACGTCTCCGGACGGAAGCTGCACGTCGTAGAAGCCCGAGCGGCGGGAGACCACCATGCCGTCGACGGTGCCCTCACGCTTCGCCAGCGGGCGCACCGTCGCTCCGCCCTCCTCCTCGGACGGCTTGCGTGCTCGCGCCATACGGCCTACCGGCTCCTCACGGCCCGTCCTGGGGGAAGGGCGCCTCCTCCACCATCGCGCCGCCGATGTACACCTGGAACCGGGCGGAAGGCCCTCGCCCGCGCACCCGTTCGGCCAGGTAGCTGCCCCCCGCCACCGTCCGCCGGAAGACCTCCTTGGCCCCGAAGTCGTCGATGACGAGGATGACCACCTCCTGGTCCTTGCCGGGGGGCACCTGGATCCCCACCTCGGCCGTCCGCCACTTGCCCGACGGAGCGCTCGTCGCAGCAGCCGGGCCCGTCCCGCCCGCAGCCCCCGGAGCCTGTCCCTGCGCCGGGCTGCTCGGGCCCGCCGGGCCGGAGGCACCGTCACCCGGAGGCGGGGCCGAGGCCGAGCCGGGCGAGGGCGTCGCCTGCGGCGCCGCTCCCCCGGAAGCGCCCGGGGCAGAGGGCAGTACCGGTGCGGCCCCGCCGCCCTCCTGGGCGGTCGGAGGCGGTCCCTGGCTGTAGATGACGTCCACGCTCCACCCTTGCTCGACCTGGCTGCCCGGCGCGGGGTCTTGATCGACCACCGCCCCCGACGGGTACTGCTGGTTGTACTCGGCCCACGTGTTGCCGATCTGCAAGCCCAGCGCTTCCAGGCGCCGGCGGGCGTCGTCGAGGGGCAATCCCGTCAGGTCGGGGATGGTCACGGTGGCCGGCGGCTGCTCGCCCCGGCTCACCACCAGGTTGACCGGACGCCCCTTCTCGAGCTGCGTGTTGGGCTCGGGGTCCTGGGTGATGACGGTGTTGGGCGGCCGGTCGGGCGCATATCCATACGTTACCTCGCCACGGGCGAATCCCTGCTGCACCAGGAGCAGCTGTGCATCCCTCAGCGACTTGCCCACCAGGTCCGGCACCACGCCGACCTCCGGGCCCAGGCTGACGGTGGCCCAGATCTTCCGGCCCTCCCGCACCCGGCGCCCCGACTCGGGATCCTGGCGGATGATCTGGCCGCTCGGCACCGAGTCGGAGTAGATCCGCTGGTCGACCCCGTAACTCAGGTGCTGCCGCTCCAGCAGCATCCGGGCTTCGGCCTCGGTACGGCCGACAATGTTGGGCACGACCACTTCCCTCGGGAACAACAAGTCGGAGAAATGCGACGCCGCCCACACCAGCCCGGCCATGAACGCCACGACGAAGGCCACCGTATAAAGACGAGACCGTCCCCTGTGCGTGCGACCGGCCGTAGGTGCATACGCCCCTTCCCTGCCCCCGGCGCCCGGCCGCGCCTCTGCTGCGGCCCTCGGCCAGGTGACGACCTGGGTGGGAGCGCCGTCCGCAGCCGCTGCGGCCGGCCGCTCGGGTTGGGTGGACCGCTCGCGACGCCTGCCCTTCTCGCCGCGCCCGGCCCCCGCTCCCTCGTGTCCCCGAGGCCGCTGCAGCAAGCTCAACAGCGGGAACTCCTCGGCCTCGGGAATCGCCCGCCTCAGCTCCTCGTACAGGGCATCGGCCGATGCGGGACGCCTGGCCGGGTCTTTGGCCAGCAGATGCATGACCGTGCGCTCGAGCTGGGGCGGCACGCCCGGGACCTGGTCCCGGATCGGCGGCACCGGGTCGTGGATCTGCCGGATGGCGACGGCGATGGGCGAGTCGGCGGTGAACGGTACGTGCCCCGTCAGCATCTCGTAGAGCACGATGCCGAGGGAGTACAGGTCGCTCGCCACGCCGATGGATTGACCCCGGGCCTGCTCGGGCGAGAAGTAGTGGACGGAGCCCAGCACCGTGCCCGAATCGGTCAGCGACGTGGCGCTCGCCGCCCGGGCAATGCCGAAGTCCGCCACCTTCACCAGGCCCTCGGTCGTGACCAGGATGTTGTGCGGTTTGATGTCCCGGTGGATGAGCCCGTGCCGGTGGGCATGCGACAGGGCCTTGGCGACCGCCAGGGTGACGGCTACCGCCGCCACCGGATCGAGGCGGGTGTGCTCTTGCAGGATTTGCTTGAGGCTCTTCCCGTCCACCAGCTCCATGACGATGTAGTGCGAACCGTTGTCCCGCCCGACGTCGAAGATCTGGACGACGTTGGGATGGGAGAGGCTCGCAGCCGCCTGCGCCTCGCGGCGGAAGCGTTCGACGAACTCCCGGTCGCCTGCGAATTGCGGCCGCAGGATCTTGACGGCCACGGGGCGGCCCAGGAGTTCGTCGACGGCCCGGTAGACCACTGCCATGCCGCCCTCTCCTACCGGGCGGATGAGGCGGTAGCGTCCCGAAGCCAGGTGCATCCTGGATGTCACGTCGGATCCACTCCCGGGGGATCCTCCTGATCGAGGTCGTTCTCCTCGATGAACGCGATCACGACGGTTACGTTGTCCGTGGAGCGGTGCTCGCAGGCACGCTGCACGAGCGCCTCGGCCGCCGCGCGGGGCGTGGCGGAGGCCCGCACGACCCGGCCGATCTCGTCAGACTCGAGACTGCCGGTGAGGCCGTCGGTGCACAGCACCAACCGGTCCCCGGGCCGGAGCGCCAGGCTCATCACGTCGACCTCGACCGGGCCGTCGCCCCCGAGCGCTCGCGTCAAGACGTGGCGGTGGGGGTGAGTGCGGGCCTCCTCCTCGGTCAGGGTGCCGTTTCGCACCAGTTCGGCGGTGACGGAGTGGTCCTGGGTGATCTGCTCGATACGCTCCCCCCGGACCAGGTAGGCCCGGCTATCGCCGACGTGCCCGATGAAGGCTCGCCCCCGCCGGATCCAGACCGCGGTCAGGGTGGTCCCCATCTCGCTCCACTCGGGATGAGAAGCCGACGCCTCCCGGATGCGGCGGTGCGCCCGTTCGAACGCTGACCGGACCTCCGCCTCACCGGCCGGCGAGGGTGCCGAGCCGTCCGTGAGGGCGGCCAGGGCCAGCCGGGCCGCGACGTCACCGCCCGCGTAGCCGCCCATCCCGTCGGCGACGGCCAGGATGTCGCCCCGGGCTACCCAAGCGTCTTCGTTGCGGGGACGTACCGTTCCCTGCTCGCTGATGGCCGCGATCTGTACGCCGGCTCACCCCCTGGACACGTTGGCCGTCACGTGGCGGGCTCCCAGCTGGCCGCAGGCGGCGTCGATCCGGCGGCCCCGAGGGCGCCGCAGCGTCACCGCGATCCCTCGCGCTTTCAAGGTGGCCCCAAATGCCTGCGCCGCCCGCTCGTCGCTGGGCTCGAAGGGGACTCCCGGCACCGGATTGTACGGGATGAGGTTGACGTGCGCCAGCATACCCTCGATCCGCCGGGCGAGCAACCGCGCCTGCGCCGGCGAGTCGTTGATGCCCGCCAGCAAGACGTATTCGAAGGAGACTCTGCGGCGGGTGGCTCGGGTGTACTCCCTCACGGCGGACAGCAACGCCTCCAGCGGCCACCGGCGGTTGAGCGGCACGAGCCGATCCCGCAAAGGCGTCGTCGGGCGCGTGCAGCGACACCGCCAGCCCCACCTGCAAGGCGGGCTCGGCGGCCAGAGCCTGGATGCCCGGCACGACGCCGGCCGTGGAGATGGTGATGCGCCGCGTGCCGATCCCGAACCCGCCGGGCCCGCGCAGAAGCTCGATCGCCTGCCGGACCACCGCGTAGCGCGCAAGCGGCTCCCCCATGCCCATGAAGACCACGTGGTTCGGCCACCGGCCCGCTACCGACCGTGCCCAGGCGACCTGGGCGGCGATCTCCCCCGGCTGCAAGTTACGCCGCAGGCCCATGCGCCCCGTGGCGCAAAACGGGCAGCCGATGGCGCAGCCCGCCTGCGAGGAGAGGCACAACGTCAGCCGGTTGCCCGCCGGGATGAGCACCGCCTCGATCTGGGCCGGAGCCGCCGCGCTCCCGCGCAGCTCGAGCAGCCCCTTGACCGTGCCGTCCGGGTCGTGCTGGAGGGCCCGGGTCTCCATCACCTGCTGCCAGGCGACCTCGGCCAGGGCGTCCCGTAGCCCTGCCGGGAGATCGGTCATGGCCCGCGGGTCGGTGACCCCGTGGCGGAAGACCCACCGGGCGACCTGGTCGGCCCGATAGCGCGACTGCCCCCATGCGACCGCGAGCGCCGCGATCTCCGCTTTCGGCCTCACCAAGCCGATCGGGAGCACCGGCCCCGCCGTCCCATCACCCTGCCAGACGCCCACGCGCGGCCCCCTATCCGCAATTGACACCTGTGCCGGCCGGGCAGTATACTGGCCCTGCCCGGCCGGCAGGACGCCACTGGGCGGCAGTCCAGGCGTGATTATACCACGCCGGGCGAGGCCCGCCGGTCGAGGGTGGCGGCACGAGGCCGACGGGCTGGCAAACAGCCGGGGCGTAGCTCAGTTTGGTTAGAGCGTGCGGTTCGGGACCGCAAGGTCGGAGGTTCAAGTCCTCTCGCCCCGACCATCCCCCGCCTCGCCTTCTCGTGTTCAGGCTGACTTGTCGAGTACCTGCCCCGCGAGGGAGTTGCCGAAGCGCACCCGGTCGACCAGTTTGGCGATGAGCAGCGAGTTGGTCGGCAACCGGTCCCGCCGTCCGCCGAGGCCTGCGAGCGTGGCCAGGAAATCACGATTGCCGTGCTCCCACGCGGCCATGATGGCGTTGCGGATGGCCGCTTCGACACCGCCCGGCGTCGTTCCATAGCGGTCCGCGAGCCTCGGGTAGATCTCCTTGGTGAGCGAACCACCCAGCATGCGGTTTTCCCGCACGACCATGAGGACGGCGTCCCGCAGGTAGATGTACCCCTTGAAATGGGCGGGTACGCCGATCTGGTGCAGCAGCACGGTCACCTGGGCTTCGGCGTCGGCGCCGGCGCGCGAAACGGAGCGCGCTCCCTGCGAAGTGGCCGCGGCGGCGGGCTCTTCGTGGGCGGCGGACTCCTGCGCCGTGCCAAACTGGCGGATGCGCTGGGCCAGCAAGTCGAGGTCGAACGGCTTGACGATGAAGTATTGAGCACCCAGCTCGGTGAAACGCTGGATGACGTCCTCTCGCCCGAAGGCGGTCACGACGATCACGGCGGGACGAAGCGGCCGCAAGGTGCCGTCGGAGTTGACCGGCTCGGCGGCACGGAGTCTTTCCATGACCGCCAGCCCGTCCAGATGGGGCATGGTGATGTCCAGCAACACCACGTCCGGGCTCAGCGCCTCGATCTTGGCCAGGGTCTCCTCCCCGTCGTAAGCCGTGCCCACGACCTCCATGTCGGGAAGGCTGTTGAGGTACTGCTCGAGCGTCTCGCAGAGTTCGATGTTGTTGTCCGCGATCAGGACTCGAACCACGCACCACTCCTCCTTCTCCTCCAACTCTTCTGCCAGGCGAAGCAGGGACGAGCAAAAGAAAAGGCCGCCCCCCACGAATCCCCTACAGAGAGTCCCCGCGGTGCGGCCGTTCGCAACGTTCGCTGTTCGCGATAATCTCTTCGAAGACCGGGACGAGCTTCCTTCCTGTTCATACGCGCCGGAGCGGCTCGAATCGGACGACAAAGAACCCGTCCGTTCGGACCTCGTGGGGCAGGAGCGTCATACCCTCTCGATCGGCGCCGGTACCTCTCGGCCCACGCCACGCGGCCATCGCCTCGACGGGCACGGCCTGCATCCCGTGCCGCTCGGCGACGTAGGCCAGGTGCTCGGTCGTCTCCTCGCGCTCGAAGGAGCAGACGCTGTAGACGAGTCGCCCGCCCGGCCGGATGAGCCCGGCCGCCGCGTCCAGGAGCTGGCGCTGCAGGCGGGCCATCTCCTCCACGTCTTCGGGTCGCCGGCGCCACCGGACGTCGGGGCGGCGGCGCACCGTGCCGAGGTCGGTACAGGGAGCATCGAGGAGTACCGCGTCCAGGCTGCCTGCGCCCAAAGGGGGGCGCCGGGCATCGGCCACGGCGAAACGAAGGGAGCGGAGTCCGAGCCTGCGGGCGTTTCGTCTCACCAGCCCCAACCGCCCGGCGTGGCGGTCGAAGGCCAGGACATGCGCCTGGTCTTCCGCCATCTCCGCAATCTGGGTCGCCTTGCCGCCCGGCGCCGAGCAAAGATCGGCCGCCGTCTCGCCCGCCACGCTCCCCACCACGAGGGCCGGCAGCATGCTCGCCTCGCTTTGCGGCGAGAAGAGCCCCTCGTCGTAGCCGGGAAGTTGCTCGAGCGACCGTCCGGGGAGGTGGATCTCGACGGCGAACGAGACCAGCGCGCCCGCCGCCGACGGGATCCCCTCCGCGGCCCAGCGCCGTTGGAGGGAAGCCGGCGTGGTACGCATCAGGTTGACCCGCACGGTGGGAGGCGACGGCTCGTTGTTGGCCCGTAAGATGGCCTCGGTGGTGGCGAGCCCGAAACGGTCGAGCCATCGCCGTACGAGCCAGCGCGGGTGGCCGTAGGTGATGGCCAACCGCTCGTCCACCGGTCCGCCGGCCGGTGCCGGCATGCCGTCGCGAGAGGCCCTCACGAGAGCCCGCAGCACCGCGTTGACGAACCCCGAGGCCTCCGGGTGGAGCCGCCGGGTCAGGCGTACGGCCAGATCCACCGCGATGGGCGGAGGCGTGGAGGTAAAGCCGATCTCATAGGCCGCCACCCGCAGCACCTGGCGAACGGGCGTATCCACGGCCGTGAGCGGCCAGGCGCTCACCCGTTGCAGCGCCCAGTCCAGGCGGGTCTTCCACCTGAGCACACCGGCCGCCAGGGCCGTCGCCCGGGCTGCCGCTCGAGCCGTCGTCGCGTGCTGGCGCAGCAAGCCCCGGAGCGCGAGGTGCAAATACGCTCCCTCATCCTCTACGCGCCCGAGGGCCAGGCTGGCCAGCCGTCGAGCCTCCAGGCTCGCTCCCTCACGCACCCAGGATCGACCCGGGCTCGAGGTGGAGCCCGTTCCAGAGCTCGAGGCCCGTCATCGACCGGCTCCCTTCGGGCTGGACCCGGGCCAGGGAGAGAACGGTACCGTCCCCGCACGCGACCCGAAGCACCCCTGCCCCCGGCTCGACGCCCAGCACCTCCCCCGGGCGCCTTCCGGTGACCGTTTGCCCGGCGACCCTCGCCTCCACGACCTTGATCAACCTGCCTTCGTGCGTCGTGAAGCACCCCGGCCACGGGTAAAACGCCCGGCACCGCCGGGCGATCCGCTCGGCGGGCTGGGTCCAGTCCACCCTCCCCTGCTCCTTTTGGAGCCTGGGAGCAAGCCGCACGCCCTCTTCGGGCTGCTCGATCGGCTGCAGGGTACCCGCCTCGAGGCGCGCCACCGCCTCCACCAGGAGCTCGGCCCCGGTCTCGGACAGCCGGTCGTGGAGCGACGCCGCCGTCTCCTCGGGGCCGATCACGGCTGCTCGCTGCAACAAGATGGGGCCGGTGTCCCAGCCCTCGTCCATCCGCATGATGGTAACGCCCGTCACCCGGTCACCCTCCAGAAGGGCCCAGGCGATGGGAGCCGCGCCGCGCCAGCGGGGGAGCAAGGAGGCGTGTACGTTGATGCACCCGTAGCGAGGAAGCCCGAGTACCTCCGCCGGGATCTTGTGGGCGTAAGCGACCACCACCAGCGCCTCGGCGCCGGTGCTCCGCAGGACCCCCGTGAGCTCATGGGGCTCGAGGTGCTCGGGCTGCCAGATCTGCAGCCCGAGCGCCTGCGCCTCCACCTTGACGGGCGGGGGCGCCGGCCGCATGCCCCTGCCTTTGGGCCGATCCGGTTGGGTCATGACCAGCGGGATGGCATGTCCCGCCCTTGCCAGCGCCCGCAGGCTCGGGACGGCAAACTCCGGGGTCCCCGCGAAGATCAGCCTCAGGCCCGATTCCCCCGCTCCGGGCGATCCGGGCCGGGGCTGCCCACCACGGCCGCCTGCCCGAGCTGCCGGGGCGGCGCGCCCTCTTCCCGGCCCGACGCCTCCCCTTCCTCTTCCTGGACGATGCGGCTCGCCCTGTCGATGAAGAGCACGCCGTCGAGGTGGTCGACTTCGTGCTGGATGATGCGGGCGAGATAGCCTTCGGCGTCGAGCTCGAGGGGGCGCCCTCGCTCGTCCAGCGCGCGGATCCGGATGCGGGCCGCCCGTTCCACGTACCCGGTCACCCCGGGGATGCTGAGGCACCCCTCGACGTCCACGTCGGAGCCTTCGGAGGTGAGGATCTCCGGGTTGATGAGCGCCATGAAGCGGTCGCCGGGATCGACCACGACGATCCGCTCCAGCACCCCCACCTGGTTGGCCGCCAGGCCCACGCCAGGCGCCTTCTCCATGGTCTCCCGCATATCCTCGATGAGCTTCCGGTGCCGCCGCGTCACCCGCTGGACGGGCTTCGCCTTCTGGCGCAGCACGGGCGCTCCGATCCGCAGGATCGGCAATACGGCCAAGCTACGTTGGTCCCTCCACAGGCGTCGCGCAGGGCGCAAAGCGCCCCCGCCGCCTCGCTCCGCCCTATTATACATGCTCCGAAAAAACGGCCCGGAACCGCCCGGAACGGAGACGACCTTTCGCCGTGACCTGCGCTCACAGGACGCTGACGGGATCGACGTCGACCGTGAACGCTTCCGGCCGGCGACGTCCCCGCCCGCCGAGCGCCTGCGTCACCGCCCCGGCAAGCTGCCGGACCTCGCCGTCGGGCCCGCGCACGACGACCTGCCAGCGGTAGCGGTCCCGGATGCGGGCGATGGGGGCCGGAGCCGGGCCGAACACCTTCACGCCCCGGCCGTGCGACGCCTCCTCCATCCGGCGCGCCAGCTCCGTGGCCCACTCCCGGGCTCTCGCCTCGTCGGGGTCGGAGGCGACCATCCGGATCAGCTGCCCGAACGGCGGATACGAGAGCCGCCGCCGGAAGGCCAGTTCCTCGGCATAAAAGCCGCGCAGGTCCCCGAGGGCGGCCGCCTGGATGCTGTGGTGATGCGGCTGAAAGGTCTGGATGACCACCGTGCCGGCCCGCTCGCCCCTGCCTGCCCGGCCGGAGACCTGGACGAGCTGCTGGAGCGTCCGTTCGGCGGCCCGGAAGTCCGGAAGGTGCAGCGTGACGTCCGCCAGGACCGCCGCCGCCAGCGTCACTCCCGGGAAATCGTGCCCTTTGGCCACCATCTGGGTGCCCACCAGGACGGCAGGCCGGCTGTTGGCGAACTCCTCCAGGATCCGCTCGTGGGAACGCCGCCTCGTGGTCGTATCCGCGTCGAGCCGCAGCACGGGCACGCCGGGGAACGCCTCGGCCAGGGCCGCCTGCACCTTTTGCGTCCCGAAGCCCACCGGGGCGACCTGCCTGCTCCCGCACCGGGGACAGATCGACGCCATCGCCGTCTCGTAGCCGCAGTAATGGCAGCGCAACCGGCCGCCGGCAGCGGTATGGTGGTAGGTCAGGCTCACGTCGCAGTGCGGGCACCGCCAGCTGTGCCCGCACTCCCGGCACGCCATGGCACCGGAGAAGCCTCGCCGGTTGACGAACAAGATGGCCTGCTCCCGCTGCTCCAGCGTCCGCTTGAGCGCCTCGTGGAGCGGGCGGCTCAGAGGCGATACCCGGCCCGTGGCGGCCAGCTCCTCTCGCAGATCCACCACGAGCACGGAGGGCATGGGACGCCCGTCGATCCGGCCGGGCATCTCGAGCAGGCCGTAATGGCCCTGGCGGGCTTGCCAGACGGACTCCATCGAGGGAGTGGCGCTACCCAGCAACACCACCGCCCCCGCGCGGCGGGCCCGCTCGATGGCCACGTCCCTGGCGTGGTAGCGCGGGGATTCGTCCTGCTTGTACGAGGACTCGTGCTCTTCGTCCAGCACGAACAGGCCTGGTCGCACCACCGGGGCGAAGACGGCGGATCGGGCGCCGATGACGACCCGGGCCTCCCCCGAGCGGACCCGCTCCCACCGCATACGGCGCTCCGTCGCCGACATCTGGCTGTGGAGCACCACGACGTCCCCGAAGCGCTGGCGGAAGACCCGCACCAGCTGGGGGGTGAGCGCAATCTCGGGCACCAGCACGACCGCCGACCGCCCGGCGGCCAGGCAAGAGGCCACCGCCTGCTCGTACACCCGGGTCTTCCCGCTGGCGGTCACGCCCCAGAGCAAGAAGACGCGGTGCTCGCCGGCCTCGAGCGCCCGCTCGATGGCGACGACCGCCGCCTCCTGGGCTCCGGTCAAGGGCGGTGCTTCCCGGCCGTCCCGCCGGGAAGCGCTCTCCGAAGAGGGCCGGCCCGGCCGGGGCCGCCGCAACGACGGGGGAGGCGCCACCACCTTGAGCGCGGCTCCGAGCGGTGCCAGATAGCGCCGGGCCATCCAGCGGGCCAGGTCCAGCGCCTCGTCGTCGCACCGGTCCGCCTCCTCGCCCACGGCAGCCACGGGCTTGAGACGGATCCCGGGCGGAGCGGCCTCGTGAGCGACGACCCAGCCCCAAACCAGCCGGCGCTGCAAGGGCACCCGTACCCGCGTGCCGGGAGGGGGCAGGCCATGCCCGGGTGGGGCCGCGTAGCTGAGGGGACGGTCGATCACTGCCTCGTCCGGGTCGATGGCGACGACGACGCTGCGGGCTGCGCCGCCAGCCACCTCCCCGGCGCCGTCAGCGCGGTTACTTGACACCGCCTTTGGCGGGGAACTCACAGATCACGCGGCCTTCCGCAATCTCGCGCAGCGCAATGGTGACCGGCTTGGTGGAGTCGATCGCAACCAGCGGGGGGGAACCCTCGAGCAGTTGCCGCGCCCGGCGGGCCGCCGCCGTCACCAGGATGTACCGGCTCCTGGCAGGGTTACGCTCCAGCATCGTCTGCAAGGATGGCTGGTTGAGCATCGTCTCACTCTTTGCCCCCAGGTTGCTCCCAGACTGCCGCGACCCGGGAAGGCCTGCACGCCTCCGCGAGGATGATGGCCTGCAGAAGCTCGCTCGCCCTCTCCAGGCTGGCGTTGACCACGACGTAGTCATAATCGGGCGCCGCTGCCATCTCTGTCAAGGCCATCTGCATGCGGCGCTCGATCGCCTCGGGCGAATCCGCCCCCCGGCGGACGAGACGCTCACGCAGCGCCTCGAGGGAAGGGGGCAGCAAGAAGACGAAGACGGCGTCCGCCAACCGGTTGGCGCGAAGCTGCCGGGCCCCCTGGATGTCGATGTCGAGCAGCACCACCTGGCCGGCCCCCACGGCCTGTTTCACGAACTCCGCCGGCGTGCCGTACCAGTGATCCCCGAAGCGGGCGTACTCCAGTAACTGGCCGGAACGCACCAGCTCGAAGAACCGCTGCTCGCTCACGAAGAAGTAGTGGTATCCGTCGATCTCCTTCGGGCGCGGTGGGCGGGTCGTGGCGGAGACCGAGTAGACCAGCTGGGGCATGCGCCGGCGCACTTCGTTGACCAGCGTGTTCTTGCCGACGCCGCCAGGGCCGGAGACGACCACCAGAAACCCACGTTTCAAGGCGTAGGGCAGTTGGCTCGTATGGGGCACCGCCAGTTCGCCCGACGTCTTCATTGCGGCTGGACGGCGGCCTCCGGCGTGGAGTCCCGGCCGCTCAAGCGATGCGCCACGGTCTCCGGCTGGACGGCGGAGAGGATGACGTGTTCGCTGTCGGTGATGATGACGGCGCGGGTGCGGCGCCCGTACGTGGCGTCGATGAGCCGTCCCCGATCCCGAGACTCCTGGATGATGCGCTTGATGGGCGCCGATTCCGGACTGACGATGGCCACGATCCGGTTGGCCGAAACGATGTTGCCGAAGCCGATATTGATGAGGCGAATTTCCACAGGACGGCCCCCCTATTCGAAGTTGAGCACTTGCTCCCGGATCTGCTCCACCAGTCCCCGCATCGCGACCAGGTGGTGCACCATCGCGGGGTCAGGCGCCTTGGCGGTCGCCGTCGAGAGCTCCCGCTCCATCTCCCGCAACAGGAACTCCATCCGCCGGCCGGGGGCCGGCTCGCCCGCCAGCTGGCGCATGTGCCAGATGTGGCTGCGCAACCGCTGGATCTCCTCGCTGATGTCGGCCCGCTCGGCCGCCAGGGCGACCTCTTGCGCGAGACGCTGCTGAAAAGCCCCACCGTCCAGAACCGGGGGCCCGGCGGCGGAGTCCGGTACCACGGCTTTGAGGAGCTCCCGGACCCGACCCGCCAAACGCTCATGGTATCCTTCCATGTAGCGAGGCAGGCTCCTCTCCACCTCGCCCAACGAGGCATCGATCGTGGACAGCCGCCGGTCCACGTCCTCCCACAGCCGGGCCCCCTCGCGACGGCGCATCCTCGCCACTTGCTCCAAAGCCTCCTGCAGCACCGGCCGCAGCAATCCCCAGACCCCTTCTTCGTCCACGGGTTGCTCTTGCACCTGGACGACCTCCGGAAGGACGAGGAGGTCGGTCAACGACAACGGCGCATCCACCCCTATCTGCTGCCGGATCCGCGTAAGCTGGTCCCAGTATTGGAGCAAGGCGGAGGCGTTGACCCGGACGGTTCGCTGGGGGTTGTCCGGCTCCTGCGCGTCCACGACGACCTCCACCCGCCCCCGGTTCAATCGCTGGGATACCAGATCCCGGATCCGGGGCTCCAGAGGTTGCCATGCGCGCGGCAGCCGGGTCACCACATCGAGGTAGCGGTGGTTGAAGGTCCGGACCTCCACCCGGACACGCCCGGACAGGCCATCCTCTTCGATGGAGGCGAACCCGGTCATGCTCGCAGGAGCCGGTGGCTCCGAGCGAGCCGCAGCCGTCTGGGATGCATCCGACAAGAGTTCGTCCGACCCCCGTCGGGGTTCATCTTATCACGAGGCACGCGCCCACGACAGCCACGCGCTGATGCGCCGCGCCCACGCGTGCAGCGTCGCGCCGAGCCGGTCAGCCAGCACCCGCAGCACGAACGTCCCCACCGATGCCCCGACGGCGAGGACCCAGGTCGTCACGTCCAGCGCCACGGTCTGGAAAAGAGGCTGCACCCTCCCGATGCTCACCACGGCCAGCTGCATGGCCAGCGAAACCCCCACGGCGCCCACGAGCACCGGCGCCGGCCAGCCGCCTCGCCCGGTACCGGCTCCCAGCCGCAACGCGTACAGGAATTGGGACAGGACGAGGGTCATGAAGGCGGCGGTACGGGCGACCGCAAGCCCGCCGCCCGACGCCATGGCCACGGCAAAGACCACCAGGGTGGTCGCCCCGATCAACAGGCCCTCCTCCGCGATCTCCTCGGCCGCGCCGCCGGCGAAGAGGCTTTCGGTGCGGGGTCGCGGCGGGCGACGCATGAGCTGGGGGGTGGGGGGCAACAGCCCCAGCGCCAGAGCCGGCAGCCCGTCGGTCACCAGGTTGACCCAGAGGATCTGCAGCGCCGTCAGGGGCACGGGAAGCCCGAGGATGCCCGCCCCCAGCATGACCAGCACTTCGCCGGCGTTGCAGCCGAGCAGGTAGCGGATGAACCGGCGGATGTTGTCGTAGATGGTCCGCCCCTCTTCGATGGCGTCCACGATGGTGGCGTAGTTGTCGTCGGAGAGCACGAGGGCGGCTGCCTGCCGGGCCACGTCCGTGCCCGTGAGGCCCATGGCCACCCCGATGTCCGCCTCCTTCAACGCCGGAGCGTCGTTGACCCCGTCCCCGGTCATGGCCACCACGTGGCCGGCCTCCCGCAGCACCCGGACCAGCCGCTTCTTGTGGGCAGGCGAGGCCCGGGCGACGACCCGGCGGCGGAGCAGGGCTTCCTTCAGATCGTGGTCGTCCATGCGGTCGATCTCGCCCCCCGTCAGCGGTTGCTCGTCCTGCTGGAGCAATCCGACCTGCAGGGCGACGGCGCGGGCGGTCGCCGGGTGATCGCCCGTGATCATGACCGTGGTGACGTGGGCCTCGCGTGCCCGTTGCAGCGCACGGGCCACGTCGGGGCGCGGCGGGTCCCGCAGCGCGACCAGCCCCAGGAAGGTCAGGTCCCGTTCCAGCGCCTGCCCCAGGGTGAAGACGTCGCTCCCGGCTGCCGGCAGAGCACGGGCGTCGGCACGGCGGGCCGCCACGGCCAGCACTCGCAGCCCGTCCGTCGCCAGCGCCTCGGCGTGGCCCAGCACCCGGGCGCGCTCGGCGTCGCTGAGAGGCCCCTCGCCGCGAGCGCCTTGCGCCCTTCGACAGCGCGCCAGTACCGCATCCGGCGATCCTTTCACGTAGACCTCTGCCTGGTAAGGCAGCGTTCCCCGGACCGCCACGCTCATCATGCGGCGATCGGCCTGGAAGGGCGCCTCTACCAGGATCGGCCAGCGTTTGCGGGTCTGGACGGGGTCGAGCCCCGCCTTGCGGGCGGCGCACACGAGGGCCGCCTCGGTGGGGTCGCCGGCCGCCTGCCACCGGCCGCCGTGGAAGGTGACGTCGGCATGGTTGCACAGCACGGAGGCCCGGAGCAGCCGGTGCAGGGGCTCGATGCCCAGGGGATCGATCGCGGCCCCGTCCATGGAGAAGGTCCCCCGGGGCTCGAATCCCTGTCCCGTTACCTCCACCCGGCCCCAGGGCGCAACGACCTGCTCCAGGGTCATCTCGTTGCGGGTGAGCGTGCCGGTCTTGTCGGCACAGATGATGCTGGCGCACCCCAGGCTCTCCACGGCGTTGAGCCGCCGCACGATCGCCCGCCTCTTGCTCATCCGCTGCACGCCCAGCGCCAGGGCCGCCGTCACCGCGGCGGGCAACCCTTCGGGGATGGCGGCCACTGCCAGGCTGATCGCGATGAGAAACATGGACAGCCATGGCTGCCCCTGGAGGATCCCGACCAGAAAGACCACGGCAACGGCCGCGGCCGAGATCCCCACGAGCCACCGGCCCAGGTGATCCAGGGCATGCTGGAGCGGAGTCGCCACCACCGGCGCCTCCGCTACCATGCGGGCGATCGTGCCGAGCTCGGTGAAGGTGCCCGTCCGGACCACGAGGGCCCGGGCGCTCCCCGCGACCACCGTGGTACCGGTGAAGACCATGTGGGACATCTCCGTCCAACCCCCGGCCCCGGGGAGGGGCCCGTCCGCCGGAGCCTTGCTCACGGGCACCGACTCCCCGGTGAGGGCCGCCTCCTCGACCATGAGCCCGAAGGCCTGGACCAGCCGTGCGTCGGCCGGGACCCGATCCCCCTCCTCCAGGAGCAGGAGATCGCCTACCACCAGCTCCCGGGCAGGGAGGTCCTCGACGCGGCCTGACCGCACGGCCCTCGCACGCGGTGCCTGCCAGCGAGAGAGTGCCGCGATGGCCTTCTCCGCCCGGTACTCCTGGGCCACGCCGAGCAGCGTGTTGAGCACGACGATGGCCACGATGGCCATCGCGTCGACTTCCTCCCCGAGCAGCCACGACAGGGCGGCCGCCCCCAGGAGCACCAGCGTCATGAACGAACCCATCTGCTCCCAAATCAGGCGCGCGAGGCCCGGGCCGCCCTCCGACGGGATCTCGTTGGCGCCGTGGCGCATCAAGATGGCCGCCGCCCGCTCCTGGGACAGCCCGTGGTGAGGATCGGACTGGAGCCTGCGGAACACTTCGGCGATGCTCAGACGTTCGGCCCCCTCCAGCAGGGAGCCCGAAGCGGCGCGGGGACTGGCGAACCGGCCTCGACGCGGCATGACGCGCGGCTTCCCCCTGACCCTCCAGCTCGTCCGCGAGCGTTGGACAGCTAAAGGTTTATGGGGAAAGCGCCCCGGTCTTTACGCAGGAAAACGTCGCTCCTGCAGGGCGCTTGCGGGCTAGGGCCGACTTGCGGCCGGGGCTTCGGGCTGCAGCCGCTCGAGGTGGCGGCGGGCCGGAAGGTACTGGGGATCGAGCTCCAGGGCCCGCCGGTATTCGGCGATGGCGGCGGGAAGCTGGTCGAGGTGTTCGTAGGCCTGGCCCAGGAGGTCGTGGATCTCGGGCAGCAGGTGATCGACGCGATTGGCCTGCTTGAGCAGCTCCGCGGCATCGGCCCAGCGCCCGGCGTCCATGAGGCTCTGGGCCAACACCAGGTAGGCGTCGACCCGCTCCGGAGCCAGGCGAACGGCCTCCCGCAGTTGCCCCTCGGCTGCGGCGCGCCAGTCGGCCGGCGACCCCGGGCGAGAACCGGGCCACGCGGGAGCGAGGCGCTCCGCCGTCTTCGGATCCAGTTCGGCCGCCAGGGCCAGGCGCCCCATCTCCTCGTGGACCAGCCCGGCCCGCGGGTCGGCATCCAGCGCCTGGCGCAGCGCCCGGGCCGCAGCCGCCGGATCTCCCGTGCGCCGGTAGGCCATCCCCGCCAGCCCCCAGGCGCTCAGGCGCCACGCCGCAGGGAGGCCGTCCAAAGGCAGCGCCTGCACGGTCCTGGCCGCCTCTGCCCACCGGCCCTGCGCCGCCTCGATCCAGGCCAGCAGCAAACCGGATTCCAGATCTTGTGGGAAGGACCAGCGGGCCAGGCGCAGCTTGCTGGCCGCGGCCTCCAGCCTTCCCCGGGCCAGGTCCTCCAGGGCCGAATCCACCCACCGGCGAACGGCCGGCGGGGTGACCGGCTCTGCCGGCGCTGCCGCCTCGGGAGGAGCCGGAAGAGCCGGCGCGCTGGCCAAGGCCACGGCCGCGGGCTCCGTGTCCCGAGAACCGCCTTCGACCCACGCCAGACAAGACGCGGCGAGCAGGGCGAGAAGCAGGCACGTCCAGGCCTTGCGTCGGGTGCTCATGCGCAGGACGTTCGCCGCCGCCCGCGCCATCCCTCCCCCGCCGGGTCCGGCCCTCGCCCGAGGGCGGGGCTCGCGGCTGCCGTCAGGCCCGACGCCGTGCCCGGTACGGCGCGGGCCGTGGTACAATCGCCGAGGGGCTCGACATGGCTCATCCCGCCCAAGACCCGGCCTCCGGCAAGATTCGCGTCACACCCGCGGCAGTGGCGGCATGGTCGCTCGAAATCGGCGAGCGGCTGGCCGGCGCGTGGGTGCAGCGCGTCTACCAGGCGACCTCGGGCTACTTGCTGCTGGTGCTGTACGCCCCTCGAGCCGGCGAGCGGCTGCTCGTCGTCGACGTGTCGCCCTCCCATCCCGTGGTGGGCCTGCTCGATGGCAAACCTCCCCAACCCAACCCGGCGCAACCCCCGGCCTTCTGCATGCTCGTACGCAAGTACCTCGGCGGAAGCCGCCTGCGCTCCGCCGGCTCCCTTCCCGGCGAACGGGTCTTGTTGCTCCGCTTCGCCCGCGGGCCAGGGCCTGTCGATCGCCCGCCCGGTGAACGCCCGGATGTCACGGCCGGGGCTTCGCCCGAGGGCGGTGAAGGGATGCCGGCCGACCTGACGCTGGCGGTCGAGCTCACCGGCCGCACCGGCAACGTCGTGCTGATCGCCGGCGGCCGCACCCTCGGGTGGCTGCGGGCTCCGGGGCCCGCTCGGGGGCTTGCCCTCCACCAACCGTACGTGGCGCCGCCCTCTCGGCCGGCCTCCCCGCAGGGCGCGGCCGCCGCACCGGCAACGGCCTGCGTCCCGTCGCTGGAAGAGGCAGGCCGTATCTGGGCCCAGGCTGTCCGGCAGGGAGCGCTCGAGGCCTCGCGTACCTCGCTGTTGCGTGACCTGGGCGAGCAACGACAGCGCCTGCAACGCCGGATCGACAAGCAAAGCCAGGATCTCGAGCGCGCTCGCGACGCCGACTCCTTGCGCCGGACCGGCGAACTCCTTCTGACGTTCGCCGCCCGCATCCCGCCGGGTGCCACGAAGGTCACGCTTCCGCCCGAGGACGCCGGTTTTCCCGACCCGCCCCGGGAGGTCGAGCTGGACGGTTCCCAGACCGCTGCCGCCAACGCCCAGTCCTACTTCCGGCGCTACCGCAAGGCCGTGCGGGCCGCCTCGGTGCTCCAGTCGGCCATCCTGGAAAGCCGCCGGCTGCTCGAGGCGGTGGAGACCCTGGAGGTGCTCGCTCGAGAGGCCGACCGGCCGTCCACGCTCACGGCCCTGCGCGAGGAGGCGCTGGCCCTCGCTCACCAGACGCGCCGGCGCCCGGCGGCCGCGGCCCTGGACGGTCGGGAAGCCGAGGGGGTGCCCATGCGGCCATCCGGACAGGATCGGCCGCGCAAAGGCCGGCAAGCCGCAGGAGCCCCCATTGCCCGCTTCCGGGCGGCAGACGGGACCGAGATCCTGGTGGGACATAGCGCCCGGGCCAACGATCATCTGACCCTGCACCTGGCCCTCCCCGGCGACTGGTGGCTGCACGCGCGGCAGATCCCCGGAGCCCACGTCGTGGTGCGTTCGGACGGGTCTCCGGCGGAGGCGACGCTGCTGCAAGCCGCGGCCCTGGCCGCGCGGTTCAGCGCGCAGGGCCGATCCGGGGTGCCGGTGGCCGTGGACTACACCCGGCGCCGTTACGTTCGCAAGCCGCCGGGCTCGCCCGCGGGCTTCGTCGTCTACGACCACGAAAAGACGGTGCGGGTGACGCCCACCCCCGACCTGCTTCCGGCGCCCGTCAGTGACGGAAGTGCCGGATCCCGGTAAAGACCATGGCCAGCCCCGCCCGGTCCGCCGCGGCGATCGACTCCTGATCCCGCATCGAGCCCCCCGGCTGGACGATGGCGGCGATCCCGTGCTCGGCCGCCAGCTCCACCACGTCCGAGAAGGGGAAGAAGCCGTCCGAGGCGAGCACCGCACCGCTCGCCTTTTCCCCGGCCTTTTCGATGGCGATGCGCGCGGCATCGATGCGGCTGGTCTGGCCTGCCCCGATCCCCAGGGTCTGCCCGTCGCGCGCCACCACGATGGCGTTGGAGCGGGCGTGCTTGACCACGCGCCAGGCGAAGCGAAGGTCGGGCCACAAGCGTTCGGGGACGCTCTGGCGGGTGACCGTCCGGAGCTCCCCGTCCACCCAGTCGACCGCATCGACCTGCTGGACGAGCAAACCTCCGAAGATCGACCGCACTTCGAGGGAGGAGCCGTCCCCATCGCGGCGCCAGGGAGGCTCGATGGGGCCCACCTCGATGAGGCGAAGGCGAGGCTTCTTCGACAGCACCTCCAGGGCCTCCGGTTCGAAGGAGGGCGCCACGATCACCTCGAGGAACGTGCGCGCCATGGCCTCGGCGACCATCCCGTCCACGGGACGGCTCACCGCCACCACCCCGCCGAAGACCGAGACCGGGTCGGCGTCGTGGGCCAGCTGGTAGGCCTGGAGCAGGCTGTCCGCCACCGCGGCCCCGCAGGGAGTCGCGTGCTTGATGGCGACCGCGGCCGGCCGGTCCGAAAGCTCTGCCACCAGGTCGAGCGCGGCGGCGGCGTCCGCCACGTTGTTGTACGAAAGCTCCTTGCCCTGCAGGACCTGGCCCCACGGCACCGAGGCGCCTTGCACGGGCACCCGGTAGACGGCTCCCGCCTGGTGGGGGTTCTCCCCGTAGCGGGCCACGAGCCACCGGGTCGCCTCCAGGGCAAGGCGCTCGGGGAAGGACACCTCCACCCTTTGGGGCGCCGCGGCCGGGGGACCGGCTTCCTGCTGCAGCGCCCGAGCGATGACGGCGTCGTAGCGCGCCGTGCGCCGGACCGCTTCGGCGGCCAAGCGCACCCGGGTCGCGTCTGCGGGCAGCCCGTGCGGAGAGTGCCGGATCTCGTCGAGGACCGCGGCGTACTGGGAAGGGTCGGTGAGCACCGCTACCCGAGCGAAGTTCTTCGCCGCAGCCCGGGCCAGCGCCGGGCCTCCGATGTCCATCGACTCCACGAGCTCGGCGAGGGTGAGCTCACCCGAACGGTAACGCTCGAGCCGCTCCTCGAACGGGTAGAAGTTGACGACGACCAGGTCGAAAGGCACGCCGCCCGCCTGCTCGAGTTCGGCCAGGTCTTGCGGCGACGGCCGGGCGAGCACGCCACCGAAGACTCGCGGGTGCAAAGTCTTCACCCGGCCGCCGAGCATGGAGACCTGGCCCGTCAGCTCGCTGAGCGGCCGGACCGGCACACCTGCCTCCTGCAGGTGCCGGCCGGTACCCTCGGTCGCCCACAGCTCCCAACCGAGGCGCACGAGCTCCGACGCCAGCGCGGCCAGCCCCTCGGTGCGGGAGACGCTGAAAAGCGCCCGGCGAGGGACGCTCTCGTTCGATGCTGCTGGACCCGACACGGTCGATCCGCCCCCTCTTGCCCCCGGCCCTTTGCGTTTACCGGATCCGCCGGCTCCCCGGGTCGCTCAGTGGGATGCCCTGCTCGCACAGCGGGCACGCCTCGGGCGGGTGAGTGCGAAGCTCCAACCGGACCAGGGGCCGGAAGGGCACCGGCGGCGCGAACCGGCCGCCGCTGCGGTCGATGAGACAGCCGATACCCACCACCTGCCCCCCGGCCTCTTCGACGGCCTCGGCGGTCTCCATGACGGAGCCGCCCGTCGTCACCACGTCTTCGACGAGCAGCACCCGGGCTCCGGGCGGCAGGGAAAAACCCCGGCGCACCTGCATGCGCCCGCCCACCCGCTCCGTGAAGAAGGCCCGGCTCACGCCCAGCTGGCGCGCCAGCTCGTAAGCGAGCAGGATGCCCCCCGTGGCCGGCCCCACCACGACCTCGGCCGGCAAGTCGAGCAACCTCAGGGCGAGCAGCCGCACCATCGCTTCGGCCACGCCGGGACGCTCGAGCAGCCGGAACTTCTCCACGTACCGGTCGGAGTGGAGCCCCGAGCTCAACTGGAAGTGGCCTTCTAGCACCGCCCCGGTTTGCTGCAAGAACCGGAAGGCCTGCTCTTCGGGCGCAGGCCGGCGCTCGACGCGCGGGACGACCGAGTCGAGCCAGGCCTCGAAGCTGGCGGCGCCCGCCGTCTCCAGGTGATCCCGGAGGCCTTCCACGATCTCCAGGGCGGCCGTCGGCCTGTGGAACGTGGCCGTCCCGACGGCCACGGCCCGAGCACCGGCCAGGAAATACTCGAGCGCGTCGCGAATCGTCTCCACGCCGCCGCTGCCGATGATGGGCATGCCGGTCGCCCGGTAGACCTCCGACGCCAGCCGCACCGAAAGAGGCCGGACGGCCGGCCCGGACAACCCTCCCACCCCGGCCGTCAGGGCGGGCCGGCCCGAGCGGGTGTCGATCACCAGCGCCGGGTACGTGTTGGCCACGGTGAACCCGTCGGCCCCCACGGCCGCCGAGGCGCGGGCGACCTCCACGGGGTCGGCCCCCATCGGGGCCAGCTTGACGAAGATCGGCCGCCGCGTGACCGCGCGGACCGCCGCCACCACCCGCGCCGCGGTCACCGGCGAGGTGGCGAAGGTGGCGCCGCCTTCTTTCACGTTGGGGCAGGAGATGTTGATCTCGAAGGCCGCCACCGCTCCGGTCCCGTCCAGCCGGCGGGCCACCTGCGCGTACTCCTCCACCTGCTTGCCCACGATGTTGGCGATGATGGTGGCGCCGGTGGCCGAGAGCTGCGGCAACACGTGTTGCACGAACGCCTCGACCCCCGGGTTTTCCAGGCCGATGGCGTTGACGAGCCCGGCCGGCGTCTCCACCAGGCGGGGCGGGGCGTGGCCGGTCCACGGCTCCAGGCTGAGCCCCTTGGTGACCACCGCGCCTACCCACTGCGGCTCCACGATCCCCCGCAGGTCCAGGCCGTAGCCGAACGTGCCCGACGCCATGACCACAGGGTTTCGCAGGCGCAGCGGCCCGAGCTGGACTTCGAGCGACGCCCCGGCGCGCGGCCTCATCGTCCCGGACACCTTTCCCAATCCAGTTCGGAGGCGTCGAAGACGGGACCTTCGACGCAGGCCCGGGCCCATCCGGTGACCCGGTACCCTTCCCGCCGTCTCCACGGGACCACGCACGACAGGCAGACGCCGGCGCCACAGCCCATCACGGTCTCGACCGAGAGCTGGAGAGGCCGGGGACGCTGGGTGGCCAGAGCGGCCAGCGCCCGGAGCATCCCCCACGGCCCGCAGGCGAACACCCCGTCCGCCCGATCCCAGTACCGCCGCGCCACCTCGACGGCGGTGCCGGGCTCGCCCCGGCTACCGTCCTCGGTGGCCACCGTCACCAAAGCGCCCACGTGCGCCATCTCCTGCGCCAGCACCACCTCGGAGGCCGTTCGAAAGCCGAGCACCGCTTGCACGCTCCACCCGTCCCTGCACAGGGCCCGGGCCAGCCACAACAGAGGAGCGGCGCCCACGCCGCCGCCGACCAGGAGGGCACGTCCTCCCGAAAGATCCCACCCGAAGCCCCGTCCGAGCGGCCCGAGCACGTCGAGCTGGCTTTGCTCGGGGCGGGCCGCCAGCCACGCCGAACCCTTCCCCACCACCTTGACCACGAGCGCCGCCCGGTCGGGCTGCGGGCCCAGGTCGGCGATGCTGAACGGCCGCCGCAGCAAGGGGTCCACGCCGTACGGGTCGCGGGTGAGCACGTGGAGGAACTGCCCGGGCCGGGCCTCTTCGAGCCCCGGCAGCGACAGGTCGAGCCGCACGACGCCGGGCGCGAGTTCCCGGCGCGCGACGACGCGGGCGGTCCGAAGGCCCGAGGCGTTGCCCGTCATGCCAAAGCCCCCGCGCTCTCGTCCTTCCCCGAGAGCCTCCCGTCGCCACCGGCGGCGCGGCGCAGGGCGCCGACGAAACGATCGAAGAGATAGGCGCTCTCCTGCGGCCCCGGCGTCGCCTCGGGATGGTACTGCACGGACCAGACGGGCAGCGACCGGTGGCGCAGGCCTTCCACCGTGCCGTCGTTGAGGCTGCGGTGCGTCACGATCAGGTCCGGCGGGAGCTGTGCCTCGTCCACGGCGTACCCGTGGTTGTGCGTCGTGATGAAGACCCGACCCGTCTCCAGGTCCTTGACGGGGTGGTTGCCCCCGCGATGGCCGAACTTGAGCTTGTACGTGCTCCCGCCGAGGGCCAGGGCCAGGATCTGGTGGCCCAGGCAGATGCCGAAGATCGGGATGCCGCTCGAGCAAAGCTCCCGCGCCGTGGCGATCGGACCGTCCAGCACGGCCGGGTCGCCCGGCCCGTTGGAGAGCACCACCCCGTCGGGATGGAGCGCCCGTATCTCCCCGGCCGTGAAGCGGCTCGGCACCACCGTCACCCGGCAGCCCCGCTGGACCAGGTGGGTGACGATGTGGCGCTTGACGCCCAGGTCGACGACCACGACCCGCGGCCCGGGGCCGGTCCCCACGTGGTAGGGCTCGCCCGCGCTCACTTCCTCTACGAGCGGCTGCTCCGAGAGGCCCGGCACACGCCGGGCCGCCTCGATCAGCTCCCGGGCCGGGCGGGCTTGCGCGCTGATGACGCCCCGCATGGCGCCCCGGCTGCGCAGCCGCCGCGTCAGGGCGCGAGTGTCCACGCCCGACAGCCCCGGTATCCCCTGTTCCACGAGCCACTGCTCCAGCCGCGCCGCGCCGGGGTGCGCGTCCGGCAGGTCGCACAGTTCCCGCATGATCACTCCGTTGACCTGCGCCCTCGAAGACTCGAGGGCGCCCGGAAAGGTACCGTAGTTGCCCACGAGGGGTTGGGTGAAGACCACGATCTGGCCCCGGTACGAGGGGTCGGTCAGCACCTCCTGGTAGCCCGTCACCACCGTGGTGAAGACGACCTCCCCCCACGCATCCGCCGCCCGGCCGATCGCCTCCCCCTCGTAAACGGCACCATCTTCCAGCGCGAGCCATGCAGGCCGTCGTGACGTGCGCACGCTGCCGATCCTTCCTCTCTACCCCGACGCCCGCAGCCATGTGACCCAGGCGCGCCTCACGCCCCGCCGCGAACGTCGTTGACCTGATCGCGTAGCCGGCGCGCAGCCTCGGCGCCGGCCTCCTCCCACCGCAGCTCGCCGCCGGGATGGGTCCGCCAGGCACCCAGTATAGATCGGGAGGCCGCGACGAGTCCCCCCAGGCCGCGACGGTCGAAGGCCGGGCCCAACGCCTCGACCTGGCCACCCTGGGCGCCGACGCCCGGCAACAACAGCCAGATCCCGGGCAACTCGCGGCGCATCTCGCCGACGACCTCCGGATAGGTCGCTCCCACGACGGCCCCCACGGAGGCAAACCCGCTCGGTCCGAAGCGGCCGGCCGCCCACCGGCCGATCAACCCGGCCACCGCACCGGCCACGGTCTTCCCGCCCGCGAGCGGCAGGTGCTGCACCTCCCCGGCCGACGGATTGGAGGTGTGGGCCAGGACGAAGAGCCCCTTACCCGACGTGTCCACCCACTCGAGAAACGGCCGGACGGAGTCGGTCCCGAGATAGGGGTTGACCGTGCAGGCGTCGGCGCCCAGCACCTCGGTGCTCCCGTCGCCCGGCCACTGGAAGCGGCCGATGAGGGCGCGCGCGTAGGCGGCGGCGGTCGCGTCGATGTCCCCCGGCTTGCCGTCCACGATGGTGAGAAGCCCCATCCCCCCTGCAAGCCGGATGAGGCGCTGAAGCGTCGCAAGCCCCGCCGGCCCCAGCGCCAGGAAGTAGGCCAGCTGGAATTTCACCGCGACCACGAACGGGGCACATGCCTCAACGAGAGCCGCTCCGACCTCCTCCGTGGCCGATGCCGCCCGCTCCAACAGGCTCTGCTCGGCGTGGCGCGACAGGATCGAAGGCGGGAAGAAGATAGGATCCGGGTCGAACCCCAGCACCACGCACGAGCCCCGGGCCGTGACGGCTCGTACGAGCCGCTCCCCGAAGTGAGGTTGCTCAGCCATCGTCGATCGTGCCGGCGAGCATCGCGATCCGGCCCCCCACGACGGTGCCCACCGGCCGCCCCTGCACCTTCCACCCGGCGAACGGGCTGTTGCGCCCCCGGGAGCGGAAGCGGGCCGGCTCCACCGTCCACTCCTGGGCAGGGTCGAACAGGGTGATGTCGGCTCGAGCCCCTTCGGCCAGCACCCCTCCCTCGAGCCCCAGGATGCGGGCCGGCGCCAGCGACAGGGCCCGCACCGCCTGCATGGGGGTCAGCACCCCCTGGTGGGTCAGGGCGCCGAGCGTCAGGGCCACCAGCGTCTCCAGCCCGACGGCGCCGAAGGGCGCCTGGTCGAGCTCGACCTCCTTCTCCTCGGGGGCATGGGGCGCGTGATCGGAAGCCACCGCGTCGATGATCCCATCGGCCAGAGCCTGCCGCAGGGCCTGCCTGTCCTCCTCGGTACCGAGCGGGGGACTGACCTTGGCGGAGGCGTCGTAGCCTTCCAGGGCCTCTTCGGTCAGGAAGAGATGGTGCGGGGTCACCTCGGCCGTCACGCGCACTCCCGCCTGCTTGGCCTGCCGGATGAGCTCGACGGAGCGGGCCGTGGAGACGTGGGCCACGTGCAAGTGCGCGCCCGTCGCGGCGGCCAGGGCGATGTCGCGGGCGACCACGATGCTTTCGGCTTCGGCCGGGATACCCGGCAGGCCCAATCGCAGGGACACCGGCCCCTCCCGCATCACTCCGCCCCGGGCCAGGCAGGGGTCGAGCGCGTGCACGATCACGGGGCGTCCCAGGTCGGCGGCGTATTGCAGCGCGCTACGCATGAGCGACGCGTCGGCCACCGTGTCGCCGTCGTCGGAAAAGGCCACCGCGCCCGCCTCCGCCATCTCACCCATCTCGGCCAGCTCTTTGCCCTGGCGCCCCTTGGTCAGCGCTCCGATGACCCGTACGCCCACCACGCCTTCCCGGCGCGCCACGGCCTGGACGTGTTCCACCACGGAGGCATCGTCGATGGGCGGCTGCGTGTTGGGCATGCAGGCGACGGCGGTGACGCCGCCGGCCGCCGCCGCGCGGGTGCCGGTGGCGATGGTCTCTTTGTGCTCCTGGCCGGGCTGGCGGAGGTGGGTGTGCATGTCGATGACCCCGGGGACGACCCACCACCCCCGGGCGTCAATGACCCGGTTCGCCTGCTGCCCGATGCCGGGGGCTATCCGCACGATGCGGTCCCCCTCGACCAGGACGTCCATGACCTGATCCGTTCGGGAGGCCGGGTCGATCACCCGGCCTCCCTTGATGAGAACACTCATGACGAGAGCGTGCCTCCCCCTGCATGGCCCGCGCCCCGTGGCGCTTCCGGCGCCGCCCCCTCCACGAGCCCGTCCTTCTCCCGGGCGCCGCTCATCAAGTAGAGCACCGCCATGCGCACGGCCACGCCGTTGGTCACCTGCTCCGTGATGACGGTCCGAGGGTCGTGGACCACCGCTTCGTCGATCTCCACCCCCACGTTGGCGGGCCCGGGGTGCATGATGAGCGCGTCTTCCTTCAGCCTGCCCAGGCGCTCGGCGGTCAGACCCCAGCGAGCCCGGTACTCCCGAAGGCTGGGCAGGTACCCGCGCTGCATGCGCTCCCGCTGGATCCGGAGCACGTTGACCACGTCCGCCCACTCGAGGCCGTCGTCGAGGCGCTCGAACCGGCGGATGCCGTAAGACCGCTCGAGCCCCTCGGGCATCAGCGTGCGAGGGCCTGCTACTGCGACCTCGGCGCCCAGGTGCAGCAACCCCCAGAAGTCGGATCGGGCGACCCGGGAGTGGAGGATGTCCCCGACGATCAGCACCCGCAAGCCGGCGATGCGGCCTTTGTGCCGGCGGATGGTGTAGAGATCGAGCAGCCCCTGCGTGGGGTGCTCGTTGGCACCGTCCCCGGCGTTGACCACCGCGGCGGGGATGGTGCGGCTGACCAGGTGGGGCGCGCCGGCCGAGGAGTGGCGGATGACGACGAAGTCGGCCCCGAGCGCCTGCAGCGTCCTGGCCGTGTCCACCAGGCTTTCGCCCTTGACGACGCTGGACTGCGCCACCGCGATGCTGGTGACGTCGGCGCTCAGCGCCTTGGCCGCCAGCTCGAAGCTGGTCCGGGTACGGGTGGAGGGCTCGTAGAAGAGGTTGACCACCACGCGCCCGCGAAGGGTAGGGAACTTCTTGACGGGGCGCTCGAAGACCTGACGCATCACGTCCGCCGTATCGAGCACCTGGGTGATCCGCTCCGCGCCCAGGTCCCGCAGGCCCAGGAGATCTTTCGGCCACACGGCGCTACCTCACCTCTCCACCCGGCCGGGCGCCGGTCCCTCGTCGCGCTCCAGGATGACCACCCGGTCCTCCCCGTCGATCTCGCGGATGTGCACGTCGACCAGCTCCCGGCGGGCCGTGGGCACGTGTTTGCCGACGAAGTCGGCCTGGATCGGCAGCTCCCGGTGGCCCCGGTCGATGAGGACGCCCAGCTGCACCCGGGCAGGCCGGCCCAGGTCCATGAGGGCGTCGAGCGCAGCCCGCACCGTGCGCCCGGTGAACAGCACGTCGTCCACCAGCACCAGTGCGCGCCCGGACACGTCGAAGTCGATCTCCGTGCGGCGCACGACCGGCACGCTCGCCACCGCGCTGAGGTCGTCCCGGTACAGGGTGATGTCGAGGGCTCCCACCGGGATCGCGCGCCCCTCGATGCGCTCGAGCAACTCGGCCAGGCGCCGCGCCAGCGGCACGCCCCTCGCCTTGATGCCCACCAGCGCAAGCGACGGGGCTCCCATGTTGCGCTCGGCGATCTCGTGGGCCATGCGCTCGAGCGCACGGCGGATCTCCTCGGCGTCCATGATCTGCGCGCGTTCCCGCAAGCCCAAGGGAAGGCCCCCTCGATCCTCCTACAGGCGCCGGCTGCTCGCCTCGGCCCGCAGCCGCTCGAGCGCCTGCTCCATGTCCTCCGGCAGGGGCGCGACGAAGTGCATGGGCCGGCCGGTCACCGGATGCACGAACACCAGCTCCCTGGCGTGAAGAGCCTGGGCTTTCAAACCCAGCTCGCCCCTGGCCTTGTGGCCGCGGCCGGCCCCGTATACGGGGTCCCCGGCGATCGGATGACCGATGTAAGCCATGTGCACCCGGATCTGGTGAGTTCGGCCTGTCTCGAGTTTTACCTCCAGCAGGCTGTACGCACCGAACCGTTCCAGCACCGTGAAGCGGGTGACGGCCGGGCGGCCCTCGGGCACGACGGCCATGCGCAGCCGGTCGTGAGGATGGCGCCCGATGGGGGCGTCGACGAGGCCCGCTTCCACGCCCGGCTGGCCCCGCACGATGGCCCAGTAGATGCGGTGGATGGTGCGCTCCTTGAGCTGGCGGGTCAGGCCGAGGTGAGCGTCGTTGGTCTTGGCCACCACCAATAGCCCGGTGGTGTCCTTGTCGAGCCGGTGGACGATCCCCGGGCGCATGACGCCTGCGATCCCTGACAGGCGGGGCGAGTGAGCGAGCAGCGCGTTGACGAGGGTGCCCGAAAAGTTGCCGACCCCCGGATGCACCACCATGCCCCGGGGCTTGTTGATGACCAGCAGGTGCTCGTCCTCGTAGACCACGTCGATGGGGATGGCCTCGGGCTGCAGGTCCTCCGGGCGCTCGGGCGGGGGTACCAGCACCCATACCTCGTCGCCCTCGGCCACGCGGTGGGCCGGCTTGGCGGGACGGCCGTTGAGCAGCACGTTGCCGCGGGTGATCAACCGCTGTACGAACGCCCGCGAGGGGCCGACCTCGGTGAACTGGGCCAAGTAGGCGTCGACCCGGAGCCCGTGGGCTTCGGGTGGCACCGTCAGCGTGATCTCACGGCCTGCTTGCGGATCCGGGCCTGAGTGCATCCCCATTCACGATCGGGAGCGGCTGTCGCCCTCGGCGGAGACCGCCGGGGCGTGGTGCCGGACGAGGTACCAGAAGAGCAACGCGACGCCGACGACGATCCCGGTGTCGGCCAGGTTGAAGACCGGCCACACGCTCAGGTCGATGAAGTCGATGACCGACCCCGTGCGCAGCCGATCCACCAGGTTGCCCGCCGCGCCGCCGGCGGCCAGCCCCAGGCCCGCCAGCGCCAGGCCGCTCTTGGGGCCGACCCTCCCCGCCATCACCACCGCCAGCACGAAGACGAGCAGCGTCGCCGCGACGAAGAGCTCCTGGCGCCCCTGGAACAGGCCGAAGGCGGCGCCGGGGTTGGTGACGTGGGTCAATCGGATGAGGCGCCCCGCCACGCCTACCGACTCCCCCGGCCCGAGCCAGCGCGAAACGGCCCACTTGGCCGCCTGATCGACGGCAAGCGTCCCTGCGGCCCATGCCAGTACCATCCCATAGTCCCGTCGCACGTGGCCCATTCTACCATCCCTGCCAGGCCGAGAGAAAGGGTACGGCGCCCGGCCTCGCGTCGCCGCCCTTCACGAAGGGGGAGTCGCGGGCGGCTGCTCTTCCTCGTCCTCCATGGAGCGGGGCCGCCGTCGCCCGGGGCCGCTCGGGTCGGGGTAGATGGCCTGCAGGTCGGCGACCCCTTGCCCCGTCACGTCGGCCACGAACTCCACTTCGCCGGTTCCGCCCCGCAACTGGGTGTCGGCCCCTTCGAAGGTCTCGTCGTAGTCCACGGCGCCCGGCACGTCCTGGGGCGAGTTGGCGTTGCCGTATTGGGCCAGCGCATCCCAAACGTCCTCGGGGCCGAGGGCCGCCTCCCCTTCGTTGACCAGGTTGGCCCGGGCGAAGGGCGGCGCGAGCGTGGCTTCCTCCAGGGGTCGCCATCCG
The DNA here is from genome assembly GCF_035593305.1 of Limnochorda sp. L945t. GTDB lineage: Bacteria > Bacillota > Limnochordia > Limnochordales > Geochordaceae > Carboxydichorda > Carboxydichorda subterranea. The sequence continues at coordinate 1,088,172 of NZ_CP141615.1, read as the reverse complement.
GGCCCCGCTTCGACCCTGCGTTGCTCGTCCCTATCGTGGATCCGTTGGCAGTGCACGCAGCGGCGAGCGTACGGCATGGCGAGCAGGCGCGCCGCGCCGATCGACCGGCCGCACTCCTCGCAGTAGCCGTAGGTGCCCCGGTCCATCCGGACCAGCGCCTGGTGCACCTCGTCTCGGGTGATGCGGAGCCGTTCGAGCAGTCCCAGGTCCTTGCTCCGTTCGTACGTCTCGTCCGCGAGGTCGGAGGTATGCTGGTCGTAGCTCGATAGTTCCCCGACGCTCTCGCTCTCGGGCCGGTCGAGCCCCTGGCGCTGCATCGCTTCGGCCCGTTGCCCCAGATCTCGCTCCAGCCGCTGGAGGCGCCGGCGAAGCCGCGTACGCAAATCCTCCGGTAGCGAGGGCACCCAACGCCACTCCTCTCGGGGCGGGCCTGTTTCATCAGTGGCGCGCGAGCTCGGTCTGCACGATGCGGACGATCTCCGCGACGAAGTCGCCGATGTACGGGATGTTGAGGGCGGCCAGCCGCCCCAACAGGTACAGGAAGATGGCGCCCACGGCCGTGAAGCCCACTGCCAGGCCGAACCCCCGGAAGACTCCGGCCATGAAGTTGAGCGACATCAAGCGCGCCGGGTTACGGTAGAGCTCCACGAGCTCGGCCAGGTTGGCCTTTTCCATCGCGGCCACCAGGTCGTCCAGCCGCTGGATGAGCCTGCCGACCGGCGAAGCCGGCGCCCGGCGCCGTGCAGTACTGCGCCGGCCGGCACCGGGAGGAGCCTCCCGATCGTGGGACCTGGCGCCTTCCCCTTCGTGCTTGGAGGCCATGCGACGCAGTCCCAACAGCGCCCGCGCCCCGCCCCGGCCTAGTGTGCCCCGCCCTGCCGCGGCCCAGCCCCACCACCTCAGGCGCCCGAAGCGACGACCTCGGCGCAGCGCTCGCACAGGTCCGGGCGCCCGGGGATCTCGCCCACCGACGGGACATACCGCCAGCAGCGCTGGCACTTCGCGGCGAGCGTGGGCTCGACCTCCACGTGCCAGTCGGCCCCGGGCCGCAAGGTCACGGAAGCCACCATCAGCCAGGCGCTCAGCGTCTCGGGCCCGGCTCCCAACGACTCCAGCAAGCGGGCAGGAGCCTCGACGATGAGCTCGGCCTGCAGCGAGGTCGAAATCCGGTCCTCCCCCCGGGCCTGCTCGAGGGCCCGCATCACCTGGCGGCGCAGCTCGAAGAACGGCTCCATCCGGGCGAGCCGCTCGGGGTCACGCCACCGGGCTGTCTCGGGCCACCGGGTGAGGTGGACGCTCTCCGCCTCTTTCGGGCCGGGCACGTGCTGCCACACCTCTTCGGCCGTGTGCACGAGAATCGGTGCGATGAGCCGTACCAACACCTGGAGGACGTGGTAGAGCGCGGTCTGCGCCGAGCGCCGGGAGAGCGAGCCGGCGGCGTCGCAGTAAAGGCGATCCTTGAGGACGTCCAGGTAGAACCCGCCCATGTCGACGGTGCAAAAGCGCAAGATCTCGTGGTACGGGACGTGGAACTCGTAGCGCCCGTAAGCCCCGACGCACCGCTCCGCCAGGTCGGCGGTGCGGGCCAGCGCCCACCGGTCCAGCTCCTGCATCCTCTCGAGCGGCACCTGATGCTGCGCCGGATCGAAGTCGAACAGGCTCCCGAGCAAGAAGCGCAACGTGTTGCGGATGCGCCGGTAAGCGTCCGCCACCTGATCCAGGATGCCCGTCGAGACCCGCACGTCCTCCCGGTAATCCGACGAGGCGACCAGAAGGCGCAACACGTCGGCGCCGTACCGGTCGATGACCTCCTGGGGCGCGACCGCGTTGCCCAGGGACTTGTGCATGGCCCGTCCCTGCGCGTCCACGACGAAGCCGTGGGTCACCACGGCCCGGTACGGCGGTTGACCTCGGGTGGCAACCGCCGTGAGCAGCGACGACTGGAACCATCCCCGGTGCTGGTCCGTGCCCTCGAGATAGAGGTCGGCGGGCCAGCGCAGCTCTTCCCGCTGGGTGAGCACCGCCTCGTGACTCGACCCCGAGTCGAACCAGACGTCCATCGTGTCGGTCCCTTTCGCGAAGCGGCTGCTGCCGCACTCCGGGCACCGGGTCCCCGGAGGTAGCAGCTCTTCGGCCTCGTGGGCGAACCAGGCGTCCGACCCCTCCCGGGCGAACACGGCGGCCACCGCCTGGATGGTGCGCCGGTCGATCAGCGGGCGACCGCACCCCTCGCAGTAGAAGACCGGAATGGGCACCCCCCACGTCCTCTGGCGGGAGATACACCAGTCATGCCGGTCGGCCACCATCCGGCGAATCCGATCCCTCCCCCAGGACGGTACCCACTGCACCTGGTCGATGGCGGCCAGGGCCTGGCGCCGGAAGCCGTCCACCGAGGCGAACCACTGCTCGGTGGCGCGAAAGATCACCGGCCCCTTGCAGCGCCAGCAGTGCGGGTACTGGTGGGTGGTCAGGCCCGAGTGGAACAGCCGGTGCCGGCTCTCCAGGTCGCGCAGGATGATGGGGGTGGCCTCGTCCACCCCGAGCCCTGCGTACGGCCCGGCCAGCTCGGTGAACCGCCCGTGGTCGTCCACCGGCGTCACCACCGGGAGCTGGTAGCGCAGCCCCACCTCGTAGTCCTCCTGGCCGTGGCCCGGTGCGATATGGACGGCGCCGCTGCCCTGCTCCATGCTGACCATGTCGTCGCCGACCACCGGCACCTCCCGCGCCTCGAGCGGGTGCATGAGCGTGGCGCCCAACAGCTCGAACCCCTTGAGCCGCCGGACCACGGCGGGGGCCCCCTCGCCTGCCAGCGCCGCCACGGAGGCGAGGCGGGTTTCGGCCACGACCAGATCCCGCCCGGCGATGCGGGCCCAGACGTAAGGGTGATCCGGGTGCACGGCCACCGCCTGGTTGGCCGGCAGCGTCCAGGGCGTCGTCGTCCAGATGAGCATCGAGGCCCCGGCGGCGGCCAGGTCCAGCCCTGCGCCGGAGCCGTCCTTGAACGGAAAGGCCACATAGATGCTCGGGCTTTCGTGATCCCGGTACTCCACCTCTGCCTCGGCCAGTGCCGTCTCGCAGCGCGGGCACCAGTAGACCGGCTTGAGCCCCCGGTAGATGTACCCGCGCTCCACCATCTCGCCGAACAGCTCGACCTGGCGCGCTTCGTACGCCGGCTCCAGGGTGAGGTAAGGGCGCTCCCACTCGCCCCAGACGCCCAGGCGCCTAAACTCCTCCCGCTGGATGTCGACGAAGTGGAGCGCGTACTCCCGGCAGCGCCGCCTGAACTCCAGCACCGACATCTGGTGCCGGTCGATCCGGTGCCGGCGGATCACCTCGTGCTCGATGGGCATGCCGTGGGTGTCCCAGCCGGGCACGTAAGGCGCCCGCATCCCTTCCATGGAGCGGACCCGGACGATGAAGTCCTTGAGGATCTTGTTGAGAGCGGTACCGAGGTGGATGTTGCCGTTGGCGTAAGGCGGCCCGTCGTGCAGCACGAAAAGCGGAGCGCCTTCCTGGCGCCGCATTTGCTGGAGCTTGTCGTACAGCCGGTGCTCCTGCCAGAAGCGCTCGATCTCGGGCTCGCGCCGGGGCAGGTCGGCCTTCATGGGAAAGGCGGTCCTGGGCGTCAGCACGGTGCGCGACCAGTCCGCCTTGCCGTTGCCCCCGGCCGTCTCGGTCTGCTTCGTCGTCGAGGTCTGGGTTGGACGATGCACCTGTACCACTCTCCCCGGTCTCGTTGGCCCGCAGGTCCCATTCAAAAACGAAAGGCTCTCGTCCAAGGGACGAGAGCCCCATCGCTCACGCGGTACCACCCTCGTTGAAAGACCGCACACTCCGCACCGGGCTCCGGCGCGGCGCACGGAACTTCCCACTCGATGGAGGAGGTAACGGCCCTCTCCGGCCCGGTCTACCCCGGGGCGCACCGCGAGGCCCCGGCTCGGCGGGCGGCTTGCGGGTGATCTTCACGACCGCGTGTCGCCGGGCTCGCACCCACCCCGGCTCGCTCCCGGACAGAGGCCGGTCGCTACTCTCCCGCGCATCGCCTGTGCACGCAAACGCAAATGTCGATGTTAGCTCCGAGTATACCGCACACCGGGTGCGCTATCAAGCGCTCCGGGCCGTGAAAGTGGGCCGGGGCCCCGGCTTCAAAAGACCGCCAGGACGATCCGCTGCACCACCATGATGAGCAGGAACGCCACGATGGGCGAGTAGTCGATGCCCGGCACGGGCGGCAGCACCCTGCGGATGGGGGCCAGCACCGGCTCCGTGACGTCCCGCAGGAACCGGACGGCAGGATGGTATGGGTCCACGGGCAGCCACGAGACGAGCACCCGCGCGAGCAGGATCCAGCTGTACAACGCCAGCAACCGGTAGACGAGCAGGCCCAGCCACCCCATCACTGCGCCCATGGGTCAAGCCCCTCCGCTCCCGGAGGCGGCCGGGTGCTGCAGGCCCGCCTCCCCCAACTCCCGGGACCTGCGGGTGCCGGCGAGCACCGCCTCCATGAGCGCGCCTCGCACCCCACGGCTTTCCAGCACGGTCAACCCTGCCGCCGTGGTGCCGGCCGGCGACGTCACCCAGTTACGCAGCTCCGCCGGGTGGCGCCCCGTGTCCAGCACCATGCGGGCGGCTCCCGCCAGGGTCTGGGCAGCCAGGAACATGGCCGCCTCCCGGGAGAGCCCCGCCGCCACTCCCCCGTCCGCCAGCGCCTCGATCATGAGGTACGCATAAGCCGGCCCGCTCCCCGACAGACCGGTCACCGCGTCCATCAGAGCTTCCCCGACGACCACGGCCCGCCCTATCGCCTCGAAGATGCCGAGCGCCCGCTGGAGGTGGGCGTCCTGGGCGAAGGTACCCTTGCAAAGGGCCGTGGCCGCCTGCCCTACCAGCGCCGCGATGTTGGGCATGGCCCGCACCACCGGCGTGCCAGGGGGCAGCCGCCGTTCGATGGTCGACGTGGGCACCCCGGCGGCGATGGAGATGATGAGGTGGCGCTGGGGCTCCACGGCGGGAGCCAGCTCTCTCAGCGCCTCCACGATGTTTTGAGGCTTGACCGCCACGACCGCGGTATCGGCGGTACGGAGCGCCTCGGCGTTGTCCAGGGTCACGAGGATCCCATAGCTCTGCTCGACGTGCGCACGCCGTTCGTTGCTCTTGTCGGTTGCCACCAGTTGCTCACGGTTGACGAAGCCGCCGCGCAGGAGGCCCCGGATGAAGGCCTCGCCCATGGCGCCGGCCCCGATGACCGCGACGCGCTCTGCTACTTTCACGGGGTCGTCGTCCCTTCGAGTTCGACGTCCACGCCACCTGGGGCGCACAGCACGATGTCCTCGGAGATCCTCCGCATGGAGCCGTCCAGGGCGAAGACCACCCCTGAGAGGAAGTCCACGATGCGCCGGGCGGTCTCCCGGTCGGCCGCCCGGAGGCTCACCACGACAGGGCGCTGGCTTCGCAGGTGAACGGCAATGGCCTGTACGTCGTCGAACGCTGCCGGTTCGGACACGATCAGCTTGGACTGCGAGCGAGCCGGGGCCACCCCGCCGGCGCCTGCGGCCCCTGCGCCAGGAGATGCGGAGGGCGCCAGGGGGACCACCCGGGAGCGCCGGGCAGCCGCCTCGGCCTCTCTGGGCAGCTGCGCCGGCGAGCGGGCCGGCGTCCGTTCGGCGGTAGCCGCATCCTCCGCATCCACGCCCAGCCATCCCAGGACCCGCTCGATGAAGCCCGGCATGTGCGCCTCACCTCTCCAGGCCGCTCACGATCCCAGCCATCGCGGCCACCGGTAGACCCTGACCCTGTCCGAAACGCCCTGCACGACCGCCCGGCCGCCCAGGCGTCCGACCACCTGAACCGGCACGAAGACCGGCCCGCCCTCCGTCTGCACCCAGACGCCCGTGTGCCCCGAACGGGCGGCGAGCGCCGAGGATGGCACGATCACCCCGGTGTAGCGGCCGGTGACCAGCCGCACCCCCGGCACGAGCCGCCGGTACAGCCACTCCACAGGCTGGCGTTCGAGCCGCAACTCCAGGGAGCCTCCCGGCGCCGCTGGCGCCTTCGTCACGCTGCCGGGCACCCCGGTGCCGCCGGCCCCGACCCACACCTCCACCCGTTGCCCTTCCGCCGGTCGCCACCGGGAGGGGCGATCGGGCCAAAAGATCCCGCGGAGCTCCGCGTGGTCGACGAGCCGCACCACGGGTTGACCTCGGGCGACGACGCCGCCGCCCACGAGCGAAACCGGCCGGGCCGAGTCGTCTCGGGGAGGCCGGGGAGGCGCCGGCGCAGAAAAGGCGTCGGCGGCCTCCAGCCCGTCGGAGACGAAGCTCACGATGCCGGCCGACGGAGCCCATAGCGTGGCCGCGCCGCCCTGGGCGCCCTCCGGGATCACGCGCAGGAGGGCCTGACCCCGGCGCACGGCCTCTCCTTCGCCGACGAGCGCGAGCACCCTCCCGGCGGAAGGTGCCCGCAAGAGCCGCTCCTGGCGAACCACCCAGAGCGTGCCCGGCGTCTCCTCGGAAAGCTGGCCCCACCGCGCTACGTCCACCGGGCCCCACGCAGCCGCCACCCAACGGGCGCCGGCGCCCCAACCGGCCCATCCCATCCAACCCAGGAGCGCGGCCGCCACCAGCAGCCGCCCGGCCCGGTGCCGGCGCCGCTGCTCCCGCCCGGGCGTCGCCACGTGTTCGTTCTCCTCCACCTGCGGTTCAGAAACCCTTCGGCGGCGGGCCGGTCCTACCTGCATGCCCGGCCACTGCCGTTAGACTCCAGTAACGAGGCGAGCGGCCGCGTGCCGCTCCCGCCGCCGCCCTTTCCACGCGCCGGCAAAGACTCCTGCGGGCAGCCGGTGTCCTGCTGGCTACCGGCCTTCCAGCCACCGGGCCATTTTCGGTACCAGGGGGAAACTCACCAGTGCGCTCAGCAAGTTGAAGAGGGTATGGGCGTGAGCCACGCTCTGGGCAGCCGAGCCCGCCAGGCTCGTGACGAGATCGTGGAAAGGACGGAAGAGGACAAGTGCCACCGCCGCCCCTACCAGGTTGAGAAAGAAGTCGGCCATCGCCAGTCGTGTCGCCCCTCTTCCCATAAACAGGGACGCCACCAATCCTGTCGTGACCGTGCCCACATTGCTTCCCAGCACGGCGGCAACGCCGGGACGAGTCTCCATCAAACCCGCCGCCACCATGTTCACCACCGATGTCGTGACCGTGGTGCTGCTCTGAATGAGGGAGGTAACCAGCCATCCCAGGCCAAACGCCCTCAAGACCGAGTTAGACCCTTCGACGGCTCCCAAGACTCCGGTAGCCAGCGGGCCCAACGACCGGCCAATCCACTCCATTCCTTGAAGGAAGGCACCGATGCTGAACAGGGCCAGGGAAAACTCCCTCTGTCTCGACAGCAAGTAGCCTCCTGCCCCTACCGCCATCATCCCAATGCCCACGCTCGGAAGCTGAAGCGCCACGAGTTGTGCGGTCAGCGTCGTCCCGACGTTGGCTCCGATGATGACGTAAAGAGCGTGGGCCATGGGGAGGCCCTCCGTCTGCACGAGGCCGAGGGCAAGGACCTCTACCATGCTGGAGCTATGAGCCAGAGCGGCCGCGAGCATGCCCGACAGCGCCATAGCCACCGGGCCATCGCCGGCGATGACGAACCACCGCTGCACCCATGAGCGGGCCGCCGTGCGTATGGCGAGATACGCCAGCCGTACACCAGCGACGGCCAGCACCAATCCCAGCGTTGTTCCGAGGACCGCGGGCACACCTCCAACTTACGGCCGGCGTGGGGTCTCTATGAGGAAGAGGCCGTCCTCCACGCCTTTTCGTGCTTCAGGTCACCGGTGTACAATCGCCTCGTGGCACAGGGATCAATCTCGCGAGCCCGTTCGGGCAAGCTCCTCGTGGTGAGCAACGGCCACGGAGAGGATGCGGTGGGAGCCGAAATCGGCGCCGCACTGCGCGAACTCGCACCGGACATCGATGTACCGGCAGCATCCATTGTGGGACTGGGAGGTGCCTATCGTCGCAAAGGTTTGCCCGTCGTGACCCCTGTGGCCTCGATGCCGAGCGGGGGGTTCATTGGCATCCAGCGCCCGGGGGCCGTATGGCAGGATCTCCGGGCCGGGCTCCTCCGGCTCCACCTGCGCCAGGCACGGACATTGTGCCGGCTGCGCGTTGGCATCACGCTGATGGTAGGGGTCGGCGACCGGCTCATGCCCTACACGGCGCGATGGATCGTGCGCCGCCCGTTAATCATGGTAGACATTGCAGATTCCGCCTATCTGTCGGATCGGCTGTCCGATGTGTGGACACCCCTCGACGTTTCCCTCCTGCGACGTACCGCGCTGTGGGTTTTCACCCGGGACGCCTTCAGCGCTGCCTCTCTCGCAGGCCTGGGAGTGCGGGCCAGGTTCGTGGGCAATCCCATGATGGACTCCTTGACGTTCACGGACGAGGGCCCTGTCGTCGACTCGGCAGGGTCGCCTGTCGTAGCGATCCTGCCGGGGAGCCGCCCAGAGGCTTATCGCAACCTCTCCATTCTTCTTTCCGCGGTCCCCTTGCTCGCGGCCCGTCATCCCTACCTGTCGTTCGTCATGGCGTGGGCCGAAAGCCTTCCCCTCCCCGCCAGCAAGGGTGGGGTACACTGGCCGGACGGATGGCGATGGGTGCCTGCCGGAGGTGGCACGGGGCAGGCGGGGTTTCTCTACGGATCTTGCGGGGCTAAGGTGACCGTTGTCGCTTCACGCTTCGGTGACGTTCTGCGGCAAGCCACCGTCGTCATGGGGATGGCGGGGACCGCCAACGAACAAGCAGCGGGACTTGGAAAGCCAGTCGTGACGTGCCCGGGTAGGGGCCCGCAGGTGACGGAGGAACTTTGCCGGCGGCAGGAGAGGCTCCTCGGGGAGGCCGTCACCGTCACGGTCCCCCGGGGTGAAGCCCTTGCCGACGCCGTCTCTGCCATCCTGAGCGACCCTGCTCGCATGGAACGTATGGGCGATATAGGAAAGGCCCGTATGGGACCGGCGGGCGGCAGTCGCCGGATTGCGCGGTACGCCATACGGGCGGTGCGCTTGCTGCAGCGCGCGACTGGTGACACCAAGACTCGTAGCACACCGGGAAAGGGGTCTCATCGCCTGTGATGGCCGAGCGTCCGGTGGATACCCGAACCCGGGAGACATCAGCCCTGGTGCCGGCTGCTGCGCCTTCGCATAGGAACGAGAGCGTATTTGGTTTGGCTCTCCTGCTCTTTGGCGCGGGCGCAGGCCTTGCTGCGACGCTGGTGTTCCTCGCTCAAGGGGCATGGCAGGCCCTCCGAGCCGGCTGGGTACGTCTCACTTCCCCTGCGGCGACTCGGACATCTGCCGGGGAAGTGTCCCTCTGGGACCGGCTTCATCCCCTGCTGTTCCTGGGAGCAAGCGCCCTCTCCGCATGGCATTCGCCCGCCCCTGAGCTGGCCTGGCCTGCTGCTGCGATGGTCGCGACGTTCGTCCTCGTCTTCTGGACCGTACAGCAACAGCCCCTCGCCCCGCACGGTTCTCCGAGCGAGGCAGCCCACTACTGGGTGATGGGTACCCTTATCCTCGCCTCGATGGGATTGGGGTTTTTCATGGAGGACTCGACGATCGTGCGGACTCCTTTCCTCGGCAAGAACGGAATCGGGACTCTTCTGGCCATGGCGCTGCCGGTAGCCCAGCTTGTGGCCATCGGGGGCCCCGACCAGGTGCTCGGGTGGGTCACGGCAGTGGTAGGAGCCGTGGCACTGTTTCTGAGCTTTTCTCAGGGAGGCTGGATCGGCGCCGTGACCGCCCAGGCAGTGATGCTGGCCGCCGGTACGCCTCGCATGCGGCGCCATGTCGTTGCCCTCGTCCTCGTCGTTGCACTGGTCGTGGCGTTGGCCGCTTCCGTCATCTGGATGGCGCGCCTACCGGCCCTTGGTATGTTGCTTTCTCGGATCGACCCCACTTCGTCTTCCAAGACGGAGCGGATATACATCTGGGAAGGCTCATGGCACATGTTCCTGGAGCACCCGTGGTTCGGCGTGGGATTGGGTGCGTTCAGCCGGGTGTATCCTGATTACCGCGTCAGTGCGGCGCACGAACCCAACGTCTCCTTTGCTCACAACCTGTTCCTCAACCTTCTCGCAGAGACCGGGGTGCCCGGATTGGCCGCTTTCATTGCCATTCTGGGGACGTGGGTCGGGCAAGCCCGCAAGAGGCTGCTCCAGGCATCCCCAGAGGAGCACGAGTGGGTGGCCGTGCTCCTTGCCGCGCTGAGCGCCTTGCTGACCCACCAGCTCTTTGATGGCACGATGTGGTCCCTACACATCGGCGTGGGGTTTTGGGTCCTCGGCGCGATGCTATACCGAAAGCGAACAGGCTCGTCCAACGAAACATCTCCCTGAGAACCCGTGGACGAAGGGGCCCGGACATGCAGGCAACCGTCATCATCGCGACTTACAATCGGGCGCGGATACTCGACCATGCACTGCGCGCGCTGGGCAGCCAGACGCTGGACCCGGCGGCCTTCGAGGTCGTGATCGCCGACGACGCCTCGACTGATGACACCCCGGATGTCGTCGCGCTCCACAGGCGCAAGGGCTTGCCTGTTCGCTTGCTCCCGTTGGATCACCACGTCGGCGCGGCGGCAGCTCGTAATGAGGCTATCCGGGCCAGCACGGGCGAGTTGCTGGTCTTCATCGACAGCGACATCATCGTCGTCCCTTCGTTCCTCGAGGAGCATCTGGCCAGCCACCGGCGATGGGGGCGGGGGATCGTGACGGGTCCAGCCATGCTCATCCGCTCGCTGGAGGAGATCGCGCGACGGCGCTTCACCGTTTGGGATTGGTCCTCCGCCCCTTTCGCCGGCGGCAACGCCTCGGTGAGGCGAGAGGATGCCTTGGCCGCCGGGCTGTTCGACGAGAGCTTCGTAGAGCTCGGATGGGAGGACGTCGAGTTCGGGCTCCGGCTGAAGGCAATGGGGCTCCGCACGCGGTTCAACGTGAAGGCCGCTGCCTATCACTTCAAACCGGATCCCCCGGACCCGGAAAAGCTTGCCGCTTACGCGGCCTCGCAAGGAAGGATGGCCGTACACCTGATCCACAAACATCCCGGAGCTGAGGCGCGTCTTGCTACTGGCCTCAACCCTGTGGGCATGGCCATCGATTGGCTTGCCTCCATCGGCGACTGGGACCTGAGGCTGGCCCGGTGGGTGCTCGCCAGGACCGACGACGCATCACCCAGCAGGCTGCGGACGCTGGCGCTCAAGCAACTGTACAATCGTACGTACTTCAAAGCAGCTCGTGAGGCACTCTCCACCGCAAGCTCTGCTGGCTCTGCGGAAGCCCTGCCCCCGAGCTGACGGGGTCAGTCTTTTTCGTCGCGAGGCGGGACGTTGTCCCGGCTGCCCGGTTTGCGCCGTAGCTGCGACTCCGCTGCCCGCTCCAGCTCCTGCCAGTGCGACAGGGGATCGAGGTCGAGCGGATCCTTGCCTGCCTCCTGGTGGAAATGGGCGTCGTCCAGGCCCGACGTGCTGTAGGCGTCCCTGGGATAGCGCCGGCGGCGCCGCGTCGGGCGCGCTCGGGCCCCTTCACGTGGCACGGGCGGTTCCCTCCATCCGGCCCTATTGTGCCCGGAGCAGAGCCGGCCGCTTTGGCGCGGGCACGGCGGCCCGGTGATCCGGCACGGCAGCCCTCCGGAGCGCGCCCCGCTCGCTCTCGAGCCGGTAGCCCACGCCCCACAGCGCCCGGATCCGGAGGGTGCAGCACGAGCCCGCCATCCGCAGCTTCGCGCGCAGCCGGCTGATGAGCACCGTCACGCTCTCTTCGGAGGCGGCCTCCTCGTCGCCCCACAGGCGCAGCAGCAGCTCCTCCCGGCTGAAGACTCGCCCGGGGTGCGAGGCGAGCAGCCATAACAGGTCGAACTCCCGTCCCGTGAGGGGAATCTCCCTCCCGCCGAGGAAGGCGAGCCGGCTGGTGCGGTCGAGCACCAGGTCGCCCACCCGGGCCGTGCCGGGGCCCGTCCCGGGCCGGCCGGGCGCGCCCTGGGGGCATCCTGCCCGGCGTGGCCCGGTGCGCCGGTAAATGGCCCGCAGCCGCAGCGCCAGCTCTGATGCCGAAAAGGGCCGGCACACGTAATCCTCGGCCCCCGCCCGCAGGGTCGCGATGCGGGCCGAGCAGCGGGCGTCGTCGGAGAGCACGACCACCGGCATGCCCCACCTCCGGGACAGCCAGTCGATCAACGGCGGCGCCTGCGACTCTGGCTGCTCGAGATAGACCAGGGCCAGGTCCGCTTCCGCGGGGCAGACGTCGAATCCCATCCGCTCGGCTCGGGCTCCCGGGATGTCGCGCACGCCGGGTACGCCTCGGGCGACGTCCAGTCTCCCTTCGGCCCCGATCTCGATCCGGAAGCCCAACCGGGAGAGCAGCGGCACGAACTCGCTCGCCTCTTCGAGCCGGAATCCCAGCAGCAGCACCCGTGGGGATGGCCCCCAGGAAACCTCCTGGGCCGGCGCCGGCCCCGACGCCCCCGTCATGACGCCGTCACCCCTACCGGCCGGCGGCTTTCCTGAGCTCTCGCCTCCCCTGGCAGCGCTTCCGGCTCCTCGACGAACAGCGGCCAGTGCCGGGCTACCCAGTCGTAGCCCAGCACGCCCGCAGCCACGATGGCTCCGGTAACCCACAGCTCCAGCAAGGAAGGCACATACGCGGCGCCGGCGCCCGCCCGCATGGAGACCAGCACCGAGTCGATGCGGTTGGCTATGACGCCCACCACGGCCAACCCGGCCGCCACGAGGCGGGCCCGGGCGCTTTGCCTCCAGCTCTTACGGCTCATGACCAGGGCCGGCAACGCTGCGCCCACGAGGACCTCCAGTCCGGCCGCCACGCTCTCCAGCGATACCGGCCGCGTCCAGGGCCCCTGGCCCCGGCTCACCCAGTCGCCCAGCCGCAGCGCCAGGTACAGCGCGAGCATCCAGGCCATGCCCCGGGCCAGCCCCTCGACGAGCTCCGGCTCGACCCGGTGACGGTAGACCCGGCTTGCCGCCGCGGCTTCGAGCTGGATCATGCCGAGCCCGGCCGCCACGGCCGAGACGAAGAAGAGCACGGGCAACAGCGGGGAGTACCAGAGGGGATCCATGCGGTACGTGGCGATGAGCAGCAGGCTGCCCAGCGACGACTGGTGCAGCACCGAGCACACCACCCCCAGGATGACCATCGGAACCAGCGCCCGGCGTACGGCCCGGCATGCTCGGTGCCACCCCAGTCCCTCCAGCGCGACGGGGCTGAATTCGAAGGCCAGCACCGTCGTGTAGACCATCACGCACCAGGCCACCTCGAACATCACCGAATGGGGCTGCCACATCACGATCGGGTGCCAGATACGGTACGGCCGCCCCAGGTCCATCAACAGGCCGGCGATCACCATCAGGTATCCGAGAAACCCCGTCAAGACCGCCGGGCGGGCCAGCGGCGCATAACGATGCTTGCCGAACAGGTGCACCCAGGCCGCCACGACGAATGCCCCGGCCGCCAGGGCGACGCCGCCCATGACGTCGAAGGCGATCCACCATCCCCAGGGCCAGGCGTCGTTGAGATGGGTCGTGGCCCCCAGGCCCCGGACGAGCCGGTAGACCATGGCCAGGCCTCCGGTCAGGGCCAGCGCCCAAAGCGCCAGGCGCCCCCAGCCGAGCTCGACGAGCTTCTCGGTCGTCGAGCGCTCCCGCGACCTGCCGGGAATCCACCGCGCCTCCGCTTTCATGCTCCGGGCTCCTTTCCGGATGGTGTGCCGGCCCGCTCCCGGGCGTCCCGGGCCTCGTCCCGGCTCTCTCGAGCGCCCTCCCACCACCGCACGACGGCCATGAGAGCGGCCACGCCGACGGCGACCACGGGCACCTTCTCCATGACCGCCTGGGTCTTCTGAGGCGGGGGCGTGCTGCCCACCGAGGCGAAGCCCAGCTCTTCGAACGGCACGTCGGACAGGTACAGCCACGACGTGCCCCCCGCTTCGGTCAACCCGTAGATGCGGGGCACGTACCGGTCAGGGTGATCGGCGATGCGCTTCCTCGCGACGGCGATGAGCTCGGAGCGCCGTCCAAAGGTGGTCGCCCCCGTCGGGCACGCCTCGGCGCAGGCGGGCGACTCGCCCCGCTCGAGACGCGGGGCGCACATGATGCACTTGGCCACGAGGGGCAGCGGGGTTTCCCACTGGTAGCGGGGGATGTGGAACGGGCAGGCGACCATGCAGTACCGGCAGCCGATACAGCGCCCGGCGTCATAGACCACGGGGCCCTCGGGGGTCTTGTGCAGGGCCCCCACGGGGCAGGCCGAAGCGCAAGCCGGGTCGAGGCAGTGAAAACACTGGGTCCGTACGTAGCGGACGTGGCCCGGGTCTCCCGGCAGTTCCACCTCCCGGACCGCCGTCCACTGATCGCCGTCGATCGCCGGGCGCTCCGGGTCACCGGTCCACCCGTTGGCCTCCTGGCAGGCGTAGACGCAGCTGCGGCATCCGACGCACTCCGTGAGGTCGACCAGCATCCCGAAGCTGCCGTCGCCGCCCGTCGCCGGATCTGAAGCGAGCGCCGGCACGGCGAGGCTCCCCGAAAGGCCCGCCGCCACGGCCCCGGCCCCGCCGGCCAGCAGGGCCCGCCGGCTCAAGAGGGGACACGTCCTCGCGCCGCGCACCTCGGTGGGCAAGCCCCGTCCCTCCCTGTCGGCCGCGCTGCAAGAGCCCTGTAAGACTCTTGCTGTCCGCTTACAATGCTAGGAATAGAGGCTTGCCGTTACCCTGCGCTGCACTTGCACGTGGTTTGCCGGAACATTGCAGAAAGCTAACGCCACGGCAAAGCCACCGGCGGCGAGGGGCAAGGAGAAGTGCGCCGGGCGGCCCCGAGGCCGTGCCGCCGCCGTGGGGTGGCCCCTCACACGGCCGGCACTTGAGGCGCGGGCGACCCCGGGCGGATGGGCCGGGCCCTGAACCGGTAGCCCACCCCGCGCACCGTCTGGATGAACTGCGGGGCCAGGGGATCCTCCTCGAGCTTTTCCCGCAACCGGCTGATGCAGACCGTCACGTTGGCGAGATCCCCCGCGTAATCGCTTTGCCACACTCGATCGAGGATCTGGTCCCGGGTGAAGACCACCATGGGGTGGCTCGCGAGCAGCCACAAGAGGTCGAACTCCCTGGCGGTGAGATCCACCGGCTGCCCCCGCCGCCACACCATGCGGCACTGCCGGTCAATCGTGAGCCCCTCGAAGTGGAGCACCTGCTCCGTGCCCGCTGCCGGCGCGCCGCCCTCGGTCGCTCCTGTGTCGGGCCGCTCGCCCGCAGCGGAGGCGCCTGCGCGTTCGACGCCGGGATCGGGGCGGGCCCGGCGCAGCACCGCCTGGATCCTCAACACCAGTTCCGCGAGGCTGAAGGGCTTGGTAAGGTAGTCGTCCGCTCCCAACCAGAAGCCGGTCAGGCGATCGGGCTCCTCGCTGCGGGCCGAGAGGATGATGATGGGCGTGTTGGACCGTTCCCGGATGGCGTGGCACACCTCGTAGCCGTCGAGGCGCGGCAGCATCAGGTCGAGCACGACCAGGTCGGGCCGGAAACGGTCGAACTTCTCCAGGGCCTCTTCCCCGTCCGCCGCTACCTCCACCTGGTAGCCCGAACGCTCGAGGCGGTGGCTCACCGCCTTGAGGATGTGCGGTTCGTCGTCGACGACGAGTATGCGTTCGGAGTCCACGTCGAACGGATCACCTCCGGCCTTCCGGTGTTGCTTGCGGCCTCGCGCCGACCGGGGCGCGTGGCGGGGCGGGCAGCGTGAAGGTGAACGTGCTGCCCTTGCCGAGCTCCGAATCGACCCAGATGCGCCCGCCGTGCATCTCCACCAGGTGCCGGGCCAGCGCCAGCCCCAGCCCCGAGCCCGGATATTCCCGGCTGGCCGAGCTGTCCACCTGCCGGAACTTCTCGAAGATGATGCCGTGGTGCTCTGGCCGGATGCCGATGCCCGTATCCCGGACCTTCACCCGCACCATGGGCTCCTCAGGGCCAGGTTCCTCGAGCTCCACCGCCACGTGGCCGCGAGGGGTGAATTTCACGGCGTTGGAGAGCAGGTTCATGAGGACCTGCTCCACCCGGACGCGGTCGGCCTCCACCCAAACCGGCTGCGCCTGCGCCGGCCGGCGCACTTCGAGGCCCTTGCGAGCAGCCATGGGCTCGATGCGCCGCAAGGTGGCCTCGACGGCCAAGCGTACGTCGAAGACCGTGCGGTCGAGCTGCATCCTCCCGGCCTCGATGCGGGCCAGGTCGAGCAGATCGTTGATCTGCTCGTACAGCCGCTGCGCACACTCCCGGATGTCGGTCAGGTACTCGCGCACCTGGTCGCTGTCCGCGGTCGCCCCCTCCTCGCTCAACAGCTCCGTGAAGGCCAGGATGGAGGTGAGCGGGGTACGCAGCTCGTGCGACACGGTGGCCAGGAACTCCGACTGCAGCTTTTGGGCCCGTTCGAGCTCGACCTGCTTTTCCTGCAGGCGCGCGTTGGCCTCGGTCAACTTGCGGGTCCGCTCCTCGACCTTGGCCTCGAGGTCGGCGTACAGCTCCCGCAAGGCTCCGGCCATGGAGTTCATGACCGAGGCGAGCACGGCCGTCTCTCCGACCGCGCCCTTCGGCAGGGGAGCGGGCGTGAGGTCGCCCGTAGCGAAGCGGGACGCCATTGCGGTGAGCTGCCCCAGGGGAGACGTGACCTGGCGGCGCAGCAACACCGCCAGCACCGAAAGCGACAGCGCCGTGAGCAGGAGCGTGAAGCGCAGCCGGCTGCGGATGGAGGAGGCGACGCCCGCCTCGAACTCCTCGATGGGCACCTGGATGCTCAACGCCCCCATGAGGTCGCCCACGGCCGGCGGCCGATCGTGCCCGGTGCTGAGGGCACTTTGCTGGTGGCACGTCAGGCAGCTTTGCTCGAGATGGATGGGCGCGACGTACCGGAAGACCCGGGGCCCGTGCCCACCGTCGGGCAGCACCGCGGCGAACTCCGTGGCGGCCGGGTCGGCGGAGAAGCGCCTGAGCGCCTGCTCCTCGACCGGGTCGGGCACGTGGGATGCCCGCTCGGAGCCCATCCATACCTCCCGGACCCGGGCCGCCGAACTGGAACCGAAGATCTCTCCCACCACCCGGGCCACGACGACCGGATCCAGGTGATGGAACCCCGCAGGGTTGACGGCCACCCTCTCCGTCTCCGCCTGAGCGACGAAGGACCGCACCGCCAGGAATTGCTTCGTGACGGCCCGCGCCCGCTCGGTCAGCGTCAGCTCCGCCTGGACGCGCTGGCGGTATGCGTCCCAGCCGAAGCTCGCCAGGCTCATGAACAGGGCCACGGCCGCTACGCTGCCCAGCAGGCGCACCGCCAGCCGATCCCACGGTCTCATGGCCCGTTGCACCCGCCTCCGGTCGTCCGCGGCTCGATTATAACACGCAGATAACAGGATTGTGATGGGCTTCACCAAGGGGTGCCGGGAAAGAGGGAAGGCCAGAGGTAGAGCTCGGCGGCGGTGGTGATGAGGCGCTGGACCCGCCACCGCCCGTCGGCGTGGTGCAGCAGCTCGACCCAGACCGGTACGCCGCCCCAGTGGCCGATCAGCACTTCATGCCGCTGCGCGGCGAACGGGCCGCCGTCGCCCGCAGGTGCCTCGAGACTGACGGGAAGCACGGTGTAGTAGACGTCGGAGACCATCACGGGGAGGCTGCAGCCCCTCCGTCGCCGGCCGCCCGGGCCGCCTGCTCCCGGGCCCGGACCAGCTCCTTCAGGCGCGCCAGGGCTTGCGAAAGCCCTCCTACCTCGTCGATGATCCCGGCGTGGACTGCCTCGCGCCCGACGAGCACGGTGCCGACGTCCCGCACGAGGTCACCCGTGCGGAACATGAGCTCTCGCAGCTTCTCCTCGCTGATCCGCGAGTTGTCGACGATGAAGCGGATGATCCGGTCCTGCATCTTGTCGAGGTACTCGTAGGCCTGCGGCATGCCCACCAGCACGCCCGACAGGCGCACCGGGTGCACCGTGACGGTGGCGGTCTCGGCGATCAGGCTGTGGTCGGCCGCCACCGCGATCGGGATGCCGATGGAGTGCCCGCCGCCCAGCACGACCGAGACCGAAGGCTTGGAGAGGGTTCGTACCATCTCCGCGATGGCAAGCCCGGCCTCGATGTCGCCCCCCACGGTGTTGAGCACGATGAGCAGGCCCCGGACCCGGGGGCTCTGTTCGACGGCCACGAGCTGGGGGATGATGTGCTCGTAGCGGGTGGTCTTGTTCTTGGGGGGCAGGCTCACGTGCCCTTCCACCTGCCCGATGATGGGCAGGACGTGGATGCCCAGATCCCCCGACGGGACCGCCGCGAGCTGCCCCAGCTGCCGCAGGTACTCGAGGGGAGGCGCCGCCTGCGGGTTGGAGGGTGCCGGGGGCGCCACCGCAGGGATCCCGCGCTCCCCGTCCGGCGCCTGACCGTCCTCCTGCTCGGGGCCGTCCGATGGGTCCGCCCCCTGTTGGCTCCAGCAAAACACCAGGTGTCCTCCCGTAGCGTGCCGGTTGTGAACGGGCAGCCGCCCCCACGAAGGCCGGCTGCGCCCGGGAGGTAGTATGCACCGTCTGTGGCCTCAGACCTCGACGATGATCGGCAAGATCATGGGCCGGCGCTTGAGCCGCTCGAAGATGAACTGGCCCAGCGCCTCCCGCACCCGGCCCTTGACCGCTCCCCACTCGGCGCCGTTTTTCGACAGCACGTCGAGCAGCGCCGTCTTGGCCTCCTGCCGGGCCTCCTCCATGAAGGTCTCCGACTCCCGCACGTAGACGAAGCCCCGGGAGACGAGCTCCGGCCCCGCCAGGAGCTCCCCCGATCGGGAGTCGACGGTCAGGACGACGACCAGGATGCCGTCCTGGGCGAGGTGGCGGCGATCCCGGAGCACCACGTTGCCCACGTCGCCCACCGACAGCCCGTCCACGAAGACCTGCCCCGCCTGCACCCGGCCCTTGCGGGCGAGCCGATCGGCGGTGAGCTCGAGCACGTCCCCGTTTTCCACGATGAAGATGCCGTCGGGCGCGATTCCCACGTCCCGGGCGAGCCGGGCGTGCTTGACCAGCATCCGGTACTCGCCGTGCACCGGCACGAAAAAGCGCGGGCGCACCAGGTTGAGCAGGAGCTTCAGCTCCTCCTGGCAGGCGTGGCCCGAGGCGTGAATCCCCTCGAAGGGCTCGTAGATCACGTTGGCGCCGAGCTTGAACAGCCGGTTGACGGTCCTGCCGACCAGCCGCTCGTTGCCGGGGATCGGGTGCGCCGAGATGATGACGGTGTCCCCCGGCACGATCTCCACGAGCCGGTGATCCTGGGAGGCCATGCGGGAGAGGGCCGACATCGGCTCTCCCTGGCTCCCGGTGGTCAGGATGACCAGCCGGTTGTGAGCCTGCTGGCCGATCTGGTCCTGCGCGATGAGGACCCCCTCCGGGATCCGCAGGTACCCCAGCTCGGCGGCGATGCCCACGACCGTCTCCATGCTGCGTCCGACCACCGCCACCCGCCGGCCGGTGGCCACCGCCGCGTCGATGGCCTGCTGGATGCGGTGGACGTTGGTGGCGAACGTGGCCACCAGCACCCGGCCGGCCGCCCTGCGAAACGCCTCGAGGAACGCCTCCCCCACGCGGCGCTCCGACGGGCTCCAGCCGGGCTGCTCGGCGTTGGTGCTGTCGGAGAGCAGGAGGTGCACGCCCTGCTTGCCCAGCTCGGCCAGCCGGTGATAGTCGGTGGGGCGCCCGTCGATGGGGGTCTGATCGAACTTGAAGTCGGTGACGTGCAGGACCGTGCCGACGGCACCGTGAACGGCGATGGCGACCGCATCGGCGATGCTGTGGTTGAGGTGGATGAACTCCACGTCGAAGCCGCCCAGCCGCCGCCGCTGCCCGGCCTGCACCTCGATGAACTCGGGCAGCGACTCCAGGTTGTGCTCGAGCAGCCGGGCCCGCACGAGCCCCAGGGTGAGCCGGGTGCCGTAGACGGGTGCCTGGATCTGACGCAGGACGTACGGCAGGGCGCCGATATGATCTTCGTGACCGTGGGTCAGGACGATGGCCCGGATCTTCTGCCGGCGCTCCACGAGATAGGAGAAATCGGGGATGACCAGGTCGATCCCCAGCATCTCCTCTTCGGGAAACATCACCCCGGCGTCGATGACCAGGATGTCGTCCGCGCTCTCCAGCACCATCATGTTCTTGCCGACTTCTCCCAGACCGCCCAGCGGGATGACCGAGAGCGCCGGCTCACTCGAACCCATGCGGCGTGCATGCACCTCCTTAGCATCGGGGCCGTCGACCGCCCCTCGCTCATCCGACCAGCGCCAGCTGCTCCATCGCCTTGCGAATGACGGCCGTCTCCGCCTCGGAGGCCTCCACCAGCGGCGGCCGCACCGGGCCGACCTTCACGCCGGCCAGCTGCAGGGCCCGCTTGATCGGAATGGGGTTGGTCGTGACGAACAAAGCCTTGAAGAGCCCGAAAAGCTCCAGGTGGATCGCCTTCGCCCGATCGACCTTGCCGCCCACGAACGCCTCGATCATCTCCCGGATCCGCCGGCCCACGAGGTGCGAGGCAACACTGACGACACCTGCCCCCCCCACGGCGAGGATCGGCAAGGTCAGGCTGTCGTCGCCGCTGTAGATGAGGAAGTCGGGCGGCGTCATGGTACGCACCAGTGAGACGTGATCGATCTGTCCCGACGAGTCCTTCAGCCCCACCACGTTGTCGATGGCCGCCAGCCTGGCCGTGGTCTCGGCGGCCAGCATCTGCCCCGTTCGGCCCGGGATATTGTACAGGATGACCGGAAGGCTCGTCGAGCGGGCGACGGTCTCGAAGTGGCGGTAGAGGCCCTCTTGCGGCGGCCTGTTGTAGTACGGGACCACGGCCAGGATCGCGTCGACCCCGGCTTTCTCGGCCTTGCGGGTCAGCTCCACGCTGTGCGCGGTGTCGTAGGTGCCCGTGCCGGCCACCACCGTGGCCCGTCCCCCGACCGCCTCGACCACCGCCCGGAACAGGCCCAGCTTCTCCTCGTCCGTCAGCGTCGGCGACTCCCCCGTGCTGCCCGAGACCACCACCCCGTCCGAACCCGTCTCCACCAACCGGACGGCCAGCGCGGCCGCCGCTTCGTAGTCGACGCTGCCGTCCGGCCGCATGGGCGTCACCATGGCAGTCAGGAGCCGTCCCAGCTCAGCCATCCGCCTCACGCTCCCCTCCCCAACTCGAACTCCTCGAACAGCGCCCGGATGGCGTCTCCCAGGCGCTCTCCGTCGATCAGGCAGGAGATGCTGGCATGGGAGTCGCTGGTCTGTAAGATGGCCACGCCGGCGCCGGTCAGCGCGCGGGCCACCCTCGCCATGATCCCCGGCACCCCGTGCATCCCCGCGCCTACCACCGAAACCTTGGCCAGCTTGCGGGTCACCGCCACTTCCACGTCGAACTCGGCCAGCGCCTCGTGGACCGCCGAAGCGGCCGGCTCCGGCACGCTGAACATCAGCTGGTGGGGGCTCACCAGGATCAGGTCGATGCTCACGCCTTTGCGGGCCACCGCTTGCAGCAGGCGAGAGTGCAGCGCGTCCTGGTTGAAGTCCTGCCGGCCTCCCACCACCACCTGGGCCAGATCCCCCACGTGGGCGATGCCGACCACGGGCCGGTCCGAACGGATCTCCATGGTCCCGCCCGCCGGTCGATCCCATACGAGCGTACCGGGATGATCGGAACCTGTCTGCCGGATGCGTAACGGCACGTGCCCTTCCATGGCGATTTCGACGGCCCTCGGGTGCACGACCCGGGCGCCGAGGTGGGCCAGCTCGGCCGCCTCCCGGTACGCCACGCTGGCGAGCGTGGGGGCGTCGGGCACCACCCGCGGGTCGGCCGCCTTGATGCCGTCCACATCGGTGAAGATCTCGACCAGCTCGGCCCCCAGCGCCACCCCCAGTGCGGCGGCGGTCGTGTCGCTGCCCCCACGGCCCAGGGTGGTCACCTCGCCCTCCTCGGTGACCCCCTGGAAGCCCGCCACCACCGGCACCCGCCCGCCGGACAGCTCCCGGTGCAGGCGCTCCGTGCGGATCTGCAGGATCCGGGCGTCGGCGTGGCGCCCTTCCGTGAGGATGCCCGCCTGGGCCCCCGTGAGGGAGACGGCCGGGATGCCCTGGCGGATCAACGCCTGGGAGAGCACGGCGCAGGCGATGATCTCCCCGCAGGCGACGAGCTGGTCCTGCTCACGGGGATCCGGCGCCCCGCCGGCCTCCCGGGCCAGGAGCTCGAGCAGCGAGTCGGTGGCGTACGGCTCTCCCCGCCGCCCCATGGCGGAAGCCACGGCGACCACCGCGTAGCCGTCCTCCAGGGCCTTCCGGACGTGCTGCACCACCTGGCGGCGCTTCTCCGGCGTCGCCACGGAGGTGCCGCCGAACTTCTGTACGAGTACCCGCATCGTTTCACCGCTCTCCGCTCTAAGCGAGCAAGCCCAGGACCTGGGCGATCTGCACCGCGTTGAGCGCCGCGCCCTTGCGGATCTGGTCGCCCACGGCCCAGAGGTTGAGCGCCCCGGGCCGGGACAGGTCCTCCCGGATGCGGCCCACCGCCACGGCGTCCTTGCCGCTCCACTCGAGCGGCATCGGGTAGCGCTGGCGCTCGGGGTCGTCGACCACCTCGACGCCGGGGGCCTCCCGCAGGAGGGCCCGCGCCTCCTCGGCCGACAGCGGCCGGGCGAGCTCCACGTTGATCGATTCGGAGTGGCTGCGCAGGACGGGGACCCTGACGGTGGTCGCGGTGACGGCAAGCTCCGGTTCGTGGAAGATCTTGCGCGTCTCCCGCACCATCTTCCACTCCTCTTTGGTGTAGCCCGCCTCCTCGAACCGGTCGACCTGGGGGATCACGTTGAACGCGATGGGGTAGTGCCGCTCCGCGGAGGCGTAAGGCAACACCGCCGGCTCGTACGTCTCGCCCCGGACGTGCGCCCGCAGCTCCTCCTCGAGCTCGGCCATCGCCCGGGCACCCGCGCCCGACACCGCCTGGTACGTGGAGACGACCACCCTCCGGATCCCGGCGGCACGGTGCAGTGGCCACAGGGGCACCGCCATGATGATGGTCGAGCAGTTAGGGTTGGCGACGATGCCCCGGTGCCGGAAGGCGTCCTGGCCGTTGACCTCCGGCACCACCAGGGGCACGTCGGGATCCATGCGAAAGGCGCTGGAGTTGTCGATCACCACGGCTCCCTTGCGGGCGAGCTGGGGGGCCAGCTCTCGGCTCACCGAGGCGCCGGCCGAGAAGAAGAGCAGGTCGAGCCCCTCCATCCGGGAGGGGGTGGCCGCCTCGATCGAAAAGGTCTCTCCCAGCACCCGCACCGTCTTGCCCGCCGAGCGCTCCGAGGCGAACAGCCGGAGATCGCCGAGCTTCCAGCGGCGCTCCTCCAGGATCTTCAAGAACTCCTGTCCCACCGCACCGGTGGCCCCCACCACGCCCACTTTGACGCCTTGCGCCATGCCGCCTTTCGCCTCCCGCCGCACCGGACCGTCGACCGCCCGGGCGTGCTCGTTACGTCCTTCAGCGCACTTGCCGCCGCGCCCTGTCGATGATCATCGGCTGGATCTGCCGGCCCTCCAGGGCCGCTTCCAGCGCGGGCAGGATCAGGGAGAAGTCCGCGACCATGGACGTTGGCTTCTCTTCGGGATTGTCCTGCCCGAAGGGTACCATGTAGACGTTCTTCATGGACAGGAGGAGGCCCAGGTTCTTCGCGTTGGCCCCCAGCGCGTCGTTGGTGGAGATGGCCAGCACGACCGGGCGGCCGTTTCGCAAGGTGGCCTTGGCCGCCATCAGGACCGCCGAGTCGTTGATCGCCAGCGCCAGCTTGGCGAGCGTGGTACCGGTGCACGGGGCGATCACGAGCGCATCCAGCAGCTTCTTGGGTCCCACCGGCTCCGTCTCCACGATGGACCGCATCACGCGGCGCCCGGTGGCTTGCTGCAGCCGGGCCACCCATTCCTCGACGGTGCCGAAGCGCGTGTCGACCGCATGCTCCGACAGGATGGGAAACACCTGGGCTCCTCGCGCCACCAGCTGTTCGATGGACGGAAGCACCTCCTCGAACGAGCAGTGGGATGCAGCGAGCGCCCAACCGATGCGCTTGCCTTCGAACAACGCAGCCACGCCCTTTCCTCGGCGACGGGCGGCCGCCGTGCCGGCAGGCCCGATCAGGGAGCCAGCGACCGGGCCAGGATGCCGGGTACCACCTGGGCCAGGATGGCGCCGGCCGTTCGAGGTGCCACTCGCCCCGGCAGCCCGAGGGCATGGATCGCCTGCACGCCCAGACGGGAGGCGGCTTCGAAGTCGGTCCCGCCGGCGTCCGAGGCAATGTCAACGACCAGCGCCTGCGGCTTCATACGCCGCAGCACCTCCTCCGTGACCACCAGGGCCGGCGCGGTGTTGAAGATCACGTCGGCCTGCCCGGCGGCCGAGGCCAGCTCGTGCGGCCAGATGGCCGCCACGCCGGCCGCCCACGCCCGAGCCCACTCCGTGCGGTGGAAGACGACGGCCTGCACCGAAGCGCCCAGAGCGCCGAGCACCCGGCACAGCTGCTGGCCGCAGCGCCCGTACCCCACCACCACCGTGCGGCTCCCGTGCAGGGTGACGCGCAGGTTGGACATCGCCAGCTGGACGGCCCCCTCCGCGGTGGGGACCGCGTTGAGCACGGCGATCTCCTCGTCTTTCTCCAGTTCGATCAGCCGGATGCCGTGGCGGGCCGCCGCAGCTTTCAACGCCGGCCTGGCGCTCCCGATGACCAGCAGCGTCCCCGAGCGCAGGCGCTCCAGGACGCCGTCGTCGAGGAGGATCCGCATCCCCTGCGCCATGACGGTACGGATGGCTCCCTGGGGGTCGGTGCCGCTCAGCGGGCAGAGCACCGCCTCCGCCCGGTCCGCCACGCTCGCAAGGTCAGGGGCGAAGTGTGCCCCCGGAGGAAGGAGTGCGGCCGGGAACCCCACCATCCAGACGCCGGCACCCAGCTCCAGCAGGCGCTCGGCCAGAGCCAGCTCCCGCTCGTCGCCCCCCGCCACGACCAGGGTACGGCCTTCCAGAGAGAGTGCCATGGATCTCGCCATCGCCCCGCCGCCACACATCCGTCGCCGGCGGTCGCCCGTGCCTTTCTTACGCCTCTTCCCGCCGGCAGTATATGAGTCCTAGGACGACGGGGTTCGGCCGGGGGTGGCAGGCTCGGTCAGTGGCGCAAGGCTCCGGGAGGCTGTTCGAAGAGGATCTCCTCGAGGGAGTGGACGCCCCGCAAGGCCCCCACGCGCTGCACGGCGAGGAGCACCCCGGGCACGAAACTGCGCCGGCTGGTGCTGTCGTGCCGGATGGTCAGGGTCTGCCCCTCCAGCCCGAAGATCACTTCCTGGTGGGCGACGAGGCCGGGCAAGCGCACGCTGTGGATGGGCACGGGATCCGGAGCTCCTCCCTCCGCGCGCCCCCTGGCCTCGGCGATCAGGGCGGCGGTGCGCAGGGCCGTACCCGACGGGGCATCGAGCTTGGTTTCGTGGTGCATCTCCACGATCTCGCAGCGCGGCATGTACGGGGCCACGAGGGTGGCCAGCCGCATCATCAACAGGGCCCCGATCGCGAAGTTGGGCGAGACCACCGCCCCCACGCCCCGCTGGCGACACCGGGCGTCCAGATCCTCGAGCTCGGAGCGGCTGATGCCGGTCGTCCCCACCACCAGGTGGATCCCCGCGTCGATGCAGGTGAAGGCGTGCTCGAGGGCGGCCTGGGCCTCGGTGAAGTCCACCAGCACGTCGACGGAGGCGCGCTCCAGCAGCCTGCGCACGTCTCGCTCGATGAGCACGCCCACCTGGCCGATGCCGGCCAGCTCACCGGCGTCGCGGCCGGCCGAGCGGCGCCCGAGCGCCCCTACCAGCTGCATGTCGGGGTGCTGGACGACCGCCGCCACCACTTCCCGGCCCACTTTCCCGGAAGCCCCTGCGACCGCGACTTTGACCGGCATGCCCTGCCCAGGCCTTTCCTTCGAGGCCGATCGCCACTTAGCTCCATTCTTTTTCCCGTGGCCCGTCCCGTCAAGCCGCCGGCCCACGAGCCGCAGCCCGGCCCCAACGAAAGGGCCGCCTGCCGGGATCCGGCGGGCGGCCTGAGATGGGCGGCTGTCGCGCGCCCCGCGCCCGCGGGGCGCGAGGCGCGCTACTGGGATCGCTTGCCGGTCTGCGACGCCTTGGGAGAACCGACATGGGACTCGACGTTGTTGGCGCCGTTGTCGCGCAGCAACTGGGTGGCGGTGTCGATGCGGGCACTGTCGGCCTGCACGACGGCCAGCACTTTGCCGGACTTGAGCTGGCCTTCGTAGAACCTCCCGCGCTCTTCCGGGATGCCCAGATCCAGCAACCCGCCGGCCACGCCGCCCGTCACCGCGCCGCCGAGGGTGGCGGCCAGCGGGCCTGCGGCCACGACCGGCCCGATCCCCGGAATGGTCAGGGCGCCGATGCCGGCCAGGAGCCCGGCGATCCCCCCCA
The DNA here is from genome assembly GCF_035593305.1 of Limnochorda sp. L945t. Lineage (GTDB taxonomy): Bacteria > Bacillota > Limnochordia > Limnochordales > Geochordaceae > Carboxydichorda > Carboxydichorda subterranea. The sequence continues at coordinate 1,061,647 of NZ_CP141615.1, read as the reverse complement.
GGGCTCCGCCCCACCAGACCCCCTCGCTGACATCGCCGCCGGCTTCCTGATCGCCGCCACCCCCGCCACCGGCGCCCTGGCGGGCCTGCCCCTTGGCCAGCACCGAAATCTCGTTGTTGGCGAAGCCCTTGTTACGCATCTCCCGGACGGCCTTCTCGGCCTGCTCCCGGGTGTCGAAGACGCCAATGACCGTTGCCACCATCCACCGACTCCTTCCGGTCCGATTGCCTGGATGTCACGAGGTGTAGTCTCTCCGGCCCGGTGGAGTTCATGCCGGTGGATGGGCGCTCCCCCAGTTCCACGATGATCACGTCGGGCCCTACCTTGAGGACCCGGTTCCAGGGTACGACCACCTCGCGCCGTCCCCACAAGCCGTGCCGCACGGGCAGCACCAGGGCATCGATGCGGCCGCCCCGCACCTGGATGACGAGGTCGGCCTCCCGCACCGGCCCGATCCGGATCCCCTGCGAGAGATCCACGATCTCCTTGCCGATCAGCTGGCTCATCAACATGCTCCGGTCCTCACCGGCCCCCATCGATCCTACGCACCGGCCGCTTCGCTTCAGACCTGGCCCCTCACCATCACCAGGATCGGCGGTGCCCCCTCGGGAAAGCGGCCGGCTATGCCCTGGTCCCAGCGGCCCACCCGGATGCCGAGGGCGTGGTCCCGGCCGAGGCTCCAGCCTGCCTCGAAATAGAGATACGGCGCAGCGGAGCGGCTGCCCGGGACCTTGTAGACGAGCCGGGCGCCCCGGGCCGGCCATCCCGGGTCGAACCCACCCGGTCCCCAGGACGCCTCGAGGCGCACCACCCCGCCGGCGCTGAGCCACGTCGCCCTCAGCCGCCACCCGGCGCCGGGGGTGAGCCAGCCGCTCCAGTCCGGCCCGCCACCCCCCAGAGGATCCCACCGGACACTGCCACCGCCCCGGTGCCCGTCCCACTGCAGCTTACCACCGACTCCGGCCGCCCGCCCGGAACGGTCGTGCTGCTCATCGTCTTGCGTCGCTCCCTGCTCCCACTCCACGTGAAGCGCGAGGCGCCCCGGATCGACCTGCCAGCGCCGGCCCGCACCCGCGCGGTACAGGCTCTCCCCTTCCTCCTGCGGCCAGGGCCAGCGGCCCTCGAGCTGGACCCACGCCCCCGGGCTCACGGCCTCGGGTCCGGGCCCGAGGCGCCCGCTGGCCCGGATCTGGCCCGGCGGCGGCTGCCGGTCTGCCAGGAGCGGGGGCTCGAACGCCGGGCTGGCTGCGCTCAACGTCATCCGCCCTCGGGGCGGGCGGCGCGACAGGGCCGCCACGTGCACGGCCCAGCCTTGCCGGCCCTCCACGAGCGCGCCGTCCCGCCAGGCCACTTCCGAAAGCCCGGCAGCTCCCCGTACCTCGATACCGCCGTCCCCCCTCCAGCGCGCCCAGCCTCCGGCTGCTCCGCCGAGCCGGCGCACCGTGGTATCCGGCAACGTCGCGAAGGTGAGCCGGTGCAACCCCGTGTCGCTCACCACGCCCTGGACGCCGAAGCGGGAGGTGGCCCACTCCCCGGCCCACACCCGCCCCTCCACCCAGCGCCCGTGGACGTACCAGAGCGGCAACCCCCAACCCAGGAGCACGCGGGCGCTGCCCGCCTCCGGCTGCAGGCCTGCCTCCCAGATGCGCGTGCCGGGGCCGAAGACATCGCCGTCGACGAGCGGCAGAGGACCTGCGAAACCGCCGTACGGCGAGGCCGCGTAAGCCCCGATCCACCCCGCCGCCGCACCGGTCGCCCAGGCGAGGCGGGCCTTCCACCCCGGCCACTCGGCCGCCGAGAAGAGGCCGGGCGGGGAGGCCCCTCGTTGCCACCCTGCCGCCTCCAGGCGTACGGGCCCCGAGGACGCATCGCACACCGAGAAGGCCCAGGAGGCCGAAGGAACGGCCGGGTGCCGGGCGTCAGCCCAGCGGACCCCTCCTTCCCAGGTGAGGGAGAGCCCGGGCGGCCCGTCAGCGGGCTCGGGAGAGCTCCGAAGAGCCAGAGCGTCCCCATCCGCCCAGCAACGGCCACCGGGCGCGAGCAGCCCGGTGGCCGTCCACAAGAGAGCGATTGCAACACGTTGGCTCCAGCGGCTGCTTGCTGCGAAGACGGTGCGGTGAATGGCGCATACCCCCTCTGAAGGGGGTTCTTTCTGCGGAGCTGGGAGGGCTTTCCTCTCGGAGCCGCCCCTCGCGCGAGCCCGTCTCTCTCAGCCTGCCGCCGCCAGGCGCCGCTGGGTCTTCCAGTGCACGGGGCCCACCGCCGCGTACGCGTACCGGTCCGGTAGGAACATGGACGCAGCCAGGCGGTGCACTTGCTCGACCGTCACCGCCTCGATGCGGGCCAGCACCTCGTCCGCGGGCAGGTACGTCTCGCCGGTGAGTTCACAACGGGCCAGCCGGCTCATCCGCTGGCTGGTGCTCTCCAGGCTGAGCATGAGCGAGCCCTTGAGGTGCTCCTTGGCCCGGCGCAACTCGTCCTCCCGGATGCCCGAACCGGCCACGCTGGCCAGTTCCTGCTCGATGAGCTCCAGGACCGAGGTGGCCTTGTCCGGGCTCGCCCCCGCGTAGACCGTGAAGTACCCCGTGTCGGCCAGCGCCGTGTGGTAAGAGTACGTGGAGTAGACCCAGCCCCGCTCCTCCCGCAGCTGCTGGAACAGGCGCGAGCTGACGCCGCCCCCGAGCACCGTGTCGAGCACCATGAGGGGCCACTTGTGGGGGCTCCCGGCCTCCAGCCCCGGAGAACTCACGCACAGGTGGGCCTGCTCCGTCTTCTTGCCCCGCACCAGCCACCGGAACTCGCTCTCTACGGGGGACGACCGGCGCGGCCGATCTCCGGGCGGAAGCCCGCCGAACAGGCGCGCGACCTGCTCGACCAGCCGCTCGTGGTCGAGCCTCCCGGCAGCCGCCACCACCAGGCGCTGCCCGGTGTAGTAGGTCCGGACGAACTCCCGGACCTGCTCCGGCACGAACGCCCGCACCGACTGCTCGGTGCCGAGCACGCTGCGGCCGGCCGGATGGCGGCCCAGGGCGGCCTCCGCCACCAGGTCGTGGATGAGCTCATCGGGGGTGTCCTCGTACATGCGGATCTCCTCGAGGATGACCCCCTTCTCTTTCTCCACGTCCGCGGGATCCATCCGGGAGTGCAAGAGCATGTCCGCCAGCAGGGCTACCGCCCGGTCCAGGTGCTGGTCGAGCACCCGGGCGTAGAAGCAGGTCTGCTCCTTGGTGGTAAAGGCGTTGAGCTGGCCGCCTACGGCGTCGATACGTTCGGCGATGTCGCGGGCCGACAGGGTGTCGGTTCCCTTGAACATCATGTGTTCGATGAAATGACAGATGCCCTGCTGCTCGGCCCCCTCGTCCCGGGAGCCTACGTCCACCCAAAACCCGATGCTGGCCGAGCGCAGGTCCTCCAGCGTCTCGGTGACGATCCGAACCCCGTTGTCCAGGACGGTGCGCTGTACGCTGCCCGACAAGCCTTCGCCTCCTCGATAGGGCCGCCGCCGCGCAGTGGACCGCCGGCCGGTCCAGGACGACCTCCCCCATTATAGGCGCCCCGGCCTGCCCTTTGCCTGGTAGGGCGCAACCAGTCCCGCCAGGACGCGCCCCTGCCCCCACCGCTTCCCTGAAGGCGTGCGGGCAAGGCGCGGCGTAAGCGAGCCCTGGCCGGCGCGCAGCCACCGGCCCTCGGGAGGGGCGTCAGCCACTTCGTCGTGTCCCAGAAAGCCGTAGCCGTCGTCGTTGCCCTGATCCTCTACCTGTTGACCATGGGTTCGCAGTCCGGCAGCCCTCCGGGGCAGTCGACCGCTCCCCCGGGCAGCACCCAACAGGTCGAGGTACCGTTCCCCGCGGTCGTCCGGGTCGACCAGGCCGTCCTGCGGGCAGGGCCCGGTACTTCCTATGACCGGATCACCGTGCTCCATGCCGGCGCCGTCGTGACCGTCACGGGCCGGTCGGGCCAGTGGTACCGGGTCGAGACCGGCTCGGGCATCCAGGGATGGATCTGGGAGCAGCTGGTCGAGCGCTCCACCTGGCCGGCGGCCGATCCCGCCCAGAGCCGGGCGTCGGTGGTAGGGCGCAAGGTGATCGGGTACTACGTGCAGGACCCCTACCACCCCTCGTACGACTCGCTGGTCCGCTACACGGACCGGCTGACGGGCGTCGCGCCCTGGGCCTGGCAGGTGGACGGCTCCGGGCAGGTGCTGCCGGCCTCCGACGCGGCCGACCTGGGCCGGGCGCTCAGGGTCGCGGGGATCCGGGGCCTGTCGACCTTCGCGCTCGTCCACAACTACCAGAACGGTACCTTCGACTCGGGATCCGTGCACCAGCTGCTCTCCGACCCGGCGGCCCGCCGGCGCGCCGTGGACAACCTCGTCCAGTGGGCGCAGCGTTACGGCGTATCGGGGATCAACCTCGACTTCGAAAACGTGCCGGCCCGGGACCGCCAGGCCCTCACCGCCTTCGTCGCCGAGCTCGCCGCCCGGCTCCACGCCGACGGGCGCCAGCTCACCATCGCAGTGCCGGCCAAGACGGCCGACGATCCGTCCAACTCCTTTTCCGGAGCCTTCGACTACGCGGCGCTGGGGCGCCTGGTCGACGGGGTCTGGCTGATGACCTACGACGAGCACTATCGTACCGGGCCGCCCGGGCCCGTGGCCTCCATCGGCTGGGTGGAGCAGGTCGTGCGCTTCGCCGTCGCCCGGATCCCGCCCGCCAAGGTGCTGCTGGGCCTGCCCGCATACGGATACGAGTGGTCGGGCAGCGGCGCGGCACGGGCCCTCACGTACGACCAGGCGATGGCGCGGCTGGAGCAGCTGGGGGCCGCCCTGCGCTGGCACCCGGTGCACAAGGTCCCCTATTTCACGGCGGGCGCAACCGAGGTGTGGTTCGAAAACCGCTACAGCCTGGGCTACAAGCTGACCCTGGTCTCCCGGTACGGGCTGGGAGGCGTGGCCATCTGGCGGCTGGGCCAGGAGGACCCCGGCCTGTGGGACGTGCTCCACCTGGCCATGTAACGACCGGCCTCGCAAGCGCGGCTCAGGGCCGTGCGCTCGTATGGGCGGACGCTTGCCCCTCCTCCTCCAGGGCCGCCACCATCTGGCCGACCGTCACCGGGGTGAGGGAGCGCTGGCGAACGAGGGCGACGAGCCGGGGGAGCGCCTCCAGCGTCGGTTGGGTCGGGTGCATGAGCACGATGGCGCCGGGCCCCAGCTTGCGCTCGACCCGGTCGACGATGATCTCCGCCGGGGGGCGCTGCCAGTCGATGGTGTCCACGCTCCACATGGTCGTGTAGTGCCCCTCCTCGGCCGCGATCCGGACGATCCGGGCATCGACCTCTCCGTAGGGAGGAGCGAAGAGCGTCGGCCGCCTGCCGGTCAGCTGCTCCAGGAGATCGGCGTTTTTCGCGATGAGCGCCCGCAGCTCCGGGTCGCCCAGCTGCCGGGCGTGCGCGTGATCCCACCCGTGGTTGGCCACCTCGTGGCCCCTTTCGTGCATGCGGCGCACGAGCTCCGGAAACTTCTGCGCCCACCGCCCTGTGACGAAGAAGGTGGCCCGCACCTTTTCCTGCTCGAGCCGGTCGAGCAGGGCGGGCAGCACCTCCTCCCCCCAGTCCACGTTGATCGCGAAGGCGACCAGGGGGCGCGCCGATGGCCCCTGGTAGATGGCCCGATAGTGCAACCGGGTGACGGCCGGCAGCAGCCGGGTGAAGACCGGTTCGACCCGGGCGAACGGCGGCGCCGCCAGCAGCTTGCGGGCGGTCGCGGCCCGGTCCAGCTCCCGGCCCTCGGCTTCCGGGATCACCCGGCCGGTCGTCGCGTCCTCCTTCGCGTCTCGAGCCGGGCGATCCAGCTCCCGTCCCATGTCGTCAAGCCTGCGGTCCAGCTCTTCCGGCAGCAGCCACCCCACAGCCTGCCCGGCCAGGGTGACGCCGGGCTTCACGCCGTAGCGCAGACGGACCGCCGTGTCCCACAGCCACGGCAGGCTGGCCAGCACCAGCGCGCCGGCCACCACCCCGAGGGCCCGTTTGACCACCCGTGCGTCGACCGTGAAGAAAAGCCTCACGCCCGGCCCCCTCTCCCTTCGTTCCAGGACGGCGCCGGTCTCTCAGCGGCTCGGTGGGCGTTGCCCGGGCGGAGGAGCCGGCGGGCCGGGGCGTTGCGGCGCCGGCGGAACCGGGCGCGGGCGGCGGCGCTGCAAGCCGGAGTGGGGTTCGATGATGTAGTCGGAGTGGTAGATGAGCTGCGAGACCGGCACGATCTCGAAGCCCCGCTCCCGCAGCATCGGGATGAGCCGTTCCACGGCGTCGGGCGTGTTGGCCCCGTCGTTGTGGAAGAGCACGATATCGCCGGGCCCGACGACCCTCATGACCCGGTCGATGATGGCCCCGGCGCTGAGGTTCTGCCAGTCCAGCGAGTCGACGGACCACTGGATGGTGTAGTAGCCCAGCTGGTCGGCCACCTCGATGACCTTGTCGGAATACTCCCCGAAGGGCGGCCGGAAGAGCAGCACCCGTGGGCGGCCCACCAGCGCGTCGATACGCCGCTGGTTTTCCTCCAGCTCCCAGCGGATCTGATCCGGGGAGAGGCTGTTGAGGTGGGGGTGGGTATAGGTGTGGTTGCCGACCTCGTGGCCTTCGGCCACGATCTTGCGGACGTACTCCGGGTACTTGTCGACCCAGTTGCCCCCCAGGAAGAAGGTCGTCTTCACGCGGTGGTTGCGGAGGATTTCCAGGATCCGGTCGGTGCGCGAGGTGCCCCACATGGCGTCGAACGAGATGGCGATCCGGGGGTGGGCGGTGTCGACTTTGTAGATGGGCACGAGGCGGCTCAACAGCACCCGGGACACGACGGCCACGGTCTCGCTCCCGACCAGGTAGCTGGCCACCGAGGCCAACCAGACCACCGGCACCGCGATGAGCCAAAAGCGCGCTCCTCCCCGCCAGCGGAAGACCACCGTCGACGACCCCTGGTGCAAACCTTAGTCGCCGCCGGTGACCCGCTAGAACTCACCGGGTGAAAACGTGCCGGCCGATGCGCGCGACCACGGGGCGCCCGGCCCAGAACTCCGGGGTGACCGTCCGCTCCGGGTTGTAGAAGTAGAGGGCCCCGCCCGTCGGATCCTCGCCGGCCAGCGCCCGGTCGGCGGCCTGCCAGGCGGAGGAGTCGGGCTGCACGGAGTACAGGGTCTCGGCGCTGAACGGGAACTGGCCCGGTTGGAGGAGGACCTCCTCGACGGAGTCGGGGAACAGGGGACTCTCGACCCGGTTGAGCACCACCGCCCCCACCGCCACCTTGCCCTCGAACGGTTCGCCGCGGGCCTCGAGCCAGATGATCGCGGCGAGCAGGCGCCGATCCTGTTGGGAGTACCGGTACAGCCGGCCAAACCCGAAGGCGGGTCGCGCCGCCGGGGCGGGGGAGGCCGCGGCGGCGACCGAGGGATCTCGCCCGGACGGGGCTGCGTCCGGGACGACCAGCGGCTGGCCCACGGCGATGCGATCGGGATCGTCGAGGCCGTTGAGGGTACGGATCACGTCGACGGTGGTGTCGAAACGGCGGGCGATGCTGAACAGGGTGTCACCTTTTTGGATGACGTAGATCCGCGTGCCCGGAGGCGGACGGAAGGTGAAGGGCGAGGACGGGCCCGGCGCCAGCTTGCCGGCGGCATCCGGTGAAGCCGCCTGGCCTGCGCGGGCCGCCACCACCGCCACCAGGACCGCGACGCTCAGGATGATGGCAAGGACGGTCTTGTCCACTCGACGACCTCCCGCACGATGCGATGAGCCGGGCCGGCGATCAAGGAAGACCGGGGAAGCAGGTCCAAGAAACGATGTCGATAGGAGCGGGTCAGAAGGCGGGGGTCGGCGACCACCACCGCCCCTCGATCCTGCCGGGTGCGGATGAGCCGCCCGAATCCTTGCCGGAAGCGGGTGACGGCCCGGGGCACGCACTCTTCCCAGAAGGGGTCCCCTCCTTGCTCGGAAATCCGCTCGGCCCTGGCCCGGACCAGGGGGTGATCCGGCACCGGGAACGGCAGGCGGGCCAGCACCACGCACGAGAGCGTCGGGCCCGGGAGGTCGACCCCTTCCCAGAAACTGTCGGCGCCCATCAGGACCATCCCCTCGCCACGGCCCTCCCGGAACGCGTCCAGCAGGGCCGTCCGGGAAGCGCCCCCCTGCACCAGCACGCGCAAGCTCCCGGCCGCGGGGAGCGCCTCCATCTCCTTCCATGTTTCGGCCATCATCCGGTGCGAGGTAAAGAGCACCAGCAGGCGCCCCCCGAGCTCCACCGCCAGGGCCAGGGATAGCTCCGCCAGGCGTTCGACGAAACCGGGGCGGTCGGGCGCCGGGAAGTCCGAGGGCACCGCCACCAGCGCCTGGGAGCGGAAATCGAACGGGGACGGAATGACGCACTCGGTCAACGCCTCCTCCCTGCGGACGACGGGCGGCGCGCCGGAGACGCCCACGACCGCCCGCAGCAGCGCGCCGTCTTCGTCCCACTCGGCCTGCGCTTCGCCCGCCCAGGGCGCCGGCGCCGGGGAAGCCGGACTCGAAGACGGCCCGTCTCCGGCAGGGGCATCCCCGGCTGACGCCAGCCCGAGGCGGCGGCGCAGCGGCAGGAATCCGGCGGGGCCGTCAGCCAGGGTGGCGCTGGTGAGGACCGCCGCCCGCACGGCGCCGAAGAGCTCCGCCGCCAGCACAGGCCCCACGTCCAGCGGGGCCGCTCGCAACACGAGGCCGGGTGCCCGCGAAGCGGCTTCCATCCAGAAGACGTATCCCTCCGCCTGCGCGCTCGTGACCGCCTCCAGGTCCCGGGCCGCGCGACGTGCCCACCGGGCCACGGCGACGAGGTCGGCGGCGGCGTGCGAACGGGCCCCCTCCTCTCCGTCGCCCTCCTGGCCCGCCATTCGCTGGGCCAGTTGCTCGGCCTGCGAGGCGACCTCCTCCAGGGCCTCCTTCGCCTCGCCGAGAAGGGCCGGCCCGCAAAGGGTCTCGGCCATCCCCGGGGTCAGGCGGGCCGGGTGCTGGACGGAGCCGGGCGTGCGAGCCATGCCTGTCGCCATGCCCGGGGCTGCGCGCTCCAGGCCCCGCCGCAGCGCGTAGAACAACCGCTCCAGCACGGCCAGCGCTGCGCGCGCAGGCTCCCCCAACAGCCTCGAGCGGCCCCTGGTCAGGCGACGCAGGCGCGCCAGGACGGCCTCGCTCGAGAGCTCCACCCCCAGGTGCGACACGGCGACGTCCTCGAGATGGTGGGCTTCGTCCACGACCAGGTAGGAGAAAGCAGGCAACACGGCGGCCTCGCCGGAGTCGGCCTCCCGCCTGAGCGCCAGGTCGGCCAGCAGGAGGTGCTGGTTGGCGAGGACGAGCCGCGACTCCAGCATGCGGCGCCGGGCCGCGTGATAGAAGCAGGCCTCGTACAGGGGGCACCGGCGCCGGGGGCAGCGGTCCGGTTCGGCCGCCACGAGCGCCCACACCGTCTCCCACCGGCCGGGCGGCAGTTCCGACCAGGTGCCGGCGTGGGCGCGTCCTTGGTCGCCCGCCCCCTCGCTCCACCGGATCAGCTCGTCTATCGCCGGGCGCGGCGGCTGCTCTTCCGCCAGCCCCTCCAGCCAGTCGTGCTGCCCCCGGGCCAGGTGATCGAGGCGGAGCAGGCACAGGTAGTTGCCCCACCCTTTCGCCAGCGCAACGGGGAGGGCGCGGCCGAGGGCCTTCTCGGCCAGGGCAACGTCGTGGCGCAGGAGCTGGTCCTGCAGCGGCAGGGTATACGTGGCCACCACCGCGCGCCCCTCTGGGTCATCGTCCAGCAGGTGGGCGCCCAGGGGAATCAGATATCCCAGGGACTTGCCCGTCCCCGTGCCGGCCTCGATGAACGCGATGCCCCCGGCCCGCAGCCGGTGGGCCACCTCCTCGGCCATCCACGCCTGCTGCGGCCGGGCCTCGTATCGCGCCCCGAGAGCCCGGGCGAGAGCGCCGGAGGGGCCCAGGGTCTCGTCGATCCAGGCGGCGTTTCGCCCGCGGGATGCGCCGATCCTCGCTCAACCCCCCTGAAGCAGGCAGGCCCCCGCCGAGCGTCTAGCCCCTGGCGTTCGCGCGCAGCCGCGCGAGCGGGCCTTCCTGCAGCACCGCCCACCGGAAGGGGCGCTTCGGATGCCCCTCCAAGAAGCTGCTCAGCGACCAGCGGTCCAGGCCTACGTTGAGCCCGGCCAGCGCGGCCACCCAGGCGATCAGCGCCGGCAACGGAAGGCACTGGCCCGCCGTCCACCCCAGGGCCGACCCCAGGGCGTTGGCCCCCGCATCGCCCAGCATCGCCTCGCCCCGGCGGTCGTAGGGTAGATAAGCGGCCACGGCCGCGCTGACGGGCAACACGTCCCACCAGGCGCCGCGCCGGCCGGGCTCTGCGGCCAGGGCGAGCAAGCCCATCCCGGCAAGATAGGCGCCGGCCGAGCGCCCGGGAGCCGTGTCGAGTTGGTTGAGCAAGTTGGCCCCGAGCACGGCGCTGGCCGCGCTCAAGCCCGCCCGGGCGATGCCGGCTTGCCGCGCGACGGCCATCCCCGCCGCGCCGGCGGCCAGTACGATGCCGGCTGCCTTGAGGATTCCCGTGCGGGGCCGGCCTTCCTTCCAGGCCCTCCAATGGGCCCTCCATCCTCTCGGCCCCTGGCCGGCCGAGACATCGTCCAGCAGGCCCGCCAGGGTCGCCACGACGACCGGCCCGTAAGCCGGGGGCAAGCCCTGACCGGCGCCGCTCACCAGAGCTCCGGCCACCGAGGCGGCGGTCGTCGCCGCTCCGGCGGCCGTGGGGACCCGTGTGCCGCGGCGGCTGGCCCGAACGAGCCCGATCTCCTTCGCCGCTCTTGCCACCAGGGGCGTCCCCCAGCGCACCGCTCCCCACGAAAGGGCCGCCCCCGCGACCCGTCTCACGACCGTCGCCATGGCGCTTCCGTCCCTGCCCCGTCTTCTCCCGAGCGCGCCAGGCGCCAGAGGGTGAAGGCCACGTCCCGCAGCTGCCGGCCCCGGTGCAGCCAGCCGCCGAGGTCCCGCCCCGTCGCCCGGTGAGTGAACGGCACCTCGAGCTCGACCACGCGCAAGCCCAACCGCCCGGCCCGGATGCTCATCTGCAGCTCCACCCCGAACCGCAGGGCCGGGCCTTCGAGCAACGCGGGGGCGATCTCGGCCCGCAGTGCCCGCTGGCCGGACAGGGCCGCCCTGGGTTGCCACCCTCCCATCCTGCGCACCGCCCAGCCGGCGAGCCCCCGCACCAATCCCAGCCCTCCGCCGGAGCGCACCATGGGGATGGCCACCGCCATGTCCGCGTCCCCGCCGGCCACGGGCGCGCACAGAGCTGCCAGCGACGCGGCCGAGGGGCCCAGGTCGGCGTCGGCCAGCAGCAGGACCTCCCCGCCGGCCGCCCGGTACCCCGCGCGCAACGCTCCCGACTTGCCGGCGTGGCGCTGCAGTCTCACGACGCGGGCCCCTGCCTCGGCCGCCTCCTCGGCCGTGGAGTCGGACGAGCCGTCGTCCACCACCACGACCTCACGAACGCCCGGCACCGTCCACAGGGCGCGTACCGTCGGCCCCACCCGGCCCGCCTCGTTGAACGCAGGGACCACCGCGCTCACCGCTTTCGCCCGCGTGGACGCGCTCAAGCCAGCGGATCGCCTCCTCCTCCGTCACCTGCCCCTCCCGGCCTTCGACGAGGGCCGCGAGCAGCGCTGCCTGCCCGAGGGGCTCGTCCACGGCGTCGACCCACGCCGTCGCCGTGACGGGTGACGCCGGCAAGCTTGCGCTGGAAGAGGCCCAGAGGATGGCTTGCCGGGCCCGATCGCCCGGCGACGAGCTGGGGTCGTCCCCGGCCCCCACGAGCCCCACGACCCGGCTACAGGGGCCGACGACGAGGAGGTGTGCAGCGCCGGCGCTCACCGGGGCAGGCCCCGTGCGGGGCACCACCAGCCGGACGCTCGCGCCCGCAGCGCGCAGCAGCGACTCCACCTGCACGCCCGCGGCCCGGGCCCCGGGTACGGCGATCACCTCCACGCTCTGCCCGTCCAGGCTCCGGGCGACGACGGCCGGAAGGAGGTCCTTCACCGCCAGGCGATACCGCTCGAGTTGGGCCCGGAGTGCCTCCTTCTCCTCGGCGGCGCGGCGGATCTGCTCCTCGAGCTGCGCGAAGCGCTGCTCGAGCTGGACGATCACCTTCTCCTGCCCGGCCAGGAGATGGCCTCCCGCACCGGCCGTGCCTACGGCCACGCCGACCGCGAGCGCGACGAAGACGGCTGCGAGCGTCAGGCTGTGCTGGCGGACATCGGGGATCACGATGGCCTCACCCCACCCCTCCCACCCACATCCCCGCCCGCACCCGGAGCCACAACAAGCGGAGCAGGGTTCGGAGCCCCTCGGAGGCCAGGGCGACGGCCCCCAGGGAGGAGAGGGCGGCAGCTGCCAGCGACACGTAAGGCACCCAGCCGGGGCCAGGATCATAGAGCCGGGCCAATCCCCTCGCGTCGACCAGCAGGTGGCCCACTCGCATGCGAACCAGCACGGTGCTGGCCATGCCGGCACGCCCCTTTTCCAGGAAGTCGAGAAAGCCGGTGTGGGTACCCACCGCCACGATCATCACGGCCCCTGCCCCGTGGGCGAGCAGCAGGGCTACGTCTTCGCTCGTGCCCGGCGCCGGCAGCACGTGAGCGAACCGGCCCAGCCTGCGCACCCGGGCGAGCCCCGGAGCAGGCCCGCCGGGGTAGGCGTGGACGACCAGCTCCCTGGACTCGAGCAGCCCCCGGTCGCTCACGGAGTCCATGTCGCCCACGACCACGTCGGGCCGCCACCCTGCCGACAAGAGCGCGTCCGCTCCCCCATCGACACCGATCAGGACGGGGCGGGCGCGGCGGATGAACGGAGCGATCATGGCCAGATCCTGGCGGTACCCCTGCCCCCGCACGACCACCACGGCCGGGCGCCCGCGAATGGGGGTCGACAGGGGCGGGAGTTCCAGCGGCTCGGTGAGGAGGGCCTTCTCCTTCTGGGCGTAGGCGATGGTGTTGTCGACGAAGGCAGAAGCGAGCGGGGCCAGCCGCCGGCGGGCCAGTTCGAGCCGCGTCTCGATGTCGCGGGCGCTCAGGCGTATGCCGCGCCCCAGCGGCCGACCCTGTCGATCGCGGATCGTCGCTCCGTCCACCCGCACGATCTGGCCGTCTCGCACCCGCTCGAAAATGGCCCGGCCGACCTCGTCCACCACCGGGACGCCCGCCCGCGCCAGGACCAGGGCCCCCTCCACCGGCACGCTTCCGGTCAGGCTGCACAGCGCGTTGACGACCGCCGCCGGCCGCGCCTCCGCCAGCCCGGCCGCGGTGGTGGCATCCAGGTCCCGGTGGGCGATGACCGCGATCTCACCGGGCCTCAGCCGCAAGGCGAGGCGCTTCGTGAGGGAGTCCAGGCGAGCCCGGCCCTGGATCGGCCGGCCATCCCTGGCCGCTCCGCCCGGGAACGCAAGCCGCGCCGCTTCCACCTGCGGTCGCTCTCCTCGGCGCTAGTGTGAGCGGCGCCGGCCCGGAAATTGCATCGAACGCCCGGCGGGCCACCCGCAGGGGATCTCAGGCGCTTCGGGCGATGTCCGAGCGCACCTGGTCGGCCATGCGGGCGATGAACGAGGAGTTGGTGGGGCGCGTCCGGTTTTCGTCCATGAGGTGGGCGAACATGGACTCGATGAGCGCCAGGTTGCCCCGGGCCACCGTGCTTTCGATGGCGTGACGGATGGCCCGCTCGACCTTGAACGCCGAGGTGTGGTGCATCGCGGCGATACGCGGGTAGAGGTCTTTGGTCACCCTGTGCAAGAGCTCCTGGTTTTCCACGACCATGACGATGGCGTCCTTCAGGTAGGCCCGGCCCTTGTAGTGTGGGGGTACGCCCAGGTCCTCCATGTACCGCACGACCCGGCTCTCGAGCTCCCGCCGCTTGCGCTCCCGGTCACGCCGCCCGGCCGGCCGGGCCCCCGTGAGCATTTGCCGCAGGCGCTCCACCAGGGTCGGCACGTCGAAAGGCCGCACCACGAAGTAGTCGGCCCCCCACCCGTACGCCGCGCTCACCACCGAGTCGTCGCCCACGGGGCTGACGACGATCCACCGCTCCGGCCCCGGCCTGTCGTCCGGCGACGCCCCCCTGCGCCGGGCATGATGGCGCCACCAGGAGGTGAGCCTCTCGGCCCCAGAGGGCCCCCCCAGCCCGGGAAGCGCCAGGTCCAGCAGCACCGCGTGCGGCGGCCCCTCCTGCGACTCCGCCAGCAGGCGCTCCATTTCCGCGGCGCTCTGGGCCAGGCGCACCGGCCCGAACGCTGGGTCCTGCTGGAGCCTCTCTGCTACCGCCCGGCCGAAACCCTGGGCATCGTCGCTGAGCACCACGAAAAACGGTTGCATTCTTCGACCCCCCTCGTGGAGAGAACTCACCGAAGCGCCCGGCATTTGCTAAGCGGCGCGGTCAGCTTTGTTCTCCGCCCGACCCACCTGTCCTCCGGGAACCTTCCACAGCCCCGCGGTTTCCGCCATGGCTTCCATCAGCACCCCGAATCCCCGGCTCGGCTCCTGGATGGCCACGTGGGTCACGGCACCCACGAGATGGCCGTCCTGCAGGATGGGGCTGCCGCTCATCCCCTGCACGATGCCGCCCGCCTGCTCCAACAGGCGCGGATCGGTCACCCGGAGGACCAGGCGCTGCGACGGTGGCACCCCCAGCGTGCGGATGCGCAGGATCTCGATCTGGAAGCTCTCCACCCGCTCGCCCCTCAGCACGGTGAGCATGGTGGCCGGCCCTTCCCGCACCTGTGACTCGAGGGCGACCGGCACCGGCCGGTTGACCAGCCCCGCGGGCGGATCCCGAACAATCCGGCCGAAGATGCCCACCGCCGTGTTCTGGTCGACGATGCCGAGCTCTCCCTGCGAGTCCTCGAACGCCCCCACCTTCTCCCCCGGCCGTCCTCGCATGCCGGCCGCCACGCTGGTGATCGCCGCCCGTACGATGCGCCCGTCGGGCATCACGAGCGGGCGGCGGTCGGCTTCGACGATCATGTGCCCGAGGGCTCCGAATCGGCGAGTGCGAGGGTCGACGAACGTCAGCGTCCCCACGCCGGCGGCCGTGTCGCGCACCAAGAGCCCTGCCACCCACCGCACCCCGGCGGTGTACCCGGCCCGGCTGCGCAGCGAACGCCCGCCAGACCGGGACGTGGCCTCCTGGATGGGAGAGGGAAGCAGGCTGGTCCGGAACCGGTGATTGCCACGCGCGACCAGCAGCTCGACCGGCCGCCCGCGGCTTCCAGCTCCCTGGATGGCGAGCGTCAGGTCCTCGGGGCGGCGCAGGAGCTGGCCGTCGGCCTCCAACAGCAGGTCTCCCGCCTGCAGCCCCGCCTCTTTCCCGGGGTAGCGCACCCGGCCGGACGGCTCGCGCACGGGCACCATCTCCGCCACCACCAGGCCGTGAGGCGCCAGCAACACCCCGATCGCCTGGCCGCCCGGCACGAGCTCGAGGGGCGGCACCACGTCCACGACCATGGGCGGCAACGGAAACAGCCCGAACAGGCTGAGCTCCAGCCGCACGCTGCCCGGGCGGTCGAATTGCACCACGGCGCCCTGGCGGTCGTGGAGTTTGATGAGGACCCGGTCCTCCGGGCCTGCGACCCGGACCGGGGGAGGCACCGGCAACAGCGCGGGGTTCCCCGAGATGGCGCGAATGCGCCCGGGCCAGCTGAAAAGCCCCGTAGCGGACAGCCCGAGGAGCAGGAGCAAGGGCCAGAGCAGTGCGCGGGTGCGCTGCCGAAGGGTGGTGCCTCTTTCCATCCCGGACGCCTCCGGGCTAATTTCCCCGCAGGCACCGGGCCCCCGGCGGGTAAGTGCGTGGGCGGTCAGGCCTCATCCGGCCGCTTTGGCTTGGCCTGCCAGGCGCAGGAGCTCTTCGGCATGCACCCGGGCGGAGTCGGTGATCGTCGACCCGCCCAGCATGCGAGCGAGTTCCTCGATTCTCTCCCCAGGAGAGAGAGGACGTACCTGGACGAGGCTTCGCCCGTCCCGGTCGACTTTCTCGACCCGGATGTGAAAGTCCGCCATGCTTGCCACCTGGGGGAGGTGGGTGACCACCAGCACCTGGCGCAGCCTCCCCAGCCGGGCCAGCCGCTCGCCGACCGCCTGCGCCGCCCGCCCGCCGAGCCCCGCATCGGGCTCGTCGAAGACCAGCACCGGCACCTCTTGCACGTGGGCCAGCACACTCTGGCAGGCGAGGAGGGTGCGGGACAGCTCGCCGCCCGACGCCACCCTGGCCAGAGGCCGAAGCGCTTCGCCCGGGTTGGCGGAGAAGTGGAAGGTCACGCCGTCGCGCCCCGAAGGGCCGGGCTGCTGGTCAGGCGCGACCGCCACCTCGAAGCGCGCCCGGGGCATGGCGAGCTCCCCGAGCTCCCGCTCGACCGCTCGCGACAGCCTCTGCGCCGCCTCCTGGCGGCGCCGGCTGAGCTCGGCGGCCGCTTGCTCGTAGCGCGTCCCGAGTTCCTCGACCGCCGCCTGCAGCTGCCCGGCGCGGCTGCCCTCGCTCTCCAGAGCCTCGAGCTTGCGCCGGGCGGCGTCCGCGTACTCCAGCACCGCCCGGACGGAGTTGCCGTACTTGCGCTTGAGCCGGTCGATCAGCTCCAGGCGTTCTACTACCTCTTGGAGGCGGTCGGGCCTGACTTCGTATTGATCCAGGTGGCGGCGCATCGCGCGCGCCAGCTCCCCGAGCTGCTCGGTGCAGGCGAGAAGCTCGCGGCCGATCGGCTCGAGGGCCCGGTCGAGCGAGGCTGCCTGCTGCACGAGGCGCTGGGCCATCCCCGACAGCGCCAGCGCCCCCACGTCCGCCCCGGACGAAGCGCCTGCCCCCAGGTGCTCCAGCGCCTCGCCCAACAGCTGTTGGAGCTGGACGGCATGAGCGAGCCGCGAGTGCTCGTCCATGAGCGCCTCTTCCTCGCCGGGGCGGAGGGCCGCGGCGTCGATCTCCTGGATCTGGAAGCGCAGCAGGTCGATCTCGTGCAGCCGCTCCCGTTCCCGGGTGCGCAGCTGCTCGAGCTCGGAGCGGGCCGCGCTCCACCGGCCCCACAGGTCCGCCACCCGGCCTGCCAGCTCCAGCACGTCCGGGCCGGCAAAGGCGTCGAGCAGCTGGAGCTGGACCGAAGCCAGCATGAGGCGCTGGCTTTCGTGCTGGGTCTGCACGTCCACCAGCAGCGCGCCGAGCCGGGCCAGTTCCCCGACGGTCGCCGGGCGCCCGTTGATGCGGCAGCGGTTCCGTCCCGAACGGTGAATCTCTCGGGCCAGCAGCAGCTGGCCGTCTTCCGGTGGGTAACCGGCCGCCTCCAGCGCCTGCGCCACCCCCGAAGAGGCGGGCACCTCGAACAGGGCCTCGACCCGGGCCGCCTGCGCGCCCGTGCGGATGAGGTCGGCCCCTGCCCGCTGCCCGATGACCATCCCCAGGGCATCCAGCACGAGGGACTTCCCGGCCCCCGTCTCGCCCGTCAGGACGTTGAACCCCGGCCCCAGGGAGAGCCGGCTCTTCTCGATGAGGGCGACGTTTTCCACGTTGAGCTCTGCGAGCATCGCACTCTCTCCGTACTGACCCATGGACGCTCACCGCAGTTGCGAGATGCGCTGCACGACCTGCTCGGCGTTGGGATCCAGGGTTTCGGCGTGCCGGCGGGGCCGCACGATGATCAAAATGGCGTCGTCGCCGGCGATGGTGCCGATCACCTCGGGCCAGTCGAGCGCGTCCAGGGCGGCGGCCACGGCGTTGGCCGTCCCGGACAGCGTGCGCAACAGCACGATGTGCCCCGCCGCCTCCACGTGGACCACGTACTCCCGGAGCGCCCGCCGAGCTCGGGCGAGCCGCTCTGCCAGGTCGGGCTCGCTCGCCTGCGCGTAGCGGTAGCGACCGTCCTGGGTGGGCACCTTCACCAGGCGCAACTCCTTGATGTCCCGGGAAATGGTGGCCTGGGTGGCGACGATGCCCTGCCGGCGCAGGTGGTCGAGGATCTCCTCCTGCGTCTGGACGGGCACGTCACGGACGATCCGAAGGATGGCCGACTGGCGCCGTGCTTTCATCGGGACCCGGCGTCACACCTCGGGATGGCTGAGCCGCTGCCGGAGCACCGCGTACGGGGAGCGCCCCGACAGCCGCACGAGCCGCGCCCGGAACGGAGCTCGCCGGACCACCACCTCGTCTTCCGGATGCATGGGTTCGCTGAGCTGGCCGTCGACGGTCAGCACGAGATCTTCGCTGGGGCCGTGGGCCAGCACGGTAATGGTCTCCTCCGGCCGGATGACCACGGGACGGGCCACCAGGGAGTGGGGACAGATGGGGGTGATGACGAAGCAGTCCAGGAGCGGATGCACGATGGGCCCGCCCGCGGACAGCGAGTAGGCGGTCGAGCCGGTGGGCGTCGCCACGATGAGCCCGTCGGCCGGGAAGGCCCCGATGACGTCGTTCGTGACCCGCGCCTCCAGGCGCGTGATGCGCGAGTAGGTGGTGCGGGCCACCACCACGTCGTTGAGGGCCAGCCACCGGTGGGTACCGTGGCCTTCGGCCCTGATCAGCTCCGCCTCCACCATCATGCGCTCCTCGACGCCGAAACCTCCCTGCACCAGCCGGCCCAGCATGGACGGAAACTCGGACGCCTCCACCTCGGCCAGGAAACCGAGGCGCCCCACGTTGACGCCCAGCACAGGCACGCCCTGGGGCGCCGCCTGGCGCGCCGCGTGGAGCAACGCCCCGTCCCCGCCGAAGACCACGACCACGTCGGCCCCGTGCCAGTCCGCGCCCGGCCAGGCCAGATCCTGCCGTCCGGTAGCCTCGGCGGCGGCTCGCTCCAGGTAGACGTCGGCGTGCAGGGCCTTCAGTGGCGCCACCAGTTCCAGGGCGAGCCTCAGCGCCTGGGGCTTTTCCCGGTGAGGCGCCAGTATCAGCTTCCGGACCGTGGCTGCCCCGCCTCCTCCTGACGCGGCGCAGGCTCGGCGAGCGCCCTCTCGATCATGGCGTCGACGGTGGCCGCTCCGGTCGCCACGCCCGCGCTCCCTCTCGAAGCCAGCGGCCGCAGCACCTCGAAAAACTCCAGGTTGCCCTTGGGGCCCAGAAGCGGGCTCCTCAGCACGGCCTCGACCCGAAAGCCTGCCTCGACCGCCGAGCTCGCCACCTTTTCCAGCACCTGGCGATGCACGCCGGGGTCCTTCACGACCCCGCCCCGCTTCACCTGCGCACGCCCGGCCTCGAACTGAGGCTTCACCAGGACCACCGCCCATCCCTCCGGGCGGAGCATTGCCCGCAGCTTTGCCAGGAACAGGGTGACGGAGATGAACGAGGTGTCGACGGTGATCACGTCCAGCGGCTCGCCGATCCGCTCCGGGGGCAGGTACCGAATGTTGGTGCGCTCCAGCACCACCACCCTCGGATCGTTGCGGAGCTTCCAGGCCAGCTGCCCGTAACCCACGTCCACCGCGTAGACCTTGCGCGCCCCGTGTCGCAGCAAGCAGTCGGTGAACCCGCCGGTCGAAGCGCCCACGTCCATGCAGACCGCGCCCTCTACCGGTACCGGCACTTCCTCCAGCACTCGCTGGAGCTTGAGCCCGCCGCGGCTCACGTACGGGTTGCGAGGTCCGGCCACCTCCAGCCTCACGCCGGGGTCGATGCGCTGGCCCGGGCGCGAGATCACCTGCTCGCCGGCCCTCACCGCTCCCATCAGGATCAGCTGCCGGGCCTCCTCCCGGCTCCTGGCCAGCGCCTGCTCCACCAGCGCCTGGTCGGCGCGGGGATGCTTCACCGGCTTGCCCGCCATGCTGTGCCCCTTCACTGGCGGCCTCGCCCTCCCGCCGCCACGCGCGGCCTGCGGGCCGAGGCGGAGGCGCGAGCCGGCCCTACGCCCGTGACGAAGGAGCGGCCCGCCAATCGCTCCAGCGAGGCCAGCAACCGTCCCATGCGAAAGACGATCGCCTCCGCCTGGCCGATGGCGAACGCCTTGAAAGCCGCCTTGCCCCCCACGGTCAGCCCCGAGATGCCGGCGACGATGGCCGCCGTTCCCCAGAGCTCCTGCAGGCGCGGCCCGCCGGGCACGAGCTGGGCGACGATCGCGGCGCCAAGGGCGCCCGAGAGGGTGCCCGCCACGTCTCCCATGACGTCGTTGGCAAAGTTGGCCACCCGGTCCGCGTTGCGGACGATCCAGATCGCCTGGGGCGCGCCCGGCACCTTGTCGGCGGCCATGGCGTGGAAGTTGCGCTCGCTCGCCGCGGTGGCCGCGACTCCGATCACGTCGAAGAGGATGCCCGTGGCGATGACCAGGAGCAGCGCCCCAACGGCTGCCGCGACCCCCAACGTGCTGGCCGCCCCGCTCGACGAGATGGAAAGGACGGCGGAGATGGCAGCGGTGGTCAGGCCGATGCTGAAAAACCTTCGCAGCGGGCGCCTGCCGTTGGTCGCCCCCACGGATGGAATGCGATGCTCCTCCTTCAGGGCGCGCGGCTTTCGCCCGTGCGCCCGCCTACGAAACGGCGACGGTCCGGATGCCTCCCGGCACCGGAGTCGTCGCCGTTTGCTCGACCATTGGAGCTATACGGAGGCCCCACGGGGGTGGCAGCGCTCTGAGTAAATATTGTGGCTTGAGGTCCAGCAGGTTTTCCCTGCGGCCCTCCGGGCCGTCGCCGGCCCGGCGGTTTCCCCTTTCCGGCCACACTGCCGCGTCACCGTCGGCAGGGCTGGATTGCCACTTAGACCACACTGCAATCCCCAGAGCGCCCCTCGCTCGGCGAGGACAGCCTAGGAGTTTTCCTCGACGCAGCACACTGTCCCCTAGCCTCTTTTGCCCCGGAGCTTTCAGGCTGCTACCACCGTACGGCCCGGGCCCTTGGGGAGTACGATGGGAAGGACCAGCCATCCCGCTTCGGCGGCTCAAGGCAGGCTACGCTGCACCCAGCGCAGGCACCCGGCACCTTCCAGGTCCTCGTGCGCAGCACCGCGTGCAGGTTCAGCCCACGTCGTAGTTTGCCCGGCCCGACTCGGATCTGGCGGGCGCCCCACGAGCGTGGGTCTCCGCGGTCGCAGGGTCCACGCCTGCATGCCGTTGCAGATCGCCCCACGACCTTAACCCCCAGCAGCCACCCCGGACTGGGCGTCCAAAGCCGCCACCAGGGACTTCATCGATGTGCCCTCGACGGATTTTTAGGCCCGTCCTCAGGAGCAGGTGCTCCGACTAGGATACTGCGCCACCCACCGTTTCGGGGCACCCCCAGTATATCACACCGTTCGTTCGCACAAAAACCGGCCGAGGTCCCGCAAGGGCCCGGCCTTGGGCCCGAGCGGCTCGAGCGCTTCCAGCGCGACCCGGGTGAGGCGTTCGGCCTCCCGCAGCGCCCCTTCCTTCCCCAGTACCGCGGCCGCGCTCACCCGCTGTTCTCGGGGATCCGCCTCCACGTCCAGCACGTCGTCGACGATCTGAAACGCCCGGCCCACCGCCTCGCCGAACTCCCCGAGGGCCCGCACGACGGCGCCGTCCAAAGCCTGCGGGCCTCCGTCGACGCCCAGCAGCCCGCCGGCCACCACCGAGGCCCTCAGCAGTGCCGCCGTCTTTCGCCGGTGGATGCTCCACAGCCGCTCGGCCGGCACCGGCCCGCCCGTTTCACCCATCGCCTGCAGGTCCTCCGCCTGCCCGCCCGCCATGCCCCGGCTCCCGACGGCCAGCGCCACCTGGTGAACGATGGCGAGCGCCGTCTGGGCACTCACCCCGCTCCGCTCGGGCAGGCTCGCCAGCACCTCGAACGCCAGGCTCTGCAAGGCATCGCCCGCCAGGATGGCCGTCCCTTCCCCGAAGGCCCGATGGCAGCTGGGCTGGCCCCGCCGCCAGTCGTCGTCGTCCATCGCCGGCAGGTCGTCGTGGATCAGCGAATAGGTGTGGATCATCTCCAGCGCCGCCGCCAGGGGGAGGGCCGAGCGCGGCTCGCCCCCGGTCGCCTCGCAGGCGGCCACCGCCATGACCCCCCGGACCCTCTTCCCCGGCGCCAGGGCCGAGTAGCGCATCGCCCGGTGGAGCACGGAAGGTTCCTCGGACTCGGCCGGGAGCAGGCGGTCCAGCTCCCCGTCCACAGGCGGGGCCCATCGCTCCAGGTAAGCGGCGCCCGCCGCGGCGCGGCCCGGAAGGGGGGCGGCTCTCATCGTTTCTCCTCTTCGTCTTCCAGAGGGACGGCGACGTCGCGCCCTTGCTGCTGGGAGAGCACCAGGAGCCTGGCCTCCGCCGCTTGCAGGCGCTGGGCGCAGATACGCGCCATGCGCACACCCTCTTCATAGGCCTCCAGCGCTTGCTCGAGGGTCAGCTCCCCGGACTCCAAGCGCTCCACGGCCTGTTCCAATCGCTCGAGGGCCTCCTCGAAGGTCAGCGAGTCCTCGCCCGTTCCTTCCCTCATCTGGCTTCCCCTTCGCGTGGTCCCGCTCCGGCAGAGCCCGGCGGGTCGGCGGCCCTCCTCCACGGCACTCCGGGCGTTCGCTCCCGCACCTCGCAGCCGAGCGAGCCGTCGGCCACCCACAGCCGCACCCGCTGTCCCGGGCTGGCGTCGGCCACGCTCCGGATACGCCGCGCCGTCGTTTCGTTCTCGGCCAGGGCGTATCCCCTCGCCAACAGCTGTAGCGGGTTGGTGGCCGCAAGCCTTTCCCCGAGACGCGCCAGCGCCAGGCGGGGCGCTTCGAGGCGGCGCCGCATCTGCCAATCGGCCCTGGCCCGCAGTTCGTCCACCTGCTGGCGGTAGGTGGCCAACCAGCGCTGCGGCTGCTGGAGCAGCCGGTGGCGTGCGAGCCGCTCCACCTGTTCCCGGGAAAGCCCGACATGGCGCCGTATCGCCCGATCGAGCCGCCACCGGTACTGCTGCAGCGAACCGGCGGCCGCGGCCTCGTCCGGGCCGGCCAGCTCGGCGGCGGCCGTGGGGGTGGAGGCCCGTACGTCGGCGGCGAGCTCCACCAGCGTGACGTCGATCTCGTGCCCGATCGCGCACACCACGGGCACCGGCGAGGCCGCCACGGCCCGGACCAGGCGCTCGTCGTTGAAGACCCACAGGTCGTCGGCGGCACCCCCGCCGCGGGCCAGGATGACGACGTCCACCCCGGGGAACCGGGTGATGCGCTGCAGGGCGGAGAGGACGCTCTCCACGCTGCCCTCGCCCTGTACCCGCGCCGGGCAGACGATGAGCGGCGTGGCCGGGCTCCGGCGCCGGAAAGTGGCCCGGATGTCGCGCAAGGCCGCCCCGTCGAGCGAAGTGACGACCCCCACGCTCTTCGGCCACTTCGGCACGGGACGCTTGCGCGCCGGGTCGAACAGGCCCTCGGAGGAGAGCCTCCGGTAGAGGGCCTGCAGCCGGGCGTGGAGCAGGCCCCGACCCACCGGGTACAACCCCTGGACGTAGAGCTGGTAGGCGCCTCCGGGCGGGTAGACGTCCACGTACCCGGTGGCCACCACCTGGTCCCCGTCCTGGACCCGCAAGGCGAGCCGCTGCGCGTGGCTGCGCCACATCACGCAGGGGATGCGGCTGGCCGAATCCTTCAGGGAAAAGTAGAGGTGCCCGGAGGCGCTGTGCGCCTTGAACCCCGTCACCTCGCCCGCCACTGCCACCTGCTGCAGGCTCAGGTCGGTGGCCAACCGGCTGCGGATCTTCTCCGTCAGCTGGGAAACGGTCCACACCCGGCCACCGGGCAGCGCCACGGACCAAGGGGACGGCGCGCCGGCCGCCGCCCCTGGCTCAGCTGTGGTCGACATGGCGCACCACGTTACCGAGGATCCCGTTGACGAACTTGCCGGAGTCCTGGTCGCCGTACTTCTTGGCCAGCTCGACCGCCTCGTTGATGGAGACGCTCGGCGGGATGTCCTTGAGATAGAGGATCTCGAACAGCGCGATGCGCATGACGTTGCGATCGACGTTGGCCATCCGGTCCAGCGTCCAATCGATGGCAAAGCGCGAGATGAGCCGGTCGATCTCCTGCTGGTGGTTGATGACGCCTTCCACCAGCTGGCGCCCGAACTCCTGCTGGACCGGAGAGAGCGGGACTTCCTTGAGGCTCCGCTCCAGGGCGGCCTGCCAGTTGGCCTTCCCCACGTCGACCTGGAACAAGACCCGCAGCGCCACTTCGCGGGCCAGACGCCTGCTCATGGCCTGCCCCTTTTGCCCCTACTCCGACCGGGAACGGTGGCCGTCCCGGGAAATCCCCCTGACCACCAGACGGATCTGCCCGCAGCTGACGCCGGCCGTCTGGCGCAGGTACTGGTCGATGCGAGACTGGACCTGGTCGCACAGCTCCGGGATGGGCTCGTCGGGGGCCACGGTCAGGATGACCCGAACGTTGACGTCCCCCACGGAAGAGGGGGTCACCTGGACTTCGGCCTCCCGGATCCCCTGCACCTGGGAGGCCGCCCGCCGGGCCAGGGTCTGGATGGCCCGCACCGAGATGTGGACCTCTCCCAGGCTCGTCGAACGCACGATGGTCCGGTCCCGGCCCGCGCTGCGCACGGCCGGCCGCAAAGCTGCCGCCCCGATGACGGCCAGCGCGGCGCCGACGGCCGAGACCAGTACCCGCCCGCGGTTGGGGTCCTGGGCGACCCACCAGGAGAGCGTCGACCCGGCATCCCATCCGAACAGCCCCACGGTCATACCGACGAAGCCGACCGCCACCACCACGAGGCCGGCCACCAGGACCAGCGCCCGGTCGATCACGGGCAAGCGCCCCGGAGGCTCGCCTTCACCCTGGGCCGCCGACGATGCCGAGGTCGAACCGCTCAGCGGATACACGCCCTGACTCCTTCCTCAACGCACCCGACTCTCTTCGGTCCGCTCCGGCTGGGGCAGCTGAACCCCCTGCACGTGCACGTTGACCTCCGTGACCTCGAGGCCGGTCATGGTTTCGATCTGGCGCTTCACGTTCTCCTGGACTTTCCACGCCACGTCGGGGATCCGTACGCCGTACTGGATGACGATGAAGAGGTCGATGGCCGCCTGGTGCTGCCCGACCTCGACCCGCACCCCTCGTGACAGGTTGCGGCGCCCCAGCATCTCCGCGATGCCGCCGGCGAGGCCGCCGGTCATCCCCGCGACTCCCTCGACCTCCACCGCGGCGAGCCCGGCGATGGTGCTCACGACCTCGTTGGCGATCCGGACCTCGCCGAGCTCCCCTTCCTGCGACTCGATGAACCCTTCCGACGCGTCGGCCCCCATGCCCTCGCCCACCGCGTCGCCGGATGGTGCCGGCCCTGCGCCGCGCTCGTCACCCGGCCAGTGCTCCGCATCCACCACTCAACAGCCCCTTCCTTCGAACGGGCCGTGCGCACGCGGGCAAGCCCATTATAGCAAAGCCCCGGCCGCTCCTTCCGGAGCGCCGGGCCCCCGGTCAACGGCCGCCCGGGACGTGCACGTGCATGACCCGTTCGACGAAGTCGGTGGAAAGCCGTCCCTCGCCAAACTCGGGCGAACTCACCACCCGCCTCAAAAACTCCACGTTGGTCCGGACGCCTTCGATGCGCAACTCGGCCAGCGCCGAGGCCATCCTCGCGACGGCCTCCTCCCGTTGCTGACCCCACGCCATCAGCTTGGCCAGCAACGAGTCGTAGTAAGGAGGCACCGTGTAGCCCGCGTAGATGGCCGTGTCCACCCGCACCCCCGGCCCGCCCGGCAGCCACAACCCGGTGATGGTGCCCGGGGAGGGGGTGAACGTCTCGGGGTCTTCGCAGTTGACGCGGCACTCGATCGCGTGGCCGTCGAGCCGGATGTCCTCTTGCGCCAGGGTGAGCTCCTCCCCGGCGGCGATGCGGATCTGGGCTTTCACCAGATCGACCCCGGTCACCATCTCGGTGACCCCGTGCTCGACCTGCACCCGGGTGTTCATCTCCAGGAAGTAGAAGTGTCCTTCGGGGTCCACCAGGAACTCGACCGTGCCCGCGTTGACGTAAGTCACGGCTCGGGCGACCCTGAGGGCCGCCTCCCCCATCCGCCGGCGCAACGCCTCGTCCACCATGGGAGACGGGGCCTCTTCGACGATTTTCTGGTGCCGCCTCTGGATCGAACACTCCCGTTCGCCGAGGTGCACCATGTGGCCGTACTGGTCGGCCAGCACCTGCACCTCGATGTGCCGGGCGTCCGGCAGGAGCTGCTCGAGGTACAGCGTCCCGTCGCCGAAGGCCGACTCCGCCTCCGCCCGGGCAGCCTGCAGCACCCGTCGCAGCTCCTCGGGCGTGCGAGCTACCCGCATCCCCCGGCCGCCCCCGCCGGCAGCCGCCTTCACCATCACGGGATAGCCCACGGCCTCCGCCACGCGCACCGCGTCCTGCTCGTCCGACACCGGGCCGTCGCTGCCCGGCAGTACCGGCACTCCGGCCTCCCGTACTCGCTGGCGGGCCCTGAGCTTGTCCCCCATCGACTCGATGGCAGAGGCCGGAGGGCCGATGAAGACCAGGCCGTGGCTCTCGCAGATCTCCGCGAAGTCGGCCCGCTCCGCCAGGTAACCGTACCCCGGGTGAATGGCGTCGGCGCCCGACAGCAGCGCGGCGCTGATGATGTTGGGGATGTTGAGGTAGCTCCGGCTGGAGGGGGCGGGCCCGACGCAGTACGATTCGTCCGCCAGCCGCACGGGAAGGCTGTCGCGGTCGGCCTCGGAGTAGACCGCGACGGTGCGGACCCCGAGCTCCCGGCATGCCCTGAGGATACGGAGCGCGATTTCGCCGCGATTGGCAATGAGTACCTTTTGAAACACAGGCTGGTCCCGCCACCTCGGCCGTCGGTGTCGCGTATTCGTCGAACGCTGGAACCGCAATCGGCAGGACGTCTACAGGCGCTCCAGGGTCATGAGAGGCTGGCCGTACTCGACGGGCTGGCCGTTTTCGACCAGGATCGCGCTCACGCGCCCGCGAATTTCGGCCTCGATCTCGTTCATCAGCTTCATCGCTTCGATGATGCACAGGGTCTGGCCCGGCTCCACGACATGACCCGGCTCGACGTACGGAGGGGCATCGGGTGCCGGGGCGCGGTAGAAGGTCCCGACCATCGGCGCACGCACGGTCACCAGGCGGTCCTGATCGACCACCTCACCCTCCGCCGCCTTGGCGGCGGGCACGGTATCGGCCGAAGGTGCGTCTGACGATGCCACCGGTTGTTGCGCGGGCGTCTTGTCCGGCGCCGCGACCGGCGCCGGAGCCGGTACGAAGGCGGAAGCCTTCTTGATGGAGATCCGGACTCCGTCGCTCTCCAGCGTCAGCTCGGCGACGTCGGTCTCGTCCAGTACCCGGATGAGCTCCTTGATCTCTTTCAGCGTGACCCTCACCGGCCCATCGATCACGTCGGCCCCCTCAACCTCCTGTCCCCGGCTTGCCACAGCGCGGGTACTTCACCGCCCGGCGCCACTTTCCTCCCAGGCTCGACCGCCCCCGAACGCGGTGAGGCTGTCAATGATAGAAATGTTTTCCCTCCGCACGCCGGCCATACGTGCGACGAGTTCACCGATGCGGGCTGCGCCCTGGGCCGAAAGCGGCTGCGGGACCACCACCTGGACGCCCGATTCCCCGATGCTCACCACCGGATCGGGAATCCCCGCCGACTGCAACAGCTGTTCGACCTCGATCTCCCGTCGGCTGCGTTCCAGCAGCTTGAGGAGCTGGCCTTGCGCTTCCGCCTTGCGCGCTTCCGAGGCCTTCGGATCGTCCAGGATGCGCTGGACCGTCTCCATCTCCTGGCTGCGCAGCCGTTCACGCTCGGCGCGAAAGTCATTCGGATCGGCCCGCCACGTTGCGCCGGGCCGCCCCACGACCGGCTCGCGAGGGCTTGCCGCCGGAGCCCGCTCAGGGGCCGCCTCGGGAACGGTGGCGACGGCTGCGTCGGTGCCGCCCCCGTCCTCGGCTGGCGTCGCCTTCGGCGCCCCTTCCTCCGACAACGCCGGGACGCTCGCGGGGGCCGGAGCGAAGTTGCGCTCGAACGCCATCGGGATCCCCGGCCCGGGCGCGTGTCCCAGGGCAGTCCAGAGGCCCCACCCGACCAGCCCGGCCACCAACCCGACCAGCCACCATCTGAACGCCTTGATGTTGAGCGCGTAAAACATCCGCCCATCACCTCTCTCTACCGGCGCTTGGCTTGTACATGGATACGGTACGGGGCCACTCCTAATGCCGCCGACACGGCCCGCTGGATCGCCAGGCGGATCCGCGGGTCACGGGCCCCGTCGGCGACCACCACCACCCCCCGGACCCTCGGATACCGCTCGGTCAGAACGATGGGGCCTTCCCGGCGCCCGTCGGCGTCCCGGATGATGACCGCCTGCCGCTCCTCCCTGCGCTCGCTCACCGGCGAGGAGGGAGTCGAGCGCGGGGCGCCTTCGCCCGGCAGGCCGGGAGGGGAAGCGCGCTCGTCTACGGTTTCGTTGTATGCGATCACCTGTTCGGACGCCTGATCCCACGTGATCATCACTTTGACGCTTCCCACGCCGTCCATGAGGCCCAGGATCGCCTCCAGCTCCCGCTCGACCTCCTGCGCGTACCCGGGGGCTTCCGGCACCGCAGGGGCGACGGCCGCGGCCGGAGCGGCCCCCGGCGGACCCGAGGTGACGAGGCTCTTACCCGTTCCCGTTCGGTCCGGCTGCTGGCCCATGAAGTCGGGCAGGCCCATGAGCCCGATGCCCACGGCGGCGGCCGCCACCAGCAGCGCCGCCGTCCTGGCCTGGGCCGGCGGGAGCTTCACCAGCTCGGCCCACCGCTTCAGCCAGGCCGGCTTGAGGCCGGACGATCCTTCGCCGAAGCGCCCGGACGGGCGATCTTCCAGCACCGTCGCCAGGACCCCCCTATGGCTCGAGATCGATGCGAACCGAAGCGTCGTCGACGCCTGCGAGCGCCGCCACGTAGGCGCCCACCCGGGAGAGAGGGGGGGCGGTCTCGGACCGGCGCCGCGCCCGGATCTCCATCCGCACGCCGGCCGAAAGGCTCCCTTGGGAGGCGCGGCTCGTCCCCGGCTCCACCCGGACGTCCAGGACCTCGTATCCCTGGCCTTCCATCGCCTGGGTTACCACCGCCCGGACGGCGCCGTCGAGGCCATCGACGGCCTGGGCCGCCATCGCCTCGCCGATGCCCTCTCGCAGGAGCGGCGCGCCGGAGGCCGCCGGCGGCCCGCCGGGTACCAGCTGCTCCAGCCACGCTCCGGCCGGGGCGCCGGCCAGGCCGGCGTTCTCCACCAGGTCGGCGACGGGCCGCAGCACGGCCGCCACCAGCACGAGCCCCATCACGGAGCGCACCGTGCCCCGCAGGTTCCCCTCCGGTATCAGCAGCGACACCAGCACGAACAAGAGCAGCAGGGCCATGATCTGCTGGGCCCAGTGGGCAAGCCCGCTCACTCCCTCACCTCCTCCGCCGGGATCCCGGCCTTCGCGCGCCGCTCAACGGGCCAGCACCGCCATGGTGCCGGCTCCGATCGTCGCGGCGAGGGCCAGCACGAAGACGACCACCGTGGCCGCCAGGGCCGACAGCAGCAGCCCCAGGGTGTCACCCATGGCCCCCAGGGCGCCGACGATGCGCGGGTCGCTGACCGGCTGAAGCACGGCCGACGCCAGACGGTAGACGAAAATCACGGCCAGGAGCTTCAATACCGGGGCCAGCGCGGCAAGCATCACGAGAGCGAGCCCGATCACGCCGATGCCGCTTCGGATGAGGGTCGAGCCTCCGGCCACGACCTCGACGGCCTCCGACATCATCCGCCCCACCACCGGCACGGTGGCGCCGGTCAGGTACTTGACCGTGCGCAGCGCCACCCCATCGGCCACCGGGGCGATGGCGCCCCGTACGGCGGTGGCGCCCAGCAGGATGGTCAGCGTGAGCCCCAGCGCCGTGAGGGCGAGTTGGTGCACCAGGGAGCTGAGGCGGGAGATCGGGAAGTCCGGGGCGACGTGGCCGGCCACCGCCAGGCCTCCCCCGATGACCAGGCCGGGCACCACCACCCGTTCGAGCACCGTCGCCGCCAGCGTCACCACTCCGAGCAGGACGGGGTGCAGCGCCAAAGAAGCCGGCCCGGCGCCCGCCAGAAGCGCGAGGCTCGACAAGGTGGGCATAACCGCCTGGGCGATGGCGCTCATCTGCTGCACGCTCTGTCCCACCATTCGCAGGGCGAGCGTCAGGCTCTCGAGGCCGATCCAGACCAGGGCCACGAGCACGGCGGCCTGCGCCACGTCCTGTACCCCCTGGCCCCCGACCCCTTTGCCGAGTTGCGCCAGCACGGCCCCCAGCAAGCTGAGCGCGACGATCCGGGCCAGGGTGCGGGCGTTGGCCACCAGCTCGCGGGTCAGGATCGCCACGGCCGCGTCGAGCACTTCTGCGGCCGAGGGAAGCCCCTCTCGCCCGGCCGTCGTGAGAAACCTCCGGAAATCGAGACGCACGCGGTCCTGGACGTCCCGGTCCACCGACCGGTACAGCTCGTCCAGCCGCTCGAGGTCGACGTGCTCCACGCCCCTTTGGTAGACCTCCTCCACGATGCGGGGCGGAGCGGTGCCTTCCGGGGCGGAGGTCCCCGCAGCACCGCCGGGCGATACACGACCCCCCGGGAACTGCGCCGTAGCGGCCAGGGAGCTGCCGGCGCCCATCGCCACGGCGACGGCGATCGTCGCCATGGCCTTCGTCCATCGGCTCAAGGGGTGTCAACCCACCGCCGGCAGCAAGCGCCACAGCGCGTCCAGCAGCGCCACGAAGACGGGGAGCGCACTGGCGAGCACCGCCACCTTCCCGACCGTCTCCACCGTCATGGCCACCGATTGCTGTCCCGCATCCCGGCTCAGCTGAGCGGCAAAGCCGGCAACGTAGGCGATGGCCACGGACTTGAGGATGACCTCGATGTACATCGCCGAGCCCCCTGCGGCCCGGTTGAGCCGCCCGAACGTCTCCACCACCTCTCGCAGCGGACCGACGATCGTTCCCAGGGCGAGAGCCGTGAACGCCACCAGCAGCGCCAGCGAAAACTCCGGCGTGCGACCTTTGAGCAGGGTGATCCAGACCGTCACGACCAGGCCCACGCCCGCCACCTTGGCCACCAGTTCCACCTCTCACCACCACCGGAAAACCGACTCCACGTCCCGGAACAGCTGGCCGATGAGCTGGATGATCCACAGCAACACGATGATGACGCCGGCGAGACTGAGCATCTGGGCCTGCTCTTCCCGACCTGCCTGAGAGAGGAAAAGGTGCAGGATGGCGATCAGGATTCCCAGGCCTGCGATCCGGTAGATCAACGTCACGTCCACGATCGCCACGACCCCCACCGGCGTCGACTACAGGAGCATCACGGCCAGCGCCAGCCCGATCGCCAGCCCGGAAAACCGGTACAGGCGCTCGAGGCGCTCCTTCTCCTGGCGGGCTTGCTCGATGATCCCGTCCAGGCGGGCCACCCCGTCTCGCAACAGCTCGACCTGCATGCTTGCGTCCACCCGGCCGAAGTGCAGGCACAGCTCCCGGAAGATGCCGAGCTCCTCCGGCTGCAGATGGCAGCGGTCGGCCACGCTCTCCATCGCTCGCAGCCACGCCTCGCCCGCCGGCTGGCCGGGACCGGATCGGAGCCGGTCCGCCGCCCCGGCCAGGCTGGCCCGGACACAGCCCGAGGTCGCCCGGGCCGCCCGCTCGAAGGCCTGGGGCGCCGGCAGAGCCAGGTGCTGCACCGCCGCCTCGATCACCCGGAGCGCCCGCCGGAGCTGGATCAGCTCCTCGACGCGCCGGGAAAGCGACTGGGCTCTCAGCAAGCCCACGCCGCCGAGTCCGCCCGTTACCAGCGCGAAGCCAACGGTCTGGAGCGTCTCAGCCCTCCCCCTCCCCGGCGGACGGGACGGTCCTCGCCACTTGCTCGACCGTCCCGGGGCCGCGCCGGCGGCTCAAGACCACGACCCGTTCGAAGACCTCGTGACGCAACAACGCGGCGATGCCGGGCCGCCTCCGGGCTTCCGCGAGGTTCCAGGCGTGGGCCGAGGCCAGGATGGTGCAACCCGCATGGGCGGCCCGTTCCAGGGCCTCCACGTCGTGGTCCGATCCCACCTCGTCCGTGACCAAAACGTCCGGGCCCAGGGAGCGAAGCGCCCAGACCACTCCCTCCGCCTTGGGACACCGGTCCAGCACGTCCGTGCGGGGGCCGACATCGTGCTGGGGGACGCCGTCCACGCATCCGGCCAGCTCCGAGCGCTCGTCGATGATGACGACCTGCGCCGGCTCCAGCCCGGCGGCGGGCAGCCCCGAGGAGGCGACGCGGGCGAGATCCCGCAGCAGCGTCGTCTTGCCGGCCCCGGGCGGCGAGACGACCAGGGTGCTGGCCAACGTGCGCCGGCCGCCCCGGGACGTGAGCAGCGCGGGGACGAGCGGCTCCGCCGCCCCTTCGACCGCTCTCGCCATGCGCAAGACCACGCTGGAGAAGTCCGTGAGGGCTTGCACGTTGCGCTGGGATCCGACGACCACCCGCCCGCCGAGCCCGACTCGGTGGCCGCCGGGAAGGGTCAAGAAACCCTGGCGCAGCTCTTCTCCCACCGCGTACAGCGAGCCGGAGGCGAGCCGATCGACCAGGGATTGCACCAGATGGCTGCTTGCCACGAGCGCGCCGTCCGGCCGCGCCGACAAGAGCCCGCCCGGGCCGGCGAAGTACTGCCCCTTTGCCGTGACGACCATGAGGGGGCGCCCGGCTCGCACGCGGACCTCCAGCACGCAGGCGGCCACGTCGTGGGGCAGAGACTCGATGGCGCTGCGGACGGGTTCGGGCAAGAGCGGCAGCACCGCCGCTCGCCACGCCACGCCGCCCAACGGGCCCGAGCGCGGCACGCTACGAGATTGCGGCGCCCGCCCACCGGGCCCCGCACGTGAGGAAACGACGGCGGCGTCGGTCCGGTCCACGGCATGTCCCTCCGGTAGACGCTATGAGGGGAAGCCGGAGGGTATGCCTGGGCCGGCTCCCTAGGCGCGGGACAAGTACTCGCCGGTCCGGGTGTCGATCTTCAGCACGTCTCCCGTGTTGATGAACAGAGGTACCTGGACCACGAGGCCCGTCTCGAGCTTGGCCGGCTTGGAGCCGCCCTGGGCAGTGTCGCCCCGGACGCCGGGCTCGGTCTCGACGACCTTCAGCTCGACGTAGGTCGGCAGCTCCACCCCGATGGGCTGTCCCTCGTAGAACTGGATGAGGATGACGTCGTTCTCTTTCAGGTACTTGGGAGCATCGCCCAGGTAATCTTCGTGGATGGAGATCTGCTCGAAGCTCCGGGTGTCCATGAAGTACCACTCGGTCCCGCTGTGATAGAGGTACTGCATCTCGCGGGTCTCGACGTGGGCCCGGTTGACACGCTCGCCCGCCCGGAACGTCCGCTCGATCACGTTACCGCTCTTCACGTTCTTCAACTTGGTGCGCACGAACGCGGCACCCTTGCCGGGCTTTACGTGGAGGAACTCCACCACGCTCCAGACCTCGCCGTCGACTTCGATGGTCAGCCCTGGTCGCAAGTCGTTGACTGAGATCACGGCCGTTGCTCCTTTGCCCGGGCCCTACGGCCCCGTTTGCCACGGATTAGCCGGAGTTGCCATCCACCACCTGGAGGTCCTTGGGAGACGAGGTCAGCACCTCGCACCCCCCCTCGGTCACCACCACGAGATCCTCGATCCGGACGCCGCCCCACCCCGGAAGGTACACGCCGGGCTCCACGCTGGTCACCATCCCCGGCACCAGCACCCCGTCCGACACCCTCGACAGCCTGGGAATGGGCTCGTGGATCTCCAGGCCCACGCCGTGCCCCAGCCCGTGTCCGAAGTATGGGCCGAGCCCGGCCTCTTCGATGACCGCCCGAGCGAGCGCGTCCACCTCCTGGCCGGTGCGGCCGGGGCGTACCGCCTGCACGCCGGTCTCCTGCGAGCGCCGCACCAGGTCGTAGATCTCCCGGGCCCTGGCCGAGACCGGCGCCACGGCCACCGTCCGGGTCATGTCGGAGTGATAACCATCTGTGACGCACCCGAAGTCCAGCACCACCAGGTCGCCCGGCTGGATGGCGCGGTCGGTGGGATAGGCGTGGGGCAACGCCCCGTTGGGGCCGGAGCCGACGATCGTGTCGAAGGCGAGGCGTTCGGCTCCGTGCTCGCGCATGAAGACCTCGAGACGCCACGCGACCTCCTTTTCGGTAATGCCCGGCCGGATCACCGTGAGGATGTAGGAAAACGCCTCGTCGGTGATGGCCACGGCCCGCCGCATCCGCTCGAGCTCCCACGGGGACTTGACCGCGCGCAACGCCTCGACCTGCTGCTCCACCGGCACCCACTCGAACTGGCCCATCTCCTGCTGCCAGCGCGAAGCCTGGCGCACCGTGACGTGATCCGCCTCGAACGCGACCTTCCTCGCCCCGATGCGCTGCAGGACGTCGCGCATCGCCTCCCAGACGTAGTCGCCGTGCTGGATGACCTCCCAGCCAACCGCCTGGGCGCGGGCCTGCTCGGTGTAGCGCGAGTCGACCAGCAGCACCGGTTGCTCTCCCGGGTCGCGGGAGACGATGGCCACCCCGGCGCTCCCCGTGAAGCCGGTCAGGTAGCGGCGGTTCTCGTAGGCGGCCACGACCATGGCGTCCACTTGCATCTCCGACACCTTGCGGGCCATGGCCTCGACACGGGCGCGTATCTCCTGTGCCTGGTCCACGCGTTCACCCCCGGGCTGATTGCTAATACGGCGGAGCCGTTACACCCCCTGCTCCTGCCCCCAATAGTTTACCAGCGCCCTCAGGGCGAGCACGTACCCCTCGCCGCCGAAGCCGCTGATCACGCCGATGCAACCGGCTGCCGTGACCAGTCGCTGGCGCCATGGCTCGCGCCGGTAGACGTTGGTGAGGTGGACCTCGACGGCGGGCAGCCCGCACCCGGCCAGCGCGTCGCGGATGGCCAGGCTGTAATGGCCGTAGGCTCCGGGGTTGATGACGATCCCGTCCACCTTGCCCGGCGCCTGGCCGATGGCGTCGATCAGCGCCCCCTCGTGGTTGCTCTGCAGGAAGGAGACGGCCACGCCGAGCTTCTCGGCTTCCCGGGCGATGCGGCCGTTGATCGCTTCCAGCGTCTCCGACCCGTAGATGTGCGGCTCCCGGACCCCCAACCGATCCAGGTTGGGCCCGTGGAGGACCAGTACCCGCCGCAACCTTCGTTCACTCCCTTCCTGCCCCGCCCGCGGCGCCGGATGCCGCCCGGCCGTGCTGGCGGGACCAGGTGCGGGCGAAAGCGTCGAAGCCGACGCGGTCGCTCACCACCAGAGGCGCCCCGGGGCGCTGCAACAGCACCCACCGCTGATGCCCCGCGCGCCGCTTCTTGTCTTTGCCCATCCACGCCCACAGCGTCTCGGCCGGCGGGGGATCCGGAGCGGCCGTCGTGGGAAGGCCCACCGCCTGCAGCATCGCCTCCACCTGCCCGGTGAGGCCGGGTTCCTGCAGCACCCCCAGCTCCTCGGACAACAGCAAGGCGGTCACCATGCCGATGGCGACCGCCTCCCCGTGCAGGAACCGCTCGAAGTTGCTCGCGGACTCCAGGGCGTGACCGACCGTATGGCCGAAGTTGAGTATCGCCCGTTCCCCGGTCTCGGTCGGGTCCTCGGTCACGACCAGCGCCTTGACGGCGACCGATCGGCGCAGCAATTCCTCGAAGCCCTCCCCGTCCGCTCGCGACGGGGCCCACGGGCCGTCCATCTCCCCGAGCAGCGACGGATCGCCCACGAGCCCGTGCTTGATCACCTCCGCGAGCCCCGAGCGCCACTGCCGGACGGGCAAGGTAGCCAGCGTGGCCGGATCGGCCACGACGGCGAGGGGATGGTGGAAACTACCCATCAGGTTCTTCACCCGGGCCGTGTTGACGGCGGTCTTGCCCCCGATGGAAGCATCGGTCTGTGCGAGCAGGGTCGTGGGGACGGCGACCCAGGGGATGCCCCGCATGTAAGTCGCCGCTGCGAAGCCCGCCGCGTCCAGCGCAGCGCCGCCCCCGACGGCCACCACGAGGCCGCCTCGATCCACCCCGGATCCGGCCGCCACCTCGCACAGGCGCTCGACGACCTCCAACTGCTTGGCTTCCTCCCCCGGCCCGACCGCTGCTACGGTGGCATGCCAGCCCGAGCGCTCCAGGTCGAGCGCCACTTGCCGGGCAAGGGCTTCCACCGCCGCGTCGGCCACGACCAACAACCCTCCGCCGAGCTCCATGCGGCTTGCCAGGATCTCCAGCACGGCCGGTAGTTCGCGCACGAGCCCCCGCCGCACGAGCACCGGGTAACCGCCCTGGGGGCCGAGCACCCACGCGGCAGGTGGAGCCACCCGCAGCCAGGCGAGCGCCTCGACCAACCGGGTCGCCACCTGTTCGGCCCCCTGTTGCCGGCCGTCGACCCAGATCGGCGCCCCGGCGTACCACCATCGTCGCTTCGCCCACAGCGCACGCGCGTGAGCCTGAGCCTGCGGCCCCGATCCCAGGAGCGGCCGCGCCCGGCCGTCGCTCAACGCTCGCTCCACCGCTCGGGCCACGTCGCAGTAGAGCCAGGCGGCATGCCCGGTGGCGGCCATTTGCGCGCGGTTTCGAGGGTCCTCCACGATGCCCCCGCCGGTGGCCACCACGTGGTCCGGCCAGCCGGCCACCTCCTCCAGGAGCTCCCGCTCCAGAGCCCGGAAAGCGGCTTCGCCCCCCTCCGCGAAGATGGAGGGGACGGAACGGCCCGTCCGCCGCTCGGCCAGTTCGTCGAGGTCCACGAAGGGAAGCCCGAGCCTGGCGGCCACCATCCGGCCCACCGTGCTCTTGCCGCAGGCCATGAACCCTGTCAGATACAGGTGTCCCACCGGCGCGCATCCCCCGCTCCGCTTCAGCGCCGGGCAAGCCGCCGCCGGTACGCCTCGACGGCTTGCCGGAGCTCTTCCACGCTGTCGCCGCCGAACTTCTCCAGGAGCGCCTCGGCCAGCACCCAGGCCATCATGGCTTCCCCGACGACCGCCGCCGAGGGCACCGCGCAGACGTCGCTACGCTCCACGGCCGCCTCGGCCGGCTCGTGGCTCGCCATGTCCACGGTGGCCAGTGGGCGCATGAGCGTGGACAGGGGTTTCATCGCCGCGCGCATGACGACCGGCTGCCCCGTGGTGACCCCACCTTCCAGGCCGCCGGCCCGGTTGCTCGGGCGGAAGTAGCCGGGAGCCTCCGGGCTCGGCGTCCACTGGAGGGGCGGGACGGGCCCGTACAGGATCGGATCGTGAGCGGCGGAGCCCGGCCTGCTCGCAAGCTCGAAGCCCAGGCCGACCTCCACCCCCTTGACCCCCGGGATGCTCATGAAGGCGGCGGCCAGCCGCGCATCGAGCCGCCGGTCCCACTGCACATAACTACCGAGGCCGGGCATCACCCCGAGCGCGGCGACCTCGAAGATCCCCCCGAGGGTATCTCCGTCCCGCCGGGCCTGATCGATAGCCTCCATCATCGCCCTCGTGGCCGTCTCGGAGGCGCAGCGCACCGGGGACGCCTCTGCCCGCCGGGCCAGCTCCGCCCAGTCGAGCTCCGCCGACCCATCGAACGGATCGGCCTCGACCGGCCCGATCCGTACGACTCGGCCGACTACCGTAATCCCGACCGCCGCCAGCAACTGGCGGGCGACGGCCCCGGCCGCTACCCGGGCGGCAGTCTCCCGGGCCGAGGCCCGCTCGAGGACGTTGCGCACGTCGGTGAAGCCGAACTTGAGGGCCCCCGCCAGGTCGGCGTGCCCCGGACGCGGCCGCGTCACCGGCCGGCTCCGCCACCTGGCGCCGGCCTCCGCCCCCGGCTCCTGCTCCGGCTGGACTTGCGGCGCCATGGTGTGGGCCCAGTGCGGGTAGTCCCGGTTTTCGACCTGGAGCGCGATGGGGCTGCCCAGGGTCATCCCCTGGCGCACCCCGGACAGGATGCGCGCGCGATCCTGCTCGATCCGCATCCGCTGGCCTCGCCCGTATCCTTCCTGGCGGCGGCGCAGCTCCCGGTCGATGGCCTCCGGCGAGAGCGCCAGACCCGCCGGTACCCCTTCCACGATCACCGTCAACGCGGGGCCGTGAGACTCCCCCGCGGTGAGCATGCGCAACACGCGCCTGGCCTTCCTCCCTCTGTCTCGATCCCGTCCTCAGCCCGGCCTGCGGCCCGTACCGGGGCGGCCCTGCTGCACGGATCGTCTCCTGCCGGCGAGCCGGGCCTGCACCCGCGCGGCCGGCAGCCTGCCACGCCTGGCGAGCCACCGCAGGACGGCTCGCTCGACCGGGCGCGTGATGGCCCTGGTCAACAGGCTCTCCTCGGCACCGAGCGGATCGACGAGAATGGTGAACATCCCCGCCCGCCGGCCTCCGAGCACGTCCGTCCACAGCTGATCGCCGACCACCGCCGCCTGCTCCGGTCGACACCCGACGAGGGCGGCCGCGGCCAGGAAGACCGAGCGACGGGGTTTGAAGCCCGAGCGCACCGCCGGGACCCCCAGGGCGGCCGCGACGGCCGCTCGCCGCCCCCGGCGGGCGTTGGACAGGATGACCACCTGCAGCCCGGCCCGGCGAGCCCGCTCGACGAAGCGGTAGGCCCGGGCGTCCGGTAACGGCTCGCCCCAGGGGATGAGGGTGTTGTCGATGTCCACGAGCAGGCACCGGATCCCGTGGCGCCCCAACCGGTCGAGGTCGATGGCCTCGAGGTCGTCCACCCAGAGATCCGGCACCAGGAGTTGCCACGGCGCCGCCGCCGGGAGCGTGTAAGAAGCGCTCGGGCCGTTGCTGCGCTGCATAGTGGCCCTATTATAGCAAGAGCCCGTCCGCGATCGGCCGGAAAAGGAGGAGGAAGCAGGCCGGGGCGAGGGAGGCCCTCGGTGGTCCGCTCACCCGTTTTGGAGCTGCTGCTGGAGTTTGGTGAGCGCCCGTTTTTCGATACGCGAGACGTAAGAGCGGGAAATCCCCAGCTGGCGGGACACGTCTCGCTGCGTCTTGCGCATCCCGTCCAGCAACCCGTAGCGCATCTGGAGCACCCACCGCTCCCTCTTGGTCAGCGTGGTGAGGGTGCGGCGCAGCCGGTCCTTCTCGGCCTGGGCCTCCACCGCTTCGGAGACGCTGTCGGCGTCGCTCCCGAGCACGTCGATGAGGGTGACGTCGTTGCCGTCGCCGTCCGACCCGATGGGGTCGTACAGGAGGGTCTCCCCCCGGTTCTTGCGCACGGAGCGCAGGTGCATCAGGATCTCGTTTTCGATGCACTTGGCGGCGTAGGTAGCAAGGCGGGTGCGCCGGCCCGGATCGAAGGTATTGATGGCCTTGATGAGCCCGATGGTGCCGATGGAGATGAGGTCTTCGGTCTCCTCGCCCGTGGACTCGAACTTCTTCACCACGTGGGCCACCAGGCGCAGGTTGTGCTCGATGAGGATGTTGCGGGCCTCGGTGTCGCCGTGCAGCATCGCCTGGACCAGCCGGCTCTCCTCTTGCTCGTCCAGGGGCAAGGGGAAGGATCCCTCGCCGCCCACGTAACCCGCCAGCCACGGAATGTGCCGCAGGGACTCCGCCAGGATATCCCACGCTGCGAGCCATGGAATCAAGCTCCGTACCCCCCAC
The DNA here is from genome assembly GCF_035593305.1 of Limnochorda sp. L945t. Taxonomy (GTDB): domain Bacteria; phylum Bacillota; class Limnochordia; order Limnochordales; family Geochordaceae; genus Carboxydichorda; species Carboxydichorda subterranea. The sequence goes on along the minus strand of NZ_CP141615.1, from coordinate 1,022,074 downwards.
GCCATGAAGCCAATTCCCATGCTATGAAGGCGCGGGAGGTACGGTGCTGGTCCCCGGGTGCCGGCTAATAGGCGAGGCGGCGGCGCGCGTCGACGTGGTCACGGAAGGTGCGGCTGAAGACGTGGGTCCCGTCGCCCCGTGCCACGAAGTACAGGTAGGGAGTCGAAGCCGGCCGGAGCACCGCCCGGATCGAAGCGAGCCCCGGGCTGGCAATGGCAGTGGGGGGAAGCCCCGGGTACCGGTACGTGTTGTAAGGCGAATCGATGGCCAGGTGCTGCCGGTAGAGCTTCTTGGGAGGGGGGTGCAGGATGTACATCAGCGTGGGATCCGCCTGGAGCGGGCGCCCCAGGCGCAGACGGTTGTGGAATACCGACGCGATCAGCGCTCGCTCGCTGTCCCGCATGGCCTCCTTTTCCACGATGGAGGCGAGCACCACGACCTGGTGCAAGGAGAGCTTGCCGCCTGCGCCGAGCTCCTGGTAAAGGGGCAGGACCTTCTCGGCAAAACGGGCCACCATCTTGCGAATGAGGGCCTCTTCGTCTTGACCCACCGCGAAGCGATACGTATCGGGGAAGAGGTAGCCCTCCAGGCTGCCGGGCGGCTTGTCGATGGGCCGGCTCTCGCCGAACAGCCAGCGATCGTCGGAGGCCAGCTCGATGAAGCGCCGGGCATTGGCCAGACCCGCGCGCTCCAGGCGCCAGGCGATACCCTCGATGGTCGAACCCTCGGGGATGGTGACCTCCTCGACGGCCACCGCGCCCCGGGAGAGGATCCGGATCATCTCCTGCGGCGCCATGTCGGCCCGCAAGCGGTAGTAGCCGGCCTGCAGCCGCTGGTCGAGCCCCTGCACCCGGGCCATCAGGGCGAACAGCCATCCCGATCGCACGAGGTTGCGCTCCTCGAGCTCTCGCCCGACCTGGGAGGCGGTGCTCTCTTGGGGCACGTGAATGATGACGCTGGCCACGAGCGGGCCCGACGACACCGGCATCATCCACGCCGCCACGATGACCCCGGCCGCCGTGACGGCGAGAGCCCCCGCCGCGGCTGCGATGCCCACCCACCGGCCGGCCTTGTGCCACCCGGTGCCAACCGCTGACGGGGTCTCGGCGGGATGCAACCCCCTGCCCACCTCCTGCCCGTTTACCGCCGGGCGGCCGCGCGACCGGCCACCCGGCACTCCTCGAACACCTCAGTGACGGCGGTCTTCGTCTTCCTCGTCCTCGTCGTCTTCGTCCAGGTCTTCGTCCTCGTCCTCGTCGTAGTCGTCGTCCTCGTCCCAGGCGTCCCCGTCGTCCGATTCGTCCTCTTCGTCGCCCTCTTCCTGCTCCTCCAGCGCGTGGACCACCCGGTCGAACTCGTCGTCGTCTTCCACGTTGACGAGGACCTCTTCGCCGTCGGCGTCGTTCTCCAGGCGGAAAACGTACGCTCCCTCCTCGGGATCCTCCTCCGGCAGCAAGACCGCGTACCGCCGCTTGTCGACCTCGACCACGTCAATCAGGGTGAACTCGTGCTCTTGCCCCTCGTCGTCGACGAGAGTGACCCGATCCTCGTCCTCGGCATCGTCCGCATGCTCCGCGTGCCGGCGCTCCTTCTCTTCGGCCACGTGGCATCCATCCTTTCCCGCACCGGGACACACTCAGCCCTGACCGTCTGCATCTCCGGCCTCATGTAGGGTACCCTCCGCCTGCGCTCGCCTTACCTGGCGCCAGGTGAGGTAAGCATCCAGGATGATGGCTGCCGCCACGTGGTTGACCGCCCTGCGGCGACGACGCCGGGGAAGGTCTGCCTCCAGCAGGATACGTTCGGCCTGCCGGGTCGAAAAGCGCTCGTCGAAGAGCCGCACGCGCACGTCGACGACGCTCCGCAGTTTGCCGGCAAAAGCACGCACTCGTTCCGCCTCGGGCCCCTCACGGCCATCGGTGCGTGTTGGCAGCCCCACTACCACCTCCTCGACTCCCATGGACCTGACCAATTGCGAAACGGCCTCCAGGTCTGCTGCCAGACCCTTGCGCCACAGCGTCACCAGGGGTTGAGCGGTCGCCCCCAGGGAATCGCTGATCGCCACTCCGAGGCTCTTCTCGCCCACGTCCAGCGCCATGATACGCCCTTGCACCGGTCGCATCGGCATCGCCGGCCCGCTTTGCGCGCTTCGGTCCACCGGCCGGCGTCTCAATGGCGGGTACCGGGGCAGTGGATGTAGTGCTCGATGATCTCCTCGAGCAGTTCGTCCCGCTCGACCGTACGGATGAGGCTGCGGGCGTTGTGATGGCTCGTGATGTACGTGGGATCACCCGACAGCAGGTATCCGACCAGCTGGCTGGTCGGATGATACCCCTTCTCGACCAGGGCCTGATAGACCTGGCGCAGGACCTCGGCAGCTCGCCGGCGGCCCGTCGCCTCGTCGACCCGGAACCGTACCGTCTCTCCCCCGGCCCCGGGTGGCTGCGGAGGCGTGGCGGCTCCTGGTGCCGTGAGCACTCTGCCTCCCCCTTTTCTGGATGGACTTGCGCCGGATCCTGCTCGGCTCCCCCGGCATCCATGGGCCCTCTCCTCAGCCGGCCAGGGCCAACAGCTCCTTGGCCCGCTGCCGGGCCGCGTGCAGGGCCTCGTCCACCCGTGAAAGGTCCCTGGCGCCGGCTTGCGCCAGCTCCGGCCGGCCTCCCCCGTCGCCCCCGGCCGCTCGCGCCGCGGCCTTGACGATCTCGCCGGCGTGGACGCCGACCCTCGCCAGCTCCGGGCTGGTCATGGACACGAACAAGACTTTCCCGTCGGACGGGCTCGCCAGGAAGACGACGCAGGAGCCCAGGGCCTCGCGGAGCCGGTCGCCGAGCGCCCGCAAGGCAGGGGCGTCCAGCCCCTCCAGGCGCTCCACCACCAGGGCGGCCGAGCCGACGCGTTCGGCCCGCGCGGCCAGACGCCCCGCGTACTGGGCGAGCAGTTTCGCTTGCAGCCGTTCGATCTCGGCCTGGCTGGCCTTCTGTTGCTCCAGCAGGCGCTCGACCTGCTGCACGAGCTCCTCGGGCCCTACCTGGAGCTTTCCCGCCACCTGTCGCCACTGCCGTTCACGGCGGCGCAGGTACTCGAGCGCCGCCTCCCCCGCGACGGCCTCGACACGCCGGACGCCGGCGGCCACGCCGGTCTCCTCGACGATGTGGACCAGGCCCACCTCGCCAGTCCTCCGCACGTGGGTCCCGCCGCAAAGCTCCCGGCTGTAGCCCTCCCCGATGTCGACCATGCGCACGCGCTCGCCGTACTTCTCACCGAACAAGGCCATGGCGCCTTGGGCCAGCGCCGCCTCGACGGTCGTCTCCACGGGGACCACCGGCAGGTCGTCCAGCACCCGCCGGTTGATCTCTTCCTCGATACGCCCGAGCTGCTCGGGCGAGAGCGCCTCGAAGTGGTTGAAGTCGAACCGCAGCCGGTCGGGCGCCACCAGCGAGCCCGCCTGCGTCGCGTGCTCCCCCAGGACGCTCCGGAGAGCACGGTGCAGCAAGTGGGTAGCCGTGTGGTGCCGGGCGGTGCGCATCCGCCGCTCCCAGTCGACGCTCGCCTCTACCCGGTCGCCTTCCGCCAGCCGGCCCTCCTCGACCCGCACCCGGTGCACGATGGCGTCGGCGAGCGGCCGCTGCACATCCAGTACGCTCGCCACTCCTCCCGGCCACCGCAGCGAGCCCGTATCCGCCACCTGCCCGCCGCCCTCCGCGTAGAAGGGCGTGCGGTCCAGCACCACCAGCGCCTCCTGGCCCGCCTGCGCGAGCGACCGCCGCTCGCCGCCGACCAGGACCGCCGCCACCACCGCTTCGGCCCGGCCCTGCCCGTAACCCACGAACTCGGAGCTGAGCCCTTCCAGCGCCTCGGCCAGCGCCTCCGTACCCGAACCGAGATAGCCGTACGTCCGGCGGGCCGCCCGGGCGCGCTCCCGCTGCGCTTCGAGCAGCGCCCTCGCCCCCTCGAGGTCGACCTCGACGCCCCGTTCGCCGGCGATCTCCTCGGTCAGCTCCAGGGGAAAACCGTACGTGTCGTACAGGCGGAAAGCTTCCTCGCCGCCGATGCGGCCCGGTGCCTGCCCGCCGCGGCTGGCCAGCATCTGGTCGAGCACCGACAGGCCCGTCTCCAGGGTCGAGAGAAACCGCCGCTCTTCCGACTCCAGCACCCGCAAGATGAGCTCACGGCGCTCTGCCAGCTCGGGGTACGCGTGCCCCATCGCCTCGACGACGGCTCCGGCCAGGCGGGCCCACAGCGGCTCGTGGATGCCCATGAGCCACGCGTACCGGCTCGCTCTCCGGATGAGGCGGCGCATGACGTAACCGCGGCCCTCATTGCCGGGCACGATCCCGTCCATCGCCATGAACGTCGCGCTTCGCCCGTGATCCACGAGGATCCGGATGGTGCGGTCGGCGTGCGCCTCCTCGCCGTACGTGCGCCCTACGATGGCGGCAGCCTGATCCAGGATCTGCCGCACCTCGTCGGTCTCGAAGATGGTCTCGACGCCCTGCAGGATGGCGAGCATGCGCTCGAGCCCCATCCCGGTGTCGATGCCCGTTCGCTTGAGGGGATGGTACTGGCCCTGCTCGTCCTTGTGGTACTGGATGAAGACCAGGTTCCAAAACTCCAGGAACCGCCCGCAATCGCAGCCCGGCCGGCAGCTCTCCTGCCCGCAGCCGTACTGCGGGCCCCGGTCGATGTAGATCTCCGAGGAGGGGCCACACGGCCCGACCCCGATCTCCCAGAAGTTGTCCTCTTTGCCCAGCCGCACGATCCGTTCCGGGCTCAAACCGATCTCCCGGTGCCACAGGTCGAACGCCTCGTCGTCATCCCGGTAGATGCTCACCCACAACCGCTCGGGATCGATCTCCAGGACGCCGGTGACGAACTCCCACGCCCAGGCGATGGCCTCCCGCTTGAAGTAGTCTCCGAACGAGAAGTTACCGAGCATCTCGAAGAACGTGCCGTGCCGGGCAGTCATCCCCACGCGGTCGATGTCGGCCGTGCGGACGCATCGCTGGCACGTCGTCACCCGCCGGTAGCTCGGCTCCGCCGTGCCGAGGAAGTAAGGCTTGAACTGCACCATGCCCGCGCCCGTCAACAGGAGCGTCGGATCACCCTTGGGGATCAACGAGGAACCCGGAAGCCGTACGTGCCCTTTACCCTCGAAGAAGCCCAGGTACGCCTCCCGCAGCTCCCTGGCCGTCATGCTTCGCATGGAAGCCCTTCGATCCGACCCCTTACCCTGCCGCCTGAGAATCACCTAAAGGGTATAGGAGCCCCCAATGCTTGTCAATGCGGACGTTGCCCCCCGCGGCGGCCTCGTCCGGGGGCGGCGGGCGCAGCGGGGGCTGCCGGGCGGGCGGGTGGGCCCGCCGGCGGGGACGGCGCCGGGCCGCCTCCGGCGGCCGGCCGCAAGAAGAAGAGCAGCGTGGTGCGGCCCACGGAGGCGACGGGCACGGCCAGCAGCATGCCGAAGATCCCCGCCAGTTCGGCCCCGGCCAGCACGGCGGCGATGACGACGAGGGGATGCAGCCCGGAGGAGCGGCTCATCACCCGGGGCTGCAGCAAGGCGCCTTCGATCTGATTGGCCGCCACCAGCAACACGACCGCCCAGACCGCGGTCCACGGGCCGTTGGCCAGGGAGAGCAAGACGATGGGGATGCCGGCCGCCACCGGGCCAAAGTAGGGCACGATGTCGAGCAACCCGGCCAAGAGGCCCAGCACCAGGGCATAGCGCACCTTGAGGAGCACGAGGCCGGCTGCGACCAGCGCGCCGATGGACATGGAGACCAGGAGCTGGCCCCGGATGACGGCCGCCAGCGTCCGGTCGATCTCGAGCGCCAGCTCGACGGCCCTGCGGCGCACGCTCGCCGGTATGACGGTGACGATCCCCTCGGCCAGCCGATCCCGGTCCTTGAGGATGTAATAGGCCAGCACCGGCGTGAGGATCAGGTTGAGGACCTGGGAGAGCGTGGAGACGAGCAGGGCCGCCAGGCGCGAAGCGAACCCGGTCAGCATCCCCTCGATCCGGCCTACGGCAGCGTTGAGGGCGTTCTGAACCACCTCCGGCAGGGTATGCAGGCGCAGCCGCCCCAGCATCTCCCCGATGGCCGCGTTCCATTGCTGGCTCTGGGAGGGAAGGCGGCGGGCCAGGTTGTCGACCTCGGCGACGACGGAGGGGACGACGCTCACCCACAGCAGGCTGAGAAGCAGGCCCAGGGCGAGGTAGACGATGAGGATGGCCGGCCCCCGGGGCACCTGGCGGGTCTCGAGCAACGCGACCAGCGGCTCCAGCAAGTAGGCCACCACGAGGGCCAGGACGAACGGCGTGGCCACCGCCCGCAGTCGCCAGACGACGATCAGCAGGGCCAGGCCCACCAGCCCTGCCGCGTACCAAAACCGGCGCTCACCCACGGGAGCGTCCACGCCTCACGCCTCGGGCGCTCCCCGTGGCACGTACCGCCCCGGCTCTCCCGGGCCGCCCGGTTATGCCTTGAGGCCCAAGAGCGCCAGCGTGGCGTCCACCGCGGCCCGACCGGCATCCAGCGCCAGCTGCAGCCGGGAAGACCGGCTCTCCTTCAGGGCCGCCTCGGCCGCCTCCCCCGCGGCTTGCCGGCGCAGCCTCCGCAGCGGGATCCCGTCGGCCCGCTGCGAACGGTCGCCGGAGGATCCGGTCGCGTAGAGCACCAGCAGCGCCCCCAACACCCCACCCCAGAGCATCCCTCGCACGAACCGCCGCATCCCGGTTTCCCTGCCTCCTCATCGCGGTACAACCTCGTACGGGCGTGCGGAGGTAGTATGCGCAGCCCGGGAGGCGTCAACCAGCCCCCTTCGGATGACGGCCCCTCCGATCACCACGTCGCCGCGGTAGAAGACCACCGACTGGCCCGGCGTGACGGCCCACTGGGGCTCGTCGAAGTGGCACCGCACGGCCGGCTCCGGCGCCCCGGTCTCGGCAGGTGCAGGCTCGATGGTGGCCGGGGCGTCCGCCGCCATGCGCCGGATGCGAGCCTCCACCCGCATCGGGCCCTCCAGCCGTGCCCGAGCAATCCAGTTGGGCCGCACGCCGATGAGTCCCACGGCCTGTGCCTCCCGGCGATCCCCGACCACCACCCGGCGGCTGGCCGGGTCGACGGCGACGACGTACAGGGGCCTCCCTGCGGCCAATCCCAGCCCCTTGCGCTGGCCCACCGTGAAGAAGGCGACCCCGGGATGGCGGCCCAGCACGTGGCCGGTCGTATCGACGATCTCTCCCGGCTGTTGCGCCTCGGGCGCATGCTCGCGCAGGTAGCGCCGGTAGTCGTCGTCGGGGATGAAGCAGATCTCCTGGCTCTCCGGCTTGGACGCCACCGGAAGGCGCAGCTTGCGCGCGATCTCCCGCACCTCCTGCTTGGTGTAAGGCGCCAGCGGGAAGACCACCCGCTCGAGCTGCCGCTGGGTGAGAGGCCACAGTGCGTACGTCTGGTCCTTCGCCCGGTCCTTGGGGCGAAGGAGCAGGTACCTCCCGCTACCGTCCGAAGCCCGCTCGACCCGTGCGTAATGCCCCGTGGCAAGGGCGTCGGCCCCCAGCTGCACCGCCCGATCGAGCAGCGCCCCGAACTTGACCCGCTCGTTGCACCAGATGCACGGATTGGGCGTCTGCCCGTCCAGGTAGGCCCGGGTGAAGGGGCCGATCACCGCCCGTTCGAAGAGCTCCTGGAAGTTGAACACGTAGTGGGCGATGCCCAACCGGTCGGCCACCCGCCGGGCGTCCTCGACCGCGTCGATGGAGCAGCACCCGACGTGCCGCCCCGGCGGGCGCAGCCCCCCGGGCCATATCTGCAACGTGACGCCGATGACCTCGTGGCCTGCCTCGGCCAGCAAGGCGGCGGCCACCGAGCTGTCCACCCCACCGCTCATGGCTACGACGACCCGCATGCATCCGGTCCTCGCTCTCCGCTCGTCCGCAAAGCGCGGATGACGTGCGCCATCCGGCTCGCGGCCTCGGCCATCTCGGCCTCGGTGTTGAACGGGCCCACGCTCACCCGGATGGAACTCGCCACCCTCTGTTCGTCGAGTCCCATGGCTTGCAGCACGTGGGACGGTTGGAGCCCACCCGACGTGCAGGCGGCGCCGTACGAGCAGGCGACGCCCGCCATGTCCAGGGCGGCCAGCAACACCTGGGACTCGACTCCCGGCACCCACAGGTTGACGAGGCCCGGCGAGCGCCGCGCCGCACCCGTGTTGATCTCCACGTCCGGTACCAGGCGACGCAGATGATCGAGGAGGCCTCGCTCGAGCTTCGCCTTGTGTGCCTCGATGGCCTCCCGCTCGCTCCTGGCCCACTCCAGGGCCGCCGCCATCCCGAGGATGCCCGGCACGTTCTCGGTACCGGGGCGCAGCATGCGCTCCTGGCCGCCGCCGTAGGTGACCGGGTCGAAGGGGATGCCGCGGCGCACGTACACGAGCCCGGCCCCTTTCGGCCCTCCCATCTTGTGGGCGGAAAGGGCGAGCAGGTCGCAGCCCAGGCTGCCGGGATCGAGGACGGCGTGGAACGGGGCCTGCACGGCGTCCACGAAGAGGCGGGCGCCTGCCGACGCGGCCAGCTCCGCCACGTCCTCCACGGGCTGGACGGTGCCGACCTCGTTGTTGACCAGCATCAGCGCGACGACGCCCACCCGGGCGCCCCGGGCTTGCACCCGCTCCAGGGCGCGCCGCACCTGTTCGGGCCGCACGACCCCGCTGCCGTCGCATCTGGCCAGCTCCACCACGAAGCCCCGGGCCTCGAGGGCCCGCGCCGCGTCGAGCACGGCGTGGTGTTCGATGGCGCTCACCACGACGCCCGAGCGCCCCTCCTCGCGCCGGGAAGCGGTGGCCGCCCCGATCAGGGCCAGGTTGTCCGCCTCGGTCCCGCCCGAGGTGAAGACGATCTCGCCCGGCGAACACCCGAGCCACCGTGCCGCGGTCGCCCGGGCCTCGTCGAGGAGCGCGCGGACCCGCCGCCCCGGCGCATGGGGGCTGGATGGGTTGGCATCGGCCAGCCCCTGCTCCAGGACCCTTCGCATGGTCGCCCTGGCGGCCGCGCACATCGGCACGCTGGCCGCGTTGTCGAGGTAGATCTCGGCCATGCCCCGCTCCTGCGTTCTCCCGGCGCCGCACCTCGCGGTGCGCACCGGTTCACCTTAGCATGCTGCTTTCCACAGTGTCAAAAGGGCAGGCTGCGCGGGCGGCCGGAGAGGGCATGGGCTCATTTCGCCTCCGGCGGGACGGGGTGCTCTTCGCCCCCGCCGCCTCGCCGGGCGACCCACCGGCGGTGGAGCTCCGCCTCGGCGCCCTGATCGGAGGGCCGGTAGAACCGCCGGCCCTGCAGGGCTGCAGGGAGGTAAGCCTGCTGGACCCAGTGCCCGGGGAAGTCGTGGGGGTAGAGGTACCCCTTGCCGTGGCCCAGGGCACCGCTGTCCCGGCTGGCATCCTTGAGGTGGTCGGGTACCTCGTGCTGCCCGGAGCGTTCCAGCTCCTCCAGCGCCGAGAAGTAGGCCCCGGCCGAGTTGCTCTTGGGGGCGAGCGCCAGGTAGATCGTCGCCAGCGCCAGGTGGTACTGGGCCTCGGGCAGGCCCACCCACTCCAGGGCGTGCGCGCAGGCTGACGTGATCACGATGGCCTGGGGGTCGGCCAGCCCGACGTCCTCGGCGGCCAGGATGAGCAGCCGCCGCATGATGAACCGGGGGTCCTCCCCCGAGCGCACCATCTTGGCGAGCCAGAACAACGCCGCGTCCACGTCGCTGCCCCGCACGGACTTGATGAACGCGGAGATGGTGTCGTAGTGCTCGTCCCCCGAGCGGTCGTACCTCGGCGAACGCCTCTGCATGGCCTGGCGGGCGCTCTCCAGGTCGATGACGGTGACCCGTGCGGCCACAGTTGCCTCGGCGGCGAGCTCCAGCGCGTTGAGCGCACTGCGCGCATCCCCTTCCGCGGCGCGTGCCAGATACTCGAGCGCCTCCGGAGCCGCACGCAGCGACAGGCTGCCGAGCCCTCGCTCCCGGTCGGCCAGGGCTCGTTCCAGGATCTGGCGGATGTGGCGCGGCTCGAGCGGCCGGAGCTGGAAGACGCGGGCCCGGGAGACGAGCGGGCCGACCACCTCGAAGAAGGGGTTTTCCGTCGTGGCGCCGATGAGGGTGACGGTGCCGTCCTCCACGTGGGGCAGCAGGGCATCCTGCTGGGCCCGGTTGAAGCGGTGGATCTCGTCGACGAAGAGGATGGTCCTACCGCCGCTGGCCCGCCGCCGCCGGGCCTCGGCCACCACCCTTCGGATGTCGGCCACCCCGGCCAGCACGGCGCTCAGCGTCTCGAAATGCGCCTGCGTGCGCTCCGCGATGATGGCCGCCAGGCTGGTCTTGCCGCTTCCCGGCGGCCCCCACAAGATGATGGACTGGAACAGCCGGTCGGCCTCGATGGCCCGCCGGAGGGGAGTACCCGGGCCGACGACCGCATCCTGCCCCGCCAGCTCGTCGAGGCTGCGCGGGCGCATGCGCGCCGCCAGCGGCACCCGTCCTCCGGCAGGCGCCCCCCGCTCCTCGAACAGCGCCGGTTGCTCGTGTCCGCTTGCGTTCGCGGCGCCGACCACCCTCGTACGGATACCAAGAGCCCCGCCGTGCCGCTGAGGCTACCCGTTGATGAACCCGGTGCTCAGGCAGGTGGGTGCCCTCCTGCGGACTCCCTGGGCTACTGTCCGTGCCAGCGGACAGCCTGCCCTACGCCCGCAGAGCCCGGACTCCCTTTGTGATGGTGTTGGCTCATCACAATGGCAGCTTCACCGCGAACACAGCAGGGCTCGAAGACGCCCGTCGTTACGAGCCTCGAAGGGGCCGGCCCCTCCGGGCCGGCCCCATCATATCACACGCTCGCGCGGCCGGGCAACGGGCGCGCGCGGCTCACGGCACCGGCACCTGAGGCACCCGCAGATGCAGCTCCCGCAGCTGGCGCTCCGAGATGGGGGCGGGTGCCCCGGTCAGCGGGCAGGTCGCCTGGGCGGTCTTGGGAAAGGCGATGACGTCCCGGATGCTCGGGCGCCCCGCCATCATCATGACCAGCCGGTCGAGCCCGAGTGCGATGCCCCCGTGAGGAGGCGGCCCGTACTCGAACGCCTCCAGGAGGAAACCGAACTGTGCCGTGGCCTGTTCCCGGGAAAGCCCGATGGCGGCAAACACCCGCTCCTGCACCTCCCGGTCGTGGATCCGGATGCTCCCGCCGCCGAGCTCCACCCCGTTGAGGACGAGGTCGTACGCCCGCGCCCGGACCCGTGCCGGGTCGCTTTCGAGCAGGGGCAGGTCCTCCGGCCGGGGCGACGTGAAAGGATGGTGGCGGGCTTCCCAGCGTCGCTCCTGCGCGTTGTACTCGAGCAGCGGGAAGTCGACCACCCACAACAGCTCCCACCGGTCTTTCGCCACGAGGCCGTGCCGCTCGCCCAGCTCCAGGCGCAGGCGGCCCAGGGCGGCCAGCACCGTCTCCTCCTCGTCCGCCGCCAGCAAGAGCAGGCTCGCCCCCTGCTCCCGGGCCAGGGCGATCAGCATCGTCTTTTCGCTCTCCTGCAGGTGGCGGGCGACGGGGGACCGGAGCTCCGCCCCGTCCACCACGGCCCACGTCAGGCCCTGGAGCCCGAGGCGCGGTGCCTCGTCCACGAGCTGGTCGAGCTCGCTGCGGGAAGGGCGTACCGGCATCGCCAGCGCCTTGACCCGCCGGCCGGCTGCGACCGCCTCGGCGAAGATGCGGTAACCGCTTCCCCTCAGCTTTTCGCTCACGTCGAGGATCCGGCCCGGTATCCGCAGGTCCGGCTTGTCCGATCCGAAGCGCCCCATCGCCTCCGAAAAGGGTAGGCGCGGCAGGGGAAGCCGGACCTCGACGCCGAGGATCTCGTGGAACAGCTCCGCCATGAGGCCTTCGGTCAGGGAGAGGACGTCCTCCTCGTCGGCGAACGACATCTCCACGTCGAGCTGCGTGAACTCGGGCTGGCGGTCGGCCCGCAGGTCCTCGTCGCGGAAACACCGGGCGATCTGGTAGTAACGCTCGACGCCGGAGACCATCAACAGCTGCTTGAACAGCTGCGGTGACTGGGGCAGGGCGTAGAAGTGCCCCGGGTGCACCCGGGACGGCACCACGTAGTCGCGCGCGCCTTCCGGGGTCGACCGGGTCAGCATGGGCGTCTCAATCTCGAGAAAGCCGAGGCGGTCCATGTACCGGCGGATCCGGTCGTTGATCCGGTGGCGCAGCTTCAGGACCTCCAGCATGCCGGGCCGGCGCAGGTCGAGGTACCGGTAGCGCAGGCGCAGGGCCTCGTCCACCTCGGTCCAGTGGTCGACGGGAAACGGCGGCGTCGCCGACGCGCTGTAGCGCCGGAGCTCGCTCGCCACCACCTCGACCGCACCGGTGACGAGCTGCGGGTTTTCCATGCCGGGTAGCCTCCGACGCACCCGGCCGGCCACGCCGATGCAGTCCTCCGGCCGCAGCCGCTCAGCCAGCTGGAAGACCTCCTGGCCCGCTTCGGGCGTGACGACCACCTGGACGACCCCGCTGCGATCTCTCAGGTCGATGAAGATGAGCCCCCCGTGGTCACGCCTGCGCAACACCCAGCCGTCCAGGCGCACGTCCTGGCCGGCGTGCTCTTTCCGTAGCGTCCCTGCCTCGTGCGTACGCTTCAACAGCTGGCCAAAGGTAGTGCCGCTCATGATCGCTCGCTTTCTCCCTACGCCTGCCCTGGCCGTCCTGTCCTGCCCGCTGCTGCTCCCGTGAGGCCGGCGCTCCCTCTAGGCCAGCCACCGGCCCACCAACGCCACGACTTGCGCGTCGTCCGCCCGCTGCTGCTCGCCTCGCGCCAGGTGCCTCACCACCATCGGGTCGCCGGGCTCGCTCGTCTCCTCTTCTCCGACGATGACCGCGACCCGGGCTCCCGCCCGGTCCGCCCAGCGCAACTGCGCCCTGAGGCTCCGCCCCTCGTAGTCGGTCTCCACCCGCCACCCCTGCTCGCGCAACCGCCGGGTGACGAGCAGCGCCTCCCGGCGCCGCGCAGGGGCTGCGCTTGCCACGTAGACGTCGATCCATCCGGCGCGGCCGTCCTCGATCCCGCCCGCTTTGCCGGCGGAGGAGGCCGCGAGCATCGCCCGCTCCATCCCGGAGGCAAACCCGACCCCGGGAGTGGGCGGCCCGCCCAGGCTCTCCACCAGACCATCGTAGCGACCCCCGCCGGCCAGGGCGTTTTGGGCGCCCAGCTGGTCCGAGAGCACCTCGAAAACGGTGCGGGTGTAGTAGTCGAAGCCGCGAACCAGGCGGGGGTCGAGCGTATACGAGACTCCCAGGGCCCCCAGGTGGCCCTGCAGCGTCTCGAAGTGCACGCGGCAGTCGTCGCACAGGTAGTCGAACGAGCGCGGCGCCGCCTCGGTGACCGCCCTGCACGTGGGCACCTTGCAGTCGAGTACCCGCAACGGGCTTCGCTCGAGCCGGCGCTGGCAGCTTTCGCACAGTTGCGCCGCCCGGGGTCGCAGGTACTCGAGCAGGCGCTCCCGGTAAGCCGGACGGCAACGCGGGCAACCGATGCTGTTGAGGTGCACGGAAAACCCGGACAGACCCAGCCTGCGGAACAGCTCGATGGGCAGCAGGATCGCCTCGGCGTCGAGAGCCGGATCGCCGCAACCGAGCGCCTCGGCGCCGATCTGGTAGTGCTGGCGCAATCGGCCTGCCTGCGGGCGCTCGTAGCGGAACATGGGCCCGATGTAAAACAGCTTCACCGGCTGCGGCCACAGCTTCATCCCGTGCTCGATGTAGGCCCGGGCCACCGGTGCCGTCCCCTCCGGCCGCAACGTGATGCTGCGCCCGGAACGGTCGGCGAAGGTGTACATCTCCTTTTCGACCACGTCGGTCGCCTCGCCCGCCCCGCGAACGAACAGCTCCGTGTGCTCGAAGACGGGCGTCCGGATCTCCCGGTAGCCGTAAGAGGCCATCACCTCACGGGTGACGGCCTCCAGGCGGCTCCATTGCTCCGAACGGCCCGGCAACACGTCCTCCGTGCCCCGAGGTGCCTTGACCGTTGCCATCCCTCGTGACTCCTACGGGTTGGTCTTGGGCTGCGCCGGTTGGGGCGTCGCTTGCGACGGCTGCGACGGCGCCGGCTGCTCTTGCGCTTGCGGCTGTGGGGGCGCAGAGCTCTCTGACTGCTTTTGCTGCTGCTCCTGCAGCCGCTTCATGAACTCCTCCTGCGCCTTTTGCTGCTCCTCCATGACCTTCTGGATCTTCTCCAGCTCCTGCTCCTCCCGGGCCGCGTCGTCCTTGAGGCCCAGGCTGCTGAACATCATGTACAGCGTCAGGTGCATCTGCAGGTCCATGGGAGACAGCTCGGACGCCTTGCGGAAAGCGGCTGCCGCCTTGGCCTTGTCGCCCTTCTGCTGGTAGGCGTTGCCCAGGGCCAGCTGCAGCACCGGGTCGCTCGGAGCGAGCTCGGTCGCCTTCTGAAAGGCCGCGACCGCCTCGTCGAGCTTCTTGAGGCCCATCAGGGTGGCGCCGATGCCGTACTGCACGTACGCGTCGTCCGGCGTCTTCTCGGCCGCCTGGCGATAGAGCGCCAGCGCCTGCTCGGCGTCCCCGCGGGCCAGCGCCTCCCGGGCGGCCAGCTGCGGATCGAGGATCGAGACCGAGGCCTGCCGCCGCAGGTCGGCGAACCACTTGGCAAACGCCTCGTTGGCCTTCTCCTGGCGGAGCTGGTCGACGAGCTGCGGCTTCTCCTTCTCGAACTCCGGCCCCCTGGCCTCCTTGCGGTCGAGTACCTGCACGATGTGGTAGCCGAGATCGCTCTTCACCGGCTGGGAGACGGCGCCCTTGGCCAGCTGGAACGCCACGGCCTCCACCGGCGCCGGCAGCGCCCCCCGGCCCAGCATGCCCAGATCGCCGCCCTTCGCCTTGGTCGCCTCGTCGTCCGAGTATTTCTTGGCAAGGGCAGCGAAGTCGGCCCCGGCCTTCAGGTCCCGCTGCACCTGCTCGGCGCGCCGTTTCGCCTCCGCCCACCCGGCGTCGTCGGCCCTGGCGGGGCGGACGAGGATCTGGCGGACGTGAACTTGCTCGTAGGCCCGGGCCACCTCCTGGTCGCTGACCTGGATCCCGGAGGCGAGCTTCTCCTGGAGCTTCTCCGCCATGAGCCCGTCCTCGATGGCCTTGCGCAGGTCTTGCTCCGTCATGTTGCGCAGCTGCAGCTGCCGCCTGAACTCCGCCTCCGAGGGGAAGCCGTCTCGCACCTGGTTGAAGCGCGCGTCCACGTCCTTGCGGTTGACCTTGATCCCCTCGTCGCGGGCGGCCTGCACCAAAAGCCTCATGTTGATGAGCTGGCTGAGGGCCTGGTACTTGATCTCCTCGATGTCGGTCGGCCGGACGGTGCCACGGCTCTGCTCGTAGGCGCGCAGCTGGTCCAGGTAAGTTCGCTGGAAGGACGCCAGGTCGATGGACTGCCCGTTGACGTTGGCGATGGCCGCCTGGGCGCTCTGTTCCCCGCGGAAGAAGAACGGCACCCCGACGTACAGCAAGGTCACGGCGAAGGCCACCGCCACCACGACGATGATCCATTTCATCTGCGAACGCATGCGTTCAAACAGCATCGCCCGAATGCGCCACCCCTCTACCCACCGCGACGCGCGCCATTTTACCGCCCCTTCGACGGCCCGTCCAGTTGCGCCCCGGCCGTCACCGCTTTGGGCGGCGTCTCCACGACCAGCGTCACGGGGCCATCGTTGACCAGCATCACCTGCATGGAGGCGCCAAACCTTCCCGTCGCGACCGGGATCCCCCGGCGCCTGACCGCCTCTTCCAGCTGCT
Organism: Limnochorda sp. L945t; assembly: GCF_035593305.1. Lineage (GTDB taxonomy): Bacteria > Bacillota > Limnochordia > Limnochordales > Geochordaceae > Carboxydichorda > Carboxydichorda subterranea. The sequence continues at coordinate 1,006,258 of NZ_CP141615.1, read as the reverse complement.
CCATCACCCGGCGCGCCTGCTCGCGCGCAGCGGCGCGCTCGAAACTCGGCCGGCGCCCCTTACGGCACTCCCCTGCCACGGTGAAGTTGGAGACGAGGAGGATGGAACCGCCGGCTTCCTGCACCGACCGGTCGAGACGGCCCCGATCGTCCTCGAAGATCCGCAAGCCCGCCAGCTTCTCCGCCATCCACTCCGCGTCCGGCCGCGCATCGCCGTGCTCCACGCCGACGAGGGCCACCAACCCCGGTCCCGTCGAGGCGACCACGCCGCCGTCCTCGAGCATGACGCGCGCCTCTTTCACCCGCTGGACCACGACGCGCACGGAGCGCTAGACCTCCGGGGCGTGCCGCACGGGGCCCGGAGCCGCGGGAGAGGCCGGCGAGCTGGCCTGCGCCCGGCGAACGTCGATGACGCCCTCGACCTGCCGGAGGCGGCGCATGAGATCGGCGAGGTGAGGCATCCCGTCGATGTCCACCACGACGTGGATGATGGCCAGGTGATGACGGGTCGTGCGGGTCTGCACGGCTTCGATGTTGGTCTTGCCGTCCGAGATGGCGTTGATGATGTTGGAGAGCAGGTTGACCCGGTCGTGCGCCTCGATTTGCAGGTCCACCGGGTACAGCACGCCGGCCACGCTGCGCCAGCGCACCTGGACCTGCCGGTCCGGCTCCACCAGCATTTGCTGCAGGTTGGGGCAATCGGCCCGGTGGACCGAGATGCCCCGCCCCCGGGTGATGTAGCCGACGATGGCATCGCCCGGCACGGGCGAGCAGCACTTGGAAAACCGCACCAGGAGGTTGTCTGCCCCCTCCACCACGATGCTGCTGCCCGCGTCGGTCTCGCCGCGGCCGGGGCGCACCGGGGTCTCCGGCCGACGGTGCGCGTGCTCGGCCAACTCCTCCTTGCCCACCAGGCGCGCCAGCGCCTGCGCGGCCGAGATCCGCCCGAACCCGATGGCCGAGTACAGGTCCTCCACCGAGGCGAGCCCGTAACGCCGGCTCAACTGGGCCAGCGCGTCCTCCTTCGCCGCCTCGGCCAGGTCGATGCCCAACCTCCGGGCTTCGCGCTCCAGCATCTCCCGGCCGTGGGCCAGGCTCTGCTCGCGCCGCGCCTCCTTCAGGTAGCTGCGGATCTTGCTCCGGGCCTTCGACGTCTTGACGAAGTTGAGCCAGTCCTGGCTCGGCTGCGCGTGTTTGCCGGTGACGATCTCCACGATCTCACCGTTGCGCAACCGGTAGTGCAGGGGCACGAGCCGCCCGTTGACCTTGGCACCCGCGCAGCGCAAGCCGATGTCCGTGTGGACCGAGAAGGCGAAGTCGACCGGCGTGGAGCCTGCCGGGAGGTTCTTGACGTCCCCCTTCGGCGTGAAGACGAAGACCTCGTCCTCGAAGAGGTCGATCTTGAGGGTCTCCATGAACTCGTGCGGGTCTTTCATCTCCCGCAGCCATTCCATCACCTGGCGCAACCAGGCGACCTTGGCGTCGAACGCGCTCGCCGTCCGCTTCTCCTTGTACAGCCAGTGGGCGGCGATGCCGCGCTCGGCCACCTCGTGCATCTCCTGGGTGCGGATCTGCACTTCCAGTGGCTCGCCCCGGGGCCCGATGACCGTGGTGTGGAGCGACTGGTACAGATTGGACTTGGGCATGGCCACGAAGTCCTTGAAGCGGCCTGGTATCGGCTTCCAGAGGCTGTGCACCATGCCCAGCACGGCGTAGCAGTCCTTGACGTCGCCCACGATGACCCGCACGGCCATGAGGTCGTAGATCTCGTCCAGCGAGCGGCCCTGGGTGCGCATCTTCTGGTAAATGGAGTAGAAGTGCTTGGGGCGCCCCTGCACCCGCCCGGCGATCCCCATCTCCGCCAGCTTGCGGCGCAGGATCTCCATGACCTCTTCGAGCTCGCCCTCGCGCTCGGTGCGCTTCTTGGCCACGGCCTGCACCAGCTGGTAGTAGGCCGTAGGGTCCAGGTAGCGCAGGGCGAGGTCTTCCATCTCCCACTTGAGCTGCCAGATCCCGAGGCGGTGAGCGAGCGGCGCGTAGATCTCGAGCGTCTCGCGCGCCACCTTGCGCTGGCGCTCGGGCGGCAGGTGGCGAAGGGTGCGCATGTTGTGCAGGCGGTCGGCCAGTTTGATCAGCACCACGCGCAGGTCCTCGGCCATGGCCAGGAACATCTTGCGCAGGTTCTCCGCCTGCTGGGCCTCCCGGGACTGGAACGGGATCTTGCTCAGCTTGGTGACCCCGTCGACCAGCCGGGCGATCTCCGGGCCGAAGTGCTCCGTGAGCTCCTCCACCGTCACCGGGGTATCCTCGAGCACGTCGTGCAGCAGCCCCGCCGCGATGGTCGCCACGTCCACCTGGAGCTCCGCCAGGATCCGCGCGACTTCCACGGGGTGCTGGAAGTAGGATTCGCCGGAGTCTCGTACCTGGCCGGCGTGCGCCTGGCGCGCGAACGTATAGGCGCGCGCCAATAGCTCCGTGTCCACCGTTGGATTGTAGGCACGGATCCGATCGATGAGCGCCTCCAGGGGCGCATCCAGCGTAGTGGCGGCCGTCGCCTGATTCATCCCGACCCGCAGCCGGCCCGGTCCCCCTCACGCATCATACCGCACCAGCGTTACGATCTGGGAGTCGGAGAACCCCATGCTCTTGAGGCGCTCCCTGCCTCCGAGAAAGGTGAGCTCGATGAGGAACCCGAAGCCCACGGTCTCGGCCTCCAGCTCCCGCACGAGCCGGGCCGCGGCGCTCATGGTGCCGCCCGTGGCCAGGAGGTCGTCCACCAGGAGCACCCGCTCTCCCCTTTGGAGCGCGTCGCGGTGGATCTCCAGCGCGTCCTTGCCGTACTCGAGGTCGTACTCGACCCGGATGGTCGCTGCGGGGAGCTTCCCGGGCTTGCGGATCAGGACGAAGCCCGTCCCGAGCTCATAGGCCAGGGGGGCTCCCAGCACGTACCCCCGCGACTCGACCCCTACGACCGTCTGAATACCCGCGCCGCGGAAATGGTCGGCCAGACTCCTCACCACGTAGGCCAGCGCGGCGCGATCTTTCATCAGCGTCGTGATGTCCTTGAAACTGACGCCGGGCCTCGGGAAATCGGGAATCTCCCGGATGAGCGCTTTCAAATCCATGGCCCCGATGCCTTCTTCCCAACCCCACGGCTCACCCGCCGCAGCCTCGTTGCCACCAGGCAGGCGCCCCTTGCCGGAAGGCCTCCTGGACGACTTCCTGCCACGAGCGGCGGGCCCGAGTGAACTCATTATAACGGCGGGACTGCGCCAAGTCGAGCTTTACTCCCGCTCTCGCCCCCTTCCACACCCAGCCCCCGTCACCCGCAAGCCGCTCGACGAGCCCCAGGTCCTCGAAGACCATGAGCGCCCGCTCCACCAGTTGAACGGGACGACCGGGCCTCCAGGCCGGATCCAGCACCTGCAGGCTCTGCACGAGCCCCACCACGTCCGGGCCCAGGCGAGGCCCCGCCACGCGCGCCTGCGCCGAGCAAAGGCGGAAGATGTGCCGGAGCTCCTCCACCCCCGGCAACGCCTGCAGGATGGTGCGCTCGAGGCGATCGCGCTCCGCCTCGCCGTAGCCCAGGACGACCCGCACCGCCCCCCGGTTGCGCCAGGCTGCCTTCCATTCCCAGACGTCCGGGGGCACTTGCCAGACCAGCACCACCCCTGCGGCGTCGAGGAGCTCCATCCCTCGAGGATGCGATGCCACCAGAGCCCTCGGCCCGTGCAGCAAGGCCGTTTCCCATGGCGGGCCGCCGGCGGCAGCCCGCCCTGCCCCTTCGTCCATCCAGCCTACCCGGTGCGCCAGGTCCGGCGCATGCTCCCACAGGGCCGCGCACGTGCGGACGGCCTCCCGCCACTCGTGCACGACGACGAGCACACCAACCTCGTCCGTCGTGCCGGGCATCGCGTCCAGGGTATGGCGCAACCACCCGGCGAGCGCGCCGATTCCCTCATCGGCAAGCCCGCGGCGGTCCTCCACGACCGCCGGCGCCGGAGTCGCCCCTTCCGGTCTCCGTGGCCGCAGCTCCGCTTCGGAGCCTGCGGGCAGCACCGGCGAGCGCGACCCTTGCGGATCCCACACGAGCGGCGCACAGCCGTCTCGAGCGCTTTCCCGGAGCTCGAGCGCCTTCAACTCGACCTCGCCCCACCGGCCCATTTGAGGGGTGAAAGCCAGATCCACCGGTACGCCCGCCGAGGTGGCGCGGTCGAGGATCTCCTTCCATGCCTCCGCCTTCCCGAACGCCACCACGGGCATCTCCTTGCCCTCCCGGCGCTCCTTCACCACCAGCCTCAGGTGCCGGCCGTCGGCACCGATCGGCCGCGCCTCCACCACCGCCAGGCCTTGGCTGGCCAGCACGGGACGGGGGTTGCCCTCTCCGTGCGGCTCGAGCAGGCGCAACTGGCGCACCAGCGTTTCGTCCACGTCGCGAAGGTCGACCCACGCCTCGACGTCGAGGACCCGCACGTACGGTCCCCGCCAGCGGGAAGCCAGCGTCTGCGTCACGCAATCCCGTAAGGCTTCGACGTCGGCGCTGGCCAGCGAGAAACCGGCCGCCATGGGGTGGCCCCCGAAGTGGGTGAAGGTGCGGGAGCATGCGGAGAGCAGGGCGTACAGGTCGACCCCCGGGACGCTGCGCCCCGACCCCCGAGCCTTCTCCCCTTCCGTCGTGATGACCAGCGCCGGGCGCGCGAAGCGGTCGACCAGCCGCGAGGCCACCACCCCGATCACCCCGGGATGCCAGCCCTCCCCGCTCACCACCAGGATCGGGGGATCCTCCGCCTCGACCAGCGCCTCGGCCCGCTCGAGCGCTTGATCGAGGACCTCGCGCTCCGTGGCCTGGCGAGCCCGGTTGGCCTCCTCCAGGCGCAGCGCGGCCGCCTGCGCCTGTGGCTCCTCCTCCGCCAGCAACAGCCCCACGCCGACGCCGGGGTCGTCCACGCGCCCGGCGGCGTTGAGCCTGGGCGCCAGGATGTAGGCCACGTGGTAGGCATCGACCGAGCCCGGGTCGACGCCGGCGACCCGGGCAAGCGCGGCGATGCCCGGGAGGGGAGCCGTGCGGATCTGCTGCAGCCCCTCCCGCACGAGCCGGCGGTTTTCGCCCGTCAGGCTCACGACGTCGGCGACGGTACCGATCGCAGCCAGCTGCACGAGGGCAGGGGCCATCGGGCCCTCCTCCGTACCGGCGAGGTCCAACAACGCCATGGCGGTGTGGTAGGCCAGGCCCGCCGCGCTCAGCCGGTCGGCTCCCGGCCACGCCCCCAGCCGGTGGGCCGCCACGATGGCGGCCGCCTCCGGGAGGGTCGACGCCGGCTCGTGGTGGTCCACCACGACGACGTCCAGGCCCCGCCGCTGCGCCTCCCGGACCGGCTCGATCGCGGTCAGGCCACAGTCTACGGCCACCACGAGGCGAATGCCCCGCTCCGCCATCTCCAGCAGGACCTCCTGGTGCAGGCCGTAGCCCAGGGAGAGGCGATGCGGGATGAACCAGTGCACCCGTCCGCCCAGATAGCGTAACGCCCGTACGAGGATGGCCGCCGCCGTCTGGCCGTCGGCGTCGTAGTCTCCGTAGACGACCACGGGCTCGTGGCGCCGCAGCGCCTGCAGGATCCTCCAGGCGGCCTGCTTGACGCCCGGCAGCCGCCACGCCTGCCGGGAGGGCGCCGGCGTTCGCAAGAACTCCGCGGCAGCCGCCGGCTCTTCGATGCCCCGGTGGATGAGCAGTTGCCCCAGCACCGGGTGAAGTCCCAGCAGAGCGGCCAACCGCCGCGCCCTCGCCGGCTGAGGCGCGCGGGATCGCCACTCCACGGCCTGGACGCCCACAACCCCCTGCCCCATGGCCGCCTCAGCCTGTAGGGCGATCCTGGGCCGAGGCGGCCTCTCTCACCTCGGGGTGCGTCGCCGCCGCGGCTGCCTCCGCCAGCCGATCCCGGTCGGACTCGACCGCCGCCAGGCGCGCCTCGAGCCGGCGGGCCCTGCCGAGCGCCCGGCGAAGCTGCCACCGCAGCCGCATGTCGTCCGCCCCCAGTACCAGCGCGACGGCCAGCCCGCCCACGCCCGCTGCGGCGGCGGCGAGCCTCCCGGCATCGACCTGCCAGCTCCATGCCAGGAGCTGCACGGTCACCGGCACGGTGTTTTGCAGGGCGAACGCCGCCACCACCAGCACGATCACGAGGAACGCAACCACTACGACCGTCAGCGGAGATTCCCCCCAGCTTTGCCCGGCGCCGCTGTGTCTCCTACAGCCTGCCGGAGCGCCAGATGCCCCAGAAGAGCCCTGCGGACAACCCGATCGAAGCCACGAGGGCCAGCCCGGCCGCCACGTGGATGCCCGCCAGGCGCGGCCCCGTCTCGTCCCACAGGAGGGCGCCGGCGATGGCGAGACCTCCGGCCAGCAGCGCCGTCGCCAACCGGTTGACCGCGCGTTCGAGCCGGCGCAACGGTACCTCGTATCCGTCGGGCCGCCAGCGCACTGCGAGCCGCCCGGTCTCCGCCTGCTCGAGCAGGCGATCGACCCTCTGCGGGAGGGTACGAACCACCTCGACGACCTCCTGCAAAGGGGCGAGGAGCATTTGGGCCTGGCGCCGCAAGGTCAGACGGCGCAGGACCAGCCTCCGGGCGAAGGGGACGGCCACCTCCAGCGGATTGAAGGAGGGGTCCAGCTGGCGTCCCAGGCCGTCGAGCAGGAGCAACGCGCGCGCCAGGAGCAACAGTTCGGACGGGAGCACGAGACGGTGCTGGTACGCCACGTCCAGCGAGTCGCGCACCACGTCGGCCAGGACGAGTTCCGAGATGGGCCGCCCGTAGTTGCGGGCAATGAGGTCTTCGAGGTCGCCGACGAGCCGTTGCGTGTCGGCGCCGGGGGGCACGATGCCCATGCGGCGCATCCCCCGGACGGCCCCCTCCGCGTCCTGCCGCACGACCGCCAGGAAGACCCGCACCAGCTGCTCGGTCGTTTGAGGGCGGAGCGCCGCAACCATCCCGTAGTCCAGCACCCCGAGCCGGCCGTCGGGCTCGACCAGCAGGTTGCCGGGGTGGGGGTCACCGTGGAAGAAGTGATCGACCAGCACCATCTTCAAGAAGATCTGCGCCCCCGTGCGGGCCAGGGCGCGCCGGTCGACGCCCATTTGCTGCAGCCGGTCCCACTCGGAGATCTTGACCCCCCAGAGCCGCTCGAGCGTCAGCACTCGCCGGCCGCTGAGCGCGTCGTACACCCTGGGGATGCGGATGCGCCGGTCGTGGCGGAAGTTGTGACGGAACCGCTGGATGTGGCGGGCCTCGAACCGGTAGTCGAGTTCACGCCGCATGATACGGGCGAACTCCTCCGCCAGCCGCACCGGATCGATCAGACGTTCGGCCAGGCGCTCCCGGGCCAGTTTCGCCAGGTCGTCGATGATCTCCAGGTCGGTCCGGACCTGTTCCTCCACCCCGGCGCGCAGCACCTTCACCACGATCGCCTCGCCCGTGGGCAGGGTCCCTTCGTACACCTGGCCCAACGAGGCCGAGGCCATGGGGTGGGGGTCGAGCCGCGCGAAGAGCCGCTCGACGGGAGCCCCGAGCTCCTCCTCGATGGTCTTGCGGCTCAGCTCGAAAGGTTCGGGAGCCACCCGGTCTTGCAGGCGGGCGAGCTCCTCGACGTACTCGCGGGGGAGCAGATCCGCCCGCAGGCTCAGCACCTGCCCCAGCTTGATGAAGGTGGGCCCCAGTTCCTCCAGCGCCTGCCGCAGGTGCACGGGCCCGCCGGCGGCCGGTGCAGTGCGATGCCAGGCAGGAAGCAGCCGGCGAAGCCCGAGGCTTTCCAGCACCACGGCGAAGCCGTGCCGGGCGAGCACCTCGGCCACCTGCCGGTAACGGCGCAGGTGCCGGAGCGGTCGTGACAGCCCCGGCACCTCCCGATCCAGATGTCGTGGCTCACCGGCAGGCCGTGAACGGCTCACGGTTCACCTGCCCCCAGCGACCGGCCACCGTCCTGCCCGGGGACGCCTCCCCCGGCCGTCCCCTCGAGCCCTCGGCTCCTGGCCAGGCCTGGGCGGCGATCAGGCGGCCGCCCGGGCCCGGCGGCTGCTCCGCCTCAGGTCGGCCAGGCGCCACACCACCCACAGGGCGCTGGCCACGAACACCGACGAGTAGGTACCCGATGCGATGCCCACGAACAGCCCCAGCGCGAAGTCGTGGATGGTGGCACCGCCCAGCAGCAGAAGCGCCAGGACCGTGACCAGCGTGGCGCCCGCCGTGTTGAGGGTGCGTGGCAGCGTCTCGGTGATGGCCTCGTCCGCCAGCCGGTCGAAGTCCTTGCGCCGCCCGGCCTTGCCCAATTTCTCCCGGATCCGGTCGAAGATCACGATGGTGTCGTTGACCGAGTAGCCCAGGATGGTAAGCACCACGGCCACGGTCGACACGTTGACCTCCATCCCCAGCAGGGAGTAGAGGCCCACGATCACGAGCCCGTCATGCAGGAGAGCCGCAATGGCGGCAACGCCGAAGCGGTACTCGTAGCGTGCCGTCACGTAGACGAGGATCCCGCCCGAAGCCAGCAGTAACCCGATCAGCGCCTGCTTGACGAGCTCGCGGCCCACGACGGGCCCGACCACCTCGGTGCGCCGGTCGGTGACGCCGGATCCGAACGCGTTCCTGAGGGCCTCGTCGACCCGCCGGATCTGAGCTTGATTGAGCTCGGAGGTCCGGATCAGCACCGCCCGGCCGCCGTCCAGGGGCTGCACGATGGATCCCTCCAGCCTGAGATCCGCGAGCTCTGGCCCCCGCAGCACCGTGCTGACCTCGGCGGCCGTCACCGGGCGTGGCATGCCCCGCTCCAGGAGCGTCCCTCCGGTGAAGTCGATCCCGAGCACGAAGCCTTTCGTCACGATCACGACGACGGCTGCCGCCAGGAGGATCGCCGTCAGCCCCAGGTACCAGGCTCGGTACCTCATGAACGGGTACACTCGGGCCGGAGACGCGGTCGGCTCCGCCGCTCGGGCTGCCCCACCCACTCTGCTGGCCTTGATCATTGGGAGACGCCCGCCCCTCCAGGCAGCAGTTGCCGCGCTGCCCGCTCAGGATCCCGGTCGATGTAGATCGAGAGGAGCAGGCGGGTCAACACTATCTGCGTGAACATGCTTGCCACGATACCGAGGGTCAACGTGACCCCGAAGCCCCGGATGGGACCCGTTCCGAAGTAGAACAACGCCGCCGCCGCGATCAGCACGGTGACGTTGCCGTCGAGGATGGTCCGAAGGGAACCCTTGAACCCTTCGTCCATGGCCGCCCGCACGCGCTTGCCCTCTCGCAGGGCTTCCCGGATCCGCTCGAGGACCAGGACGTTCCCGTCCACCCCCATGCCCGTTGAGAGCACGAGCCCCGCGATGCCCGGCAACGTCAGCGTCGCCTGTAACCCCACCATGGCCCCGAGGAGGATGATGATGTAAGCCGCCAGGGCCAGATCGGCGATGCCGCCCGGCAGGCGGTAGTAGAGCAACATGTAGAGGAACACGAGCGCTGCTCCCACGATACCCGCCCGCAGGCTTTGGTCGATCGACTCACGGCCCAAGGTCGGCCCCACGGTGCGCACCTCGGCCACCTTGAGCGGCACGGGCAGCGCGCCGGCGTTGAGCTGGACCACCAGGTGCCTGGCCTCCTCGACGGTGAAGTCGCCCTCGATCTGCGCCTTGCCGTCCGGGATGGGCGTACGCACGACCGGCGTCGAGATGGGCTGCCCGTCGAGCAGGATCGGGATGACCTGGCCCACGTAACGCGTGGTGAGATCGGCGAACTTGCGCGCGCCTTCCGGTTTGAACTCGATGGCGACCGCCGGGCGCCCGAACTGGTCCCGGCTCAAGCTGGCCGTGGCCAGATCGGCTCCCGTCAGCACCGTCTCACCCGTCGGGCTCTTGAACTCCAACAGCGCGGTCTTGCCGATGGTCTGGATCGCCTGCTGCGGGTTGTCGATCCCCGGCAGCTCCACGATGATCCGCCGCTGGCCCTGACGCTGGACGATGGGCTCCGCGATCCCGAGCCCGTTGACGCGCCGCTCGACGATGGCCAGGGCCCGCTGCATGGTCTGGTCGTCGACCGTCCCGATACCGGGCGACGGCTCCGCCTCCAGCACGACGTGCGTCCCGCCCTGCAAGTCCAGGCCCAGGCGGAACGGGCGCGTGAGCAGGAGCACCCCGGCAACGGCTACCACTGCCAGAATGAGGAGCGTTCTCCACAGTTTCACCGAACTCACACGCTGTCCTCCTCAACGGTGCGCGCTTGGACCGGTGCGGACGCCCTCTGCCACGCGCACAGGCCGTATTATAGTCCCTGCCCACGATCCCGGTCAAACGCCTTCACGGCGCGTCCTGCAACCCCTCGCCGCCGGGACGGTGCACCCCTCACAGCAGCCGGACCCCGTTCATCTGGAGCTGGAAGCGGCATCCCAGGAACTCGGCCGCCCGCCGGCACATCAGCATGCGGGTGAGGAAGATCTCGAAGTACTCCATGAGCGGGATGATGGAGGTGTCCACTTCGAGCTCGAGCTGGACCACGTGCTCCGGCTGGTGCACCCGCAAGAACGACTTCTGTACCGCATAGTTGACCCGGTCGTGGATGTCGAAGCGGGCCCGGTCGGGGTTCTGGACGCGGCTTTTGTGCACGTCGCTCTTGTCGGCCAGGATCAGCGCCGCCGAGACCGGGTTGACGGGCTGGCCCACCTCTTCCTCGTGGTTGCCGACGGCCCCCGCGACGACGGCGATTTCGTAAGGATCCATCCCCAGCTCCGAGAGGACCTGGACCAGGACGGCCGCCCCCACCTGGCCGTGCGCCTCCCGGGCGATCGCGTTGCCGATGTCGTGGGTGTAGCCCGCTATCTCAGCGAGCTCCGCCTCCCGCTGGCTGCGGTCCAGGTGCGTCATCACGTTGCGGCTCACCCGGGCGACGAGCTCCGCATGGCGCTGGCCGTGCTCGGTGAAGCCCTGGGCGGCCAGGTGCTCGTTGGATGCCCGGATGAGCGCGCCGATGAGAGGGTGGGCCCGCACTTGCTCCAGCCTCACCCGCTCGGGCAAACCCTCACGCCTCCTCCTTGCCCTTAACGTGACTGACCCCTGAGCGGCTCATGCGGACCTCGACCTTGTCGGCGATCCGGACGGTGAGCGTGTCGTCCTTGATGGCGGTGATCTCGCCGTGGATCCCGCCCACCGTCACCACCCGGTCCCCCTTCTTGAGACCTTTGAGCATCTGCTCCCGGCGTTTCTGCTGCTGGGCCTGGGGCCGCCACAGCAGCAAGTAGAAGAAAACGAACGGGATGACCAGGAACAGAATGAGGCTCAGCACGCTGCCCTGCGCCTGCTCCTGGCTGGCTGCCAGCCAGATGGGTGTCACTATCAGGTCTCCCCTTCCTTCGTCTGGGTGCCGTACTTTTGCCGGATCGCCTCCCGGAGCTCCCGCAGCCGGCCTTCCCGGACGGCCTGCCGGATGCTCTCCATGAGCCGCGTCAAGAACCGCAAGTTGTGCACGGAAGCCAGGCGCATGCCCAGCATCTCGCCGGCCTTGAACAGGTGCCGGACGTACGCCCGGGAGAAGTACCGGCACGCATAGCAGTCGCACTGCTCGTCGAGCGGTCGAAGGTCGGTGGCAAACGGCGCGTCCCGGATGATCACCCGGCCCTCCGACGTCCAGATTGCCCCGTGGCGGGCCAGGCGCGTCGGCAACACGCAGTCGAACATGTCGTACCCCAGCGCGACCGCCTCCACCAGCACGTCCGGAGAGCCCACCCCCATGACGTACCGCGGGAGCTCCTCCGGCAGCTGCGGCTCGAGGTCCGCCAGCACCTCGTACATGGCCGCCTTGGGCTCACCGACGCTCAAACCGCCGATGGCGAGCCCGTCGGGAGCGATGGGCAGGGTGAGCTCCAGGCTGCGCCGCCGCAGATCCGGGTACACGCCCCCCTGCACGATCCCGAAGAGCAGCCGCCCGCCGGCTCCCCGCCCGCCCAGCTTCTCCCAGGCCGCCTTGCTGCGCCGGGCCCAGGAAGCGGTTCGCTCTACGGCTCGTTCCACCTGTTGACGATCGGCCCCGAATCCGACGAGTTCGTCGAGGACCACCGCCACGTCGGAGCCGAGGGCCCACTGCACCTCCATGGACCGTTCCGGCGTGAGCAGCTGCGGCGAGCCGTCCAGATGGGAGCGGAAAGCGACCCCCTCGTCCGTCACCCGGCGCAGCTCCGCCAGGCTGAACACCTGGAACCCGCCGCTGTCGGTAAGGATGGGATGCTCCCACCCCATGAACCGGTGGAGACCCCCGGCGGAACGGACGACCTCGGCTCCCGGGCGCAACATGAGGTGGTACGTGTTGGCCAGAAGCATGGAGATGCCGATCTCCTCGAGCTCGCGCGGCGCGAGGCCCTTGACCGTCCCCTGGGTGCCCACGGGCATGAAGACGGGCGTTTCAACCCGCCCGTGGGGCGTCTCGAGGCGACCGAGGCGGGCCCGGGTCGACCGGTCGCGAAAGTCTACCCGAAAGGCTGAGCTCACGGCAGGATCAGCATGGCGTCGCCGAAGCTGTAGAAACGATAGCCGAGCGCCACCGCCTCCCGGTAGGCGGCCAGCACGCGTTCGGTGCCCCCGAAGGCACACACCAGCATCAGCAACGTCGACCTCGGCAGATGAAAGTTGGTGATCAGCACGTCTACTACTTTAAAGGCGTACGGCGGATAAATGAAGAGGCGGGTCGACGCCGGCCCGGCCTGCACCCGATGCGAACCGACCGCCGCCGACTCGAGCGCCCGCACCACCGTGGTGCCCACGGCCCAGACCCGGCCTCCCGCCTCGTGGGTGCGGAGGATCGCCTCGGCCGTCTCCTCCGGGATGGTGAAGAACTCCTCGTGCATCACGTGCTCCTCGACGCGCTCGGATCGCACCGGTCGAAAGGTCCCCACGCCGACGTGCAGCGTCAGGGGCTCGATGCGGACGCCGGCCCGGCGGATTTTCTCCAGGAGCTCCGGGGTGAAGTGGAGCCCGGCGGTGGGAGCGGCAGCCGAGCCCGCCACCCTCGCGTAGACCGTCTGATAGCGCTCGGGGTCGTCCAGGGGCACTCGAATGTAAGGAGGAAGGGGCAGGGCTCCCAGCTCGTCCAGCAGCGTGTCGACGGGTTGGGTCTGGCTGGAGAGCTCCACCACCCGGCCCCCCTCGCCGGTCCGCTCCACGACCCGGACGCCCAGGCGCCCATCCCCCGCCTCGAGCCACTGTCCGACCGGCGCCCGCCGGCCGGGCTTGACCAGCACGTGCCATCGCTCCACGCGGTCGGGCGCGGTTGGCGGGCCCCCGGCAGGCCCCCCGCCGGCGCGGCGTAACAACAGCAGCTCCACCCGGCCCCCCTGGGGGCGCCGGCGCGCGAAAAGCCGGGCCTTCATCACCCGGGTGTCATTGACGACCAAGAGGTCACCGGGCCGCAGGTACTCGATCACGTCGCGGAAGACCCGGTGCTCGGTGCGCCCGTCGCCGTGCAAGACCAGAAGACGCGACGCGTCGCGCGGCTCGGCCGCCCTTTGGGCGATGAGGGCAGGAGGCAACTCGTAGCTGAAACGGCTGGTCTCCATCACGCGCGTGCGCCGCTTGGCCGGGCAGTGGGTGCGCGACGCGCACGCCGCCGGGCAGGCAGGGCGGCCTCAGAAACCTCCCCGTAATCGTACCGAGGGGACGTCCAGCTGGAGCGACGAGGCATCCTCTGCCGGGACGACCGCCCCACCGGACGTCGCCTCGATCGAGCCGCTCGTAGCGTCCATCACCCGGGCGCCTTGCTGGCCGGCCCCCTGGAGCTCGCTCTTGGGCGCGATCTTGGACCCGGCGGCGGTGGCGGGGGAGACGACCTTGGGTCCCCCCACGCTGGCGTCCGACGCGCCGTCGTCGACCGTGGCCACCGAGACGTCGCCACCGGAGGACGCATCCCCTCCGGCCGTCCCGCCATCGGGGCCCTTGGAAGGCGTGGCCGGAGCATCCGCGCCAGAGGTGGCAGCAGGGCCGCCCCTCGCAGCCGGCCGGCGATCCCCCTCACCCCGGCCCGACAAGAGCGCTCTACGCAGCTGCTCCACGATGTCGGTGGTGTCCCGCCCGGAGGCAGCCCTCTCTCCGATCCGCATCCGGACGTTGCTCCAGCCGGAGAAGTCGGTCCGGGCCGACAGCTGCGGCGCATCCATGCGCTCCGACAGGCGGATCGAGGGCGCAGGAGCCGCCGGCGGCGACTCGGAAGCCAGCGCCCGCACCGGTTTGGACTCGGCGTCGGCGGTCCCCTCGCCGGGCATCGGCGTGGCCGCCGGGGAGCCTGCCCCCGGCACCACCGCCCTCCCCGGCACCGGCGGGAGGGCGCCGCCTCTCAGGTAGACGGCGGCGAACACGGCGCCCACCACTCCGAACGCCAGAGCCGTAGCGGCTGCCGTCCGCCGCCACGATCCGAAGAAAGCCGCCACGCGCTCTCCCAGGGGCGCCGGCCCCACGATCCCCCACACCTCCACGCCGGGGAGGTACTCCCCCTCGTCCACGATCCGGGCACGGACGAACTGCCCGTCCGGAGTCAAGACCACCCCCTCGCGCTCGCCTGTGCGCTCCAGCAGTAGCCCTCTCACTCGACTCAAGAGCCGGTCCCCCTCGACGCGATCCGTCCCCGGGGTCAGTGCCGCAAATACTCCTTCAGATGTGGGAAATCGCCGCTCAGGATCAGCACCAACGCAATAATATACTTTCGCTGCCGCTCGAGGGTCTTACGGCTCACGCCGACCAGGCCTTCGAGATCCTTCAATGGAAGATTGCCCCTCTGGCGTACCTGCTCGGCGAGATCCGGACGCTGGACGATGGAAAGGGCGACCTGGAGGGCCCGCTCCCGCGCGTCCCGGTGATGGGGCGACTGCTCAACCAGATCCTGGAACCGGATACCCATCCCGTGGAGCATCCCCGACAGCCTGCCGATCTCTTCCCGCCTCTCCTGCGCCAGGATCGCTTCCTCGAACTGCCGCTGCGCCTCACGGGCCTCCACCTGGAGCAGTGGATCGTCGAGCTCGCCGTCCTCCGTCTCGCAGACGAGCCCGCTCAAGGGCACCTCCAGGCGCTGGCTCGAAGACTCGTGGCGGAAATGGTCGATGAGCCGCCGCCGGATCACCATCTCGGCGAAGGAGAAGAAACTGCTGCCGCCCTGCCGCTTGTACGCGCTGATCGCCTCGTCGAAGGCCATCATGGCCACGGACGCCTCGTCGTCCTGGCCCACGCGTACGAACCGCCCTGCCACCGACGCGGCGGCCCGCATGACGAACGGCCGGTACGTCTCGAGCAGGCGCTCCCGGGCGGCCCGATCGCCCTCCTGCGCCTGGCGCACCAGCTCGTGCACCTGGCTCGGCGCCGCGGCGGCCGCCCGGGCCTGTTCCGTCCCCTGTGCAACGGACCTCTCTGTCACCGTCTGGCCACCTCGTGTTGGTCTTGCGGCCGGCAGCGTAGCGCAGGCATAGATTTCACGGGCCGGTGAAAGATACCTGCCGCCCCGCGGCATCCTCCAGGTGGGAACGGGAAAAGGCGTCGGGCAGCAGCTCGTCGAGCCCATACCGCCGGCGCTCTTTCCCGTTGTCCACGACCACCGCCATCCGGGGGCCGAACTCCGCCAGCACCTGGCGGCAAATCCCGCACGGCGTGGTGAGGGCGTCGGTCGCGGCGACGACGGCGATGGCCACCAGGTCCCGCTGCCCGGCCGCCACCGCCTGTCCGACCGCCGTCCGCTCCGCGCACAACGTGGCTCCGTAGACGGCGTTTTCGACGTTGCACCCCGTGAAGATCTGCCCGTCGCCCGTGAGGAGCGCAGCCCCCACCCGGAAGCCGCTGTACGGCGCATAGGCCCGTTCCCGGACCTCCCAGGCCCGGCGCACCAGGGCCTCTTCCTGTTCAGGCGTCAACCGCGTCGCATGCTCCCCCAACACGCCCACCCCCGTATCGGCTGCGCGAGCGGCGCGCCCGGCCGCCCGCGCGCAAAGAGGCTCTCATCCCAGCAGCAAGAAGACGCCCGCCATCACGCCGACGCCCAGGGCGGCCCCGGCGGCGACTTCCCAGACATCGTGCAGCCCCGCCTCCAGGCGGCTTTCCGCCACCAGGCCCGCCAGAACCGCCCCTATCAAGCTCAGCCAGGGGCCGGCGCCGGCAAGGTAGATGGCCGTCGCCAGCGCCCACGCCACCGCCGAGTGGCCGCTCGGCATGCCGCCGGCTAAACGCACCGGGCGGGTGAGCCAGCTCTTGCCCGCCCAGGTGAACAACAGCGTCAGGCTGGTCCCGACCAGGGTCAGGTAACTTTGCGAATGGCGCGCCGGCACGGCCGAGGGGTGAGCCAGCACCGCCATCAGCGGCTGATAGAAGAGCAGGATGCCCACCACGACCGCCCCGATGGCGCTGACCATGACCGCTCCGGCCGCCACGTTCTTGGCGATGCGGGCCAGGTCGTGCAACTGCGGCGAGAAGAGGTCCACCGCGGCCTCGACGGCGGTATTGACCAGCTCTGCCACCAGCACGACCGCGACGGTCAGCACCAGGACCGCAAGCTCCAGCCGGCTCAGCCGGACCGCCAGCGCCAGCACCATGACGAGAAGGGCCAGCAGGAAATGGATGCGCAGGTTACGCTGGGTGCGCAGCGCGTGCACCAGCCCGGCGGTGGCAAACCGGAAGCTCTCGGCCACGCTGCGGGCGCGCCGGGGGGCGGGGCCCTGCCCCTCAGGAAACGCCACGGCGCTCACCGGCCCAGGCCGCACGCTTCGAGTGCGGCCTCCTCTTGCGCCCGCATCACCTTCCGGGATGCCTCGTCCTCATGGTCATAGCCGAGCAGGTGCAGGCAGCCGTGTACCGCGAGATACGCCATTTCCCGCTCCAGCGAGTGCCCGTACTCCCGAGCCTGCTGCTCCGCCCGCGGAGCGCTGATGACGATCTCGCCCAGCAGTACCGGCTCGCCCGGGGGGCCGGCCACCCGGTCCGGCTCCTCCTCCAGGCGAAAGGAGAGTACGTCCGTCGGCTTCGGGATGGCCCGGAACCGCCCGTTGAGCTCCTGGATCGTCTCGTCGTCCACCAGGGCCACGCTGACCTCCACCGGCCGGCGGGCCCGCCCGACGTGCTGCTCCAGCACCTTGCCGACCGCCCGGTGGACCAGGCGGCGGCGGATGAGCTCGTGGACCGCGACGGCCTGCTGGTGGTTGTGGACGTGCACGATCCAGGGCCGGGAGGCCCCTCGCGCTCGCGGCGTCGTCATGCCCGGCGCGCCTCTTCCTGGCGCTCCAGCTCCGGATACTCGATGCGGGCATGGTAGATGCCCGTCAGGATCTTGACGAAGGCGCTGCCGATATCGTTGAGCTCTTGCAGCGTCAGGGTACTCTCGTCGAGTTGCCCGTCCAGCAGGCGCTCGCGGATGACCTTGCGCACCAGCCCTTCGATCCTCCCTGGAGTGGGCCGGGTCAGCGATCGGGCAGAGGCCTCGACCGAATCGGCCAGCATGACGATGGCCGTCTCCTTGGTGTGGGGTTTCGGGCCCGGGTAGCGGTAGTCCCGCTCGTTGACCTTCTCCGCTCCTTCGGCCTGGACCGCCTTCATGTAGAAGTAACGCACCAGGTCCGTCCCGTGGTGCGTGCGGATGAAGTCGACCACGCCCTCCGGGAGCCCGGCCTGCCGGGCCAGTTCTACGCCGTCTTTCACGTGGGACATGATGATGAGGGTGCTCAGGCTCGGCATCAGCCGTTCGTGGGGGTTGGCGTCGCCGAACTGGTTCTCCACGAAGAAGTAGGGCCTGCGCACCTTGCCCACGTCATGGTACAGGGCGCCCGTGCGGCAGAGCACCGGGTCGCCTCCCACCGCCTCCGCCGCCGCCTCGGCCAGGTTGCCCACCATGAGGCTGTGGTGGTAGGTGCCCGGCGCCTCCAGGAGCAACCGTCGCAACAGCGGCTGATTGGGGTTGGACAGCTCCATGAGCCGCACGGTGGAGATGGCCCCGAACAGGGTTTCCACGAACGGCAGCAGGCCCAGCGCCAGGATGGAGCTCAACACGCCGTTGGCAAGCCCCGCCCAGCTGGCCACGACGGTGTCGGGGTCCGATTGCATGAGCCCGAGCGCCCCCAACGTCGCCAGCCCCGCGACGCCCGAGACCACGCCGGTACGGGTCAGGTCAGAGCGCTGGCTCAGACGGTGCACGTTGAAGACCGCCGTCATGCCCGTGACGAAGCTCACCAGCACGTGGCGCTCGCTGAAACCGAAGAGGAGCCCCATCAGCACGGAGAGCGCCGAGACGAGCCCCGCACCCAGCCGGGCGTCCAGCAGCAGAGTGGCCAGCATCCCCGAAAAGGCGACGGGCGCCAGGTACCCGGCGGGCGCCCAGCGCAAGCCCTCCAGGATCCGGGCGGAAACGGCCGCCACCAGGGCGAGGGATGCGACGAGCGCGGCCATGCGGGTCGAGCGGGCGATCTTGGGGTGAAACCGCGCGACGTACAGCGCCATCATCCCGACGAGCAGCGCCAGGAGCACGCTCGCACCCAACAGGCCCGACCAAAATCGCCCGGAACGGCCCAACAGCCCCAGGTCGGACAGCAGTTCCACGTGCTCCTCGGTCACCACGTCGCCCCTGCGCAGGATGACCTGGTGCTGTACGACCATGACCGGCTGGACGCTGCGGATGGCCTCCTGCCGGAGCCGCTCGATCCGGCCGGGGTCCAGGATCAGGTTGGGCATGAGCGCGGCCCGGGCCATGGTCCGGGCCGTCGGCACCGCCTCGGGGGGCATCTTCAACCGCCCGATCTGGCCATCGACCTGGCCCTGCGCCGCCTCTACCCCGTCCGAGGCGATGCGGGTGGAGCTCATGACGTGCTCCACCACCCCGGGCACCTGATCGTGCACCGCCATGAAGGCGGTGGGCGTCATGCGCAGCGCCTCGGTCACCGCCGCCGTGGGCAGCGCGAGGTTGGCCTGCTGCAGGATCAGGGATTGCAGCGCCCCGGCCCGCTCCCGGGCCTCTGCCGCCGGCGGCCGGTAGTTGGCGTCAGGCGGCGCACCCGGGCGCGCCGACCGCTGCGCCCTTTGCCAGAGGCGCTCCCGCTCGGCAGCGATGAGGGCGAGGGCCTTGCGCACCCGGTCACCGGCCTGGACGGCCGCGGTGGGGTCGATGGAGTAGTTGGCCGGGTCCTCGGCGGCACGCCGCAGCGCATCCTTGACCGCCTGCTGCTGGAGCTGCCTCGTCTGGTAGCGGTTTTCGATGGTGCGGGGGGCCTCGATGTCGACCGGGCTCACCTGGCCGGGCGCCAGCCGCACCCCGGGGCGAGTCACCGCCGGCACGAACAAGGCGACCAGCACGGCCCAGCTCACCACTGCGACCGTCAAGGGATGGTCGAGGCGCCGCAGGCGCTGCCCGGTATGAAGGTGCGAGAGCCGTCTCCAGAGGCTCGCCAGGTCCGAGCGCCGGTCGTGCATCCAGGAGACGGTCGGCGCCACGTGGCCCTCTCCGGGTTCGGCGGGCAAGCCATGCCTCCCCAATCCAGGATCTCCACCGCGCCGGGCCCTGCCCGGCCGCTTCACGTCCCCAGTATAGTGCGGCCCGGATGGGAAGGCCAGCTGGCCGCCTCAGCGCCCCTCGGAAGGTACGAACTGGCCGATTTGCTGGACGGCCTCCACGATCGCCCGGCTTCGGACCACGACCACCCCCCGGCTCAGTTCCTGCTCCTGGGTCGTCACCGTTTGCCTCAGAATCTCGGGAGACGCCCCGAGCCGGGCCAGCGCCCGTTCGAGCGCCTGCTCTTGCGCGATCCGCCGGGCCTGCTGCCTGTCGAGGGCGACGGCGTGGGATCGCATTTCGTCGTAAGCGACCCGGTCCCACGCGACCGGCATCCAGTCCAGCGGCCGCGGCAGGCGATGGTGCGCGATCTCGCTCTGGAACCGCCGGAACGGCGGGTCGATCGCCCCCAACCGGAGGTGCCACGGGCCCACCCGCACGAGCCAGCCCGTCGCCCGCCGCCCGGTCGGGGTGTCGATGCGCATCTCGAGGGGCTGCTCGGCGACCGCCTCGGACCAGACCCGGGCGTACACCACCCCGGTCGCCCTCACCGGCCTGGCGGAAGCCGGGTCGACCCCGGCCGGCGGCTGCCCGGTGATGAGCACCTGCCCGCGGCGCACCACGTCGCCCTGCCGCACCACGGGCCACCCCGCTCCGGGGATGACCTGGACCACCAGGCCGTCCATCGCGGCCACCACGTCACCGGGAGCCATGAACAGACGCTGTTCGTCTCGCCGCGGACGGACCTCGACCCGCGCCACGCTCCCGACGATCTGGACCCGGGTCCAGGCGAGCTGCGGCATCGCCTCCAGCAGTTCCTGCTCCAGCTGGCGGGTCTCGACGCGGTGCTTGAGGACGCCGGGCCGCAAGCCCGATCGGCTCAACACTTCCTGCAGCTGCTCCAACAGCCGCCCGGAAACCCCCTGCACGTCCACCACCCAGACGCGGGCGCTCAGGGCTGCCACCAGGACGGCCGCCACCGCGAAGCCGGCGATCAGGCCAGGACTGGCGGCGATGCGCGCCGCGACGAAGGGGAGCCCTCCTCGCCGGATGAGCCGCACCCGTACCCCGCTTTGCCGGGCGGGGGCCCGCAGCCGGCGGAAATCCCGGGCCGCCACGGTCGCCACCAGCACGTGGCGACCCACCCGGCGGGCCCGGTACAACTCTACCCCGGCCCGGCTCGCGAGGTTGACGAACCCGGCCAGCCCCTCGCCGCTGGCCCGGATCACGACGTACCCCGACAGCCATTCACCCATCGGCCCGGTCCGTCCCGTGCCATGCGCCGCCGGTGAGCACGACCTGCTCGATCTTCCCGTCGACGCGCAGCCAGTCGGGCTGGATGGCGCCGATGACCAGCCCGCGCCCGCGTACCACCAGCTGCCCCGAAGGGACCCGCACCACGATCTCCCCCGTGGAGAAGTGCACCAGGCCCCGGTGGTTCTCCACCAGCAGCCGCCGGGTCCCTACGATGGAGACCCGGCTCTCGCCGAAGACGTCTGCCGGGATATCCAGGGCCCGGGCCGCGCGCCCGGCCCAGCGGTTGACCATGGTACGACAGCTTCCCCCGCTGGTCCGCGTTGCCTGGACATCCTTATGCGCCCCTACCCCGAGGAATCCGTGCGGGCGGATGGAATGAGGCACGGGGGGGATGTTGCCCATGGTCGGGTCGTTCCGCAACGAGCCCTTCGTCGACTTCTCCGTACCCGAAAACCGGCGGGCCATGGAAGAGGCCGTCGCCCGGGTCCGATCCAGCCTGGGTCGCCACTATCCGCTGGTGATTGGCGGCGACTCCGTCACCACCCGCGAGGAGATCGTCTCGACCAACCCGGCCCGCCCGGCCGAGATTGTCGGATATGTTTCGAAGGCGGACCCGGAGCTGGCCGATCGCGCCATCCGGTCCGCCTACGAGGCCTTTGGGCGCTGGAGCCGGTACAGCCCCGACGCCAGGGCCCGGGTGCTGTTGCGCGCGGCGGCCATCATGCGGCGGCGCCGGCTGGAGCTCAACGCCTGGCAGGTCCTGGAGGTCGGCAAGACGTGGGTGGAGGCCGACGTGGAGACGGCCGAGGCCATCGACTTCCTGGAGTACTACGCCCGCGAGATGATGCGCCTGGGAGCGCCCCAGCCCCTCACCCCGCTTCCCGGCGAGGAGAACGAGCAGCGCTACATCCCGCTCGGCGTGGTCGTGGTCATCCCGCCGTGGAACTTCCCGCTCTCCATCCTGACCGGCATGACCTCCGCCGCCCTGGTCGCCGGCAACACGGTGGTGCTCAAGCCGTCCAGCCTGTCGCCCGTGATCGGCGCCAAGGTGGCGGACATCCTCTTCGAGGCCGGCATCCCGGAGGGCGTCCTCAACTTCACGCCGGGAAGCGGCGGCGCCGTGGGCGACGTCCTGGTGAGCCACCCGCTGACCCGGATGATCGCCTTTACCGGGTCCAAGGAAGTGGGGTTGCGGATCAACGAACTGGCGGCTCGTACCGCGCCCGGTCAGAAGTGGATCAAGCGGGTCATCGCCGAGATGGGCGGGAAGAACGCGGTGATCGTC
The DNA here is from genome assembly GCF_035593305.1 of Limnochorda sp. L945t. Classification (GTDB taxonomy): domain Bacteria; phylum Bacillota; class Limnochordia; order Limnochordales; family Geochordaceae; genus Carboxydichorda; species Carboxydichorda subterranea. The sequence continues at coordinate 984,190 of NZ_CP141615.1, read as the reverse complement.
GACGAAAGCGCCGACCTCCCGGCGGCCGCGCAGGCGATCGTGACCTCCGCGTTCGGCTTCCAGGGACAGAAGTGCTCGGCCGGATCCCGGGCCATCCTGCTCGATGCCGTCCACGACCGGGTACTCGAGATGATCGTCGAGCGTACCAAAGCGCTTCGCATCGGCGATCCGGCGCTCTACGAGACCCAGGTCGGGCCGGTGGTCGACCTGTCCCAGTTCAAGAAGGTGCTGGAGTACATCGACGTCGGCCGGCGCGAGGGCAGGCTCGTGGCCGGAGGCCGGCCGTTCGGCGAGTCTGCCGAGCGTCCGGAGCAGGCCGGGTACTTCATCGAGCCGACCGTCTTCGTGGACGTGCAGCCCCAGGCCCGCATCGCCCAGGAGGAGATCTTCGGCCCGGTGCTGGCGGTCATCCGGGCGAGAGACTTCGATCACGCTCTCGAGATCGCCAACGGCACCGAGTACGGGCTGACCGGGTCGGTCTATGCCCGGGACCGGGCCAAGCTGGAGAAGGCGCGCCACGAGTTTCACGTGGGCAATCTCTACTTCAACCGCAAGTGCACGGGAGCCCTGGTAGGCGTTCACCCCTTCGGGGGCTTCAACATGTCGGGCACCGACTCCAAGGCCGGCGGGCCGGACTACCTGCTGCTGTTCACCCAGGCGAAGGCCATCTCCGAGGTCCTCTGAATTCCGGCGGGCCCGGTGCATAAAGGCGCCCGGGCCGGAGCGAGACTACGGGCGACGCCGTGGTGCCCCCCCCGAGGGGCCACGGGCGCCGCCCACCTTCGTTGGACCGGGGAGGAGTAACGCCGTGGCAGGGCGCCGAGCTCGACGACATCCCCATCCCGGCGATCCCGGAGAAAGGCCGCACCGGTTGCGGCCGCTCACCACCCAGCAGGAGAAGGGCGCCGACCAGGAGGCGGGCGAGAGCCTGGTCGTCATCGACAACCCCGACGACGCCGACCTGTATCCTCCTACCGAGACGCCTCGCCGCAGCGCCGGGCGCCAGGCCCGCTCCGAGAGCGAGGGACATTGACGGGCCGCCGGCAGGCACCCCCCGCTCGCCCACCGAGCCGTCAGCGGGCGGGCGGGGGCGTCCCGAGGATCCGCTCGGCGTTGTGGCGGTAGATGTCGGCGAGGACCTCGCCCGGCAGATCCAGCCCCCGGATGACCGGCATCCCGTCACAATCCGGATCCTCGACGGGAGAGGGGCATTCGACGCTCGTCTCCCAGAAGAGGCGGTGTGTCCAGTACCGGGAGGTATAGCGCACCAGGTCGGACCCCCGGGTCACCACCTGGTCCGTACCGAAGACGATCCGGTGCCGGTTGCGGATGAAGAAGGCCCGGGCCGCCTCCCGCTGGCGGCCGAGTTCCCGGATCATCCACTTGGTGGCGCTCGTATCGAGGAAGAGGTTGGGATGCCGGTCCAAGAGCTCCTGGAGGTGATCCAGGTGCTCGGGATCCCCGCCCATGTGCGCCGCCACGACCGGCATGCGCGGGTGGCGATCCAGGACGGCCTCGAGCTGGGGGTACTGTTCGGCCTTGGTGCCGTAAAGTTGACGATCGGTGTACACCCGCTCGAACCAGATGTCCGGGTCGGACACGTGCACCAGCAGCCCCATGCCCAGGGCGTCGATGCGGGCAAGCAGGGGCGCCAGGCGCGGGTCGTCGAGCCGCAGCCGGGTCGTCGCGTAAAAGCGCGGGGTGAACCAGAACTTCACGAGCCGCACCCCGGCCCGACCGGCCTGTTCGATGCGCTCGAGGTTTTCTTTCAAGAAGCGCTCCTCGTCGTCCAGATGATCGTAGCGCAGCTGGGGAGCGATCACGACCGACCCGGCCCACCCGTTGCTCACGGAAGCCGGCGCCAGGTAGTCGTGCACGATCACCACCAGGGTGTCGATCCCGTAAAGCTCGGCGGCCCGGAGCAACAGCGCCGTTTCGGGCAGCGTGCCGGCATGGGTGTGGATGTCGACGGCCTTGACCGGGGCCCGGGACGCAGGCACCGCCGTGAAGTCGCGGGCGGCGGCCTGTTGGGTCAGCTCGTAGTCCAACGATGGTCGCGCCTCCTTCGAAACCCTCGGCCCACGCGCACCGACATTGTGGCTCCCTCCGCCTCGCCGCGCAAGCGTGGAGAGGCAGGCGGCGGACGCCTCACAGCCGGTCGCCGGGTAGAGGAATGGCACGCGTCGCGAACGTAATCTAGGGCGCGGCCGTCTGCGGCCAATCCCGCGACCCACGAGGAAGTGGCAGCGTGCGGCAGCGACCACGATGGGCCCAGGCGATCGGCCTGGCGCTGGCGATCGCGGGGACCCTGGGGCTGGCCGGCTCGTGGAGCCTGGCCCAGCGCTACGTCGCGCTGACCCGTGCGCTCAACCGCCTCGCGGTGGACGTGGCTCGGGTGCAAGCGGCCCCACGGCTCGTGGTGGACCTCCGTTACCGTAACGGCGGGCCCTGGCCCGTGGTGTTGCTCGAGGTGCAGGTGCTGGCCTGGCAGGACGGGCGGTATGCGGGGGCCGCCAGCGTGGACCTGCGGGACCGTCCCCTGGAGATCCCTGCGGCCGGCGGCGAGCAGTTGCTGCAGGTACCGTTTGCCTCGGCCGCGCCGCCGGGCACGGCGACCGTCTGGCGACTGGCCGTATCGGGGCGCTTGCAGCTGCCCGTGGCGGGAAGCCACACCTTCGAGTATCGAGTGGAGTACCACCCGGGGGAGGGGTCGTCGTGAGCCGGCCATCCCCGGCCTCGGGGACAGCGGCGCCGCCCGGGAAGGAAGCCGCCCTCTCCCGCATCCTGGCGGACGGGGTCAGCGTCGTGGGAGCCGGACTGGCCCTGGGTTTCTTGCTGGCCAACTGGACCCTGCCCGCGCTGAGCCCGCTCCCGTGGCTTGCCCGGGCCGGGGCGACCGCGGGCGTCGCCTGGTCCGTCGCGAGCGCGGTGTTGTTGGGGTTGCGCACCGCCCGGCCGGCCCCTGCCGTGCTCCAGGCGCTGGCCAGCCTGGTGCTCGCGGAGATGGTGCTGATGGCCGTGGTGGCAGCTCCCGCCTGGAGCGGGGAGGCAGCCCCGAGCAACGCCGCCATGCTTTACGCCTTCCAGCGCGTCGCCCTGTCGCTCTTGCTGTGCGGCCCGGGCAGCGTCCTGGGCGCCGTCGTCGGCGCAGCCGCCCGGGGCTGGTCATCGGCGTGAGGTGGGGGGCCGGTAGGGCCGGCGCGCCCGGGGCGGGCCCAGCACCTCGCTCATGACGATGCCCAGGCGCACCGCCTGGGCCCCGGCCAGCCCCAGAGAGGCCGTGCCGGGCTGTGGGCGTGGCGGAGGGGGTTGCTCCCGGCCGGGAAGGACCGGCGCCTGTTCCTGCTCGGGAGCGCCCCCGGCCTCCGGCTCCGCTATCGGAGCTTCCTCTACCGGGGAGGCCCGGGGTCGCGCCGCCGCAGCGCCCTCGGGCGGCTGCCCGGCCCCCTGCCCGCTTGGCGGGGCCGGCTTCTCGACCTGGCGCGACCCTCGCGTCGCGAGCCGCTCCACCACGGAGAGCGCCACAACGATGAGCAGGGCGACGAGGGCATCCACGGGGGATCAGGTTCCCTCTCGCGCCGGAGCCGGACGCTGCGGCCCTGCCCCCGGCCCGCCGCCGGTGGCGCCGGGGAGGCTGGAGGGCGGGGCGCCGGGCCCCGGGCGTCCGGTCTGCCCCTCGGTCATCTGGCCGATGGCCTGGCGCATGGCGGTGTCGGCCAGGATGTTTTGCATGGTGTAGTAATCCATGACCCCGATCTTGCCCTCGCGCAGCGCCGCCGCGAGGCTGCGGGGCACCTCGGCCTCGGCCTCCACGACCCGGGCCCGCATCTCCTGCACCATGGCCAGCATCTCCTGCTCCCGGGCCATGGCGGCGAACCGCCGCTCGGCCGCCTTCGCCTCCGCGATGTTTTTGTCGGCGATGGCCTGGTCCACCTGGAGTTGCGCCCCGATGTTGCGCCCGACGTCCACGTCGGCGATGTCGATGGAGAGGATCGTGAACGCCGTGCCCGCGTCGAGCCCTTTGCCGAGCACGGTCTTCGAGATGCGATCGGGGTTTTCCAGGACTTCCTTGTGCGTGTTGGAAGAGCCGACGGTCGTCACGATGCCCTCGCCCACCCGGGCGATGATGGTCGCCTCTCCGGCGCCGCCCACGAGCCGGTCGATGTTGGCCCGCACCGTCACCCGGGCTTTGACCTTGAGCTCGATCCCGTCCTTGGCGACGGCCGCCACGATCGGCGTCTCGATCACCTTGGGGTTGACGCTCATCTGGACGGCTTCCAGCACGTTGCGCCCGGCGAGGTCGATGGCGGCCGCCCGCTCGAAGGTGAGGTTGATGTTGGCCCGCTGGGCGGCAATCAGGGCGTCGATCACGCGGTCGACGTTGCCGCCGGCCAGGAAGTGCGCCTCCAGCTTGTCGATGGCCACGTCCAGGCCTGCCTTGTAAGCCTTGATGAGAGGCAGGATGATCCCCGCCGGCGGCACCCGCCGCAGCCGCATGCCGACCAGCGTGAAGATGCTCACCCCCACGCCCGCCGCCCACGCCGAGATCCACAGCCCGACGGGGATGAAGTTGAGCAGGATCACCAAGAACAGAACGACGAGAATGACCGGGAGCCAGAAGAGAAGCAGCGTCTCCACCGCCCTACCCCGCCCTCTCTTGCCGGGACGTCACCGGACGAACGACCAGGCTGGGGCCGTCCACCCGCACCACCTCCACCGCGGTCCCCGCGTCGACGAACTCCCCCTCGGTGCTCGCGTCCACGCGCATCCCCTCGATCTCCACCACGCCTGCCGGGCGCAGCGGAGAGATGGCCCGTCCTCGCTTGCCCTGCCAGGCGCTCATGCTGGAAGAGGCCAGGTACCCCTCTTCCCGGCGCTGCCTCGCCCCGAGCACGATCTGGCTCCACGTGCGGGTGCGCCGCACGTACCGGAATGTCAGCGCCGCCACCAGGGCCGTCATCGCGATGGACCCCCCGATGACGTACGCGGCGGAGGCGGCGTCCCGGAAGGAAAGGTAAAGACTGGCGAACACGGCCAGCAGGCCGGGGACGCCGGCGATGCCGAAGCCGGGGACGGCCACCAGCTCGACCACGAGCAGCGCCACTCCCACCAGGAAGAGCAGCACGACCTCCCATCCGGCGAGCCCGGTCAAGAGCCTCGCCCCGAAGAAGAGCCCGAGGGCGACGAGTCCCACCGTGCCGGCGACCCCCCACCCGGCCGTGGCGAGCTCGTAGATCATGCCGAGAAAGCCGATGGTGAGCAAAAGGGAGCTGACCGTGGGCTCCGTCAAGAAGCGCACGAGCCGCTCCGCCCAGTTGGGACGAACCTCCACGAACCGCGCTCCCCGAAGCCCCACGGCGGCCGCCGCCTGCTCCCGGTCGGGCGCGATGGCGTCGGCAAAGCCGAACTTGAGCGCCTCTCGAGCCGGAAGCGTCAGGAGCTTCCCCGCCTCCACCAGGCCCGGGATCGCCACGCTCTTGTCGACCATCGCCGCCGCGATGCGGGGATCCCGCCCCTTGGCCTGCGCCGTCGCCTCGAACTCGGCCCGCACCGCCGACACGATCTTCTCCTCGGCGGGGATGGGCTCGGCCGCGCCGATGCTGGCGGCCGGCGCCATCACCAGGTAGTCGGCGGCGAGGCTCACCAGCGCCCCGGCCGACTGCGCCCGCTCGGAGACGAACGCGACGGTGGGCAACCGGGCGTCGAGCAATGCGTCCCGGATCTCCTCGCCCGCATCGAGCCGGCCGCCCGGCGTGTTGACGTCGAGCATGAGCGCATCCGCGCCCGCCTGCTGGGCCTGGCTGACGGCCCGGCGCACGAACTCCGCCAGCCCCAGCTCGATCACGCCCCGAATGGGCACCACGTATACGACCGGCGCCTTTCCCGGAGCAACGGCGATGGGCGCCCGCCGGGGGTGCGAGGAAGAGGCATCCACCGCCGGCGCAGCCGGCGCGAGCAGCGCCGCCATGGAGGCGACGAGGGCCAGAGCTCTCCGGTACGGGTGCCGCGTGGCCGACTCTCCTCTCCGGCGACAAAACGAGTCGCCCGGGATCTCCTTTCGACCCCGGGCGACCTCATCCTTGGCCTGACAGGCTCCGTCCCGCACCTAGCCGCGGCGCCGCTTCGCCTGTTGTGCCTTTTGCTTGCGCCGCACACTCGGCTTCACGTAATGCTCTCGCCTGCGCATCTCCGCCATGATCCCGTCGCGCTGCATGATCCGCTTGAAGCGTCTGAGGGCCGCATCCAGTGACTCGTTGTCCCCGATATGGATCTCGGCCAATGCCGGCCCCCCCTTCGCAACGTCCGGAAACCGGCCGGCGGGACCCCCGAACCCCTATCGGCTCCCTCCGCGGCACCGGGGATACTCAGGCAGGTTCCACGTTGCCCTGCGGATTCCTTCCCTCTGGGGGAGGCTCCACGGGCGAGGCAAGCACCCGCATCCGGCCCGCTTCCAGGACCTGCGCGCGAACGACCCGCCCCGGGCGCACCCCGTTCCCGGCCATGCCGGCCAGCCGGACCCGGACGTAGTGCTCGTCGACGCCTTCGGCCCAGATGGTTGCGGACGGGCTCCGCTCCACGAGCACGTCCACCTCGCGCCCGACGAGCGAACGGTGGTACCGAACGGCCAGCTCTGCAGCCACGGCCCTCACCCGCTGCATCCGCCGGCGAACGACCTCGGGCGGCACCCGGCCGTCCAGGCGGGCGGCCCGGGTCAGCGGGCGGGCCGAATAGGGGAAGGCATGCACCCGGGCCACCCCCAACCTCCGCAGGGCTTCTACCGTGGCTTCTGCCGCCCGGTCGCTCTCGCCCGGGAATCCCACGATCACGTCGGCGCTCACCGCCAGATCCGGCCTCGAGGAGCGGAGCGCCTCCACCCTCTCTTCCACCTCGGCCATCCGGTAGCGCCGGCCCATGCGCTCGAGTATCTCATCGTCTCCCGACTGCAAGGAGAGATGAAGGTGCGGGCAGAGCCGCCGGGAATCCCCCCACCGTCGCACGAGGGACTCTGTGAGGCTTCCCGGCAGGAGCGAGCTGAGCCGCACCCGGAACGACCCCGGTACCTCCTCGATGGCCTCCAGCAACCGGGTGAGATCCCAGCCGTCCGCTCCGTAGGCGCCCAGATGGATCCCGCTCACCACGATCTCCTGGTAGCCGGCCGCGGCCAGGGTGCGCACCTCGTCGATCACCGCCTCGGGCGGCCGGCTGCGAGAACGCCCGCGCACGTAGGGCACGACGCAGAAGGCGCACATCTCGTCGCAGCCGTCCTGCACCTTGACGACGGCCCGGGAACGTTCGACGAACGAGCGGACGGGAAGCTCCTCCCAGGAGCGCCGTCCCCGACGAGGCTCGAGAGCCACGTCCACTTCGGGCGATGGGCCATCGCCCGCGACCCGACCCGAGCGCTCCATGGCGATCTCCACCAGCCTCCGGCGGCGGTCCGGCCCCACCACCGCCCGTACTCCCGGGATGGCTGCCAGCTGCTCGGATTCCAGCTGGGCCAGGCATCCCGTGACCAGCACCATGGTCCCGGGCCGTGCCTGCCGGACGGCGCGGCGGATCGCTCGCCGGCTCTTGCGCCCGCCTTCCCCCGTCACGGCGCAGGTGTTGACCACGACCACGTCGGCCCGCTGCTCGCCGTCGACCACCGTCCACCCCTGCCGGGCGAAGAGCTCCGCCATGGCCTGCGTGTCGTATTGGTTGACCTTGCATCCGAGGGTGAGGAACGCCACGCGCATGGGTCTCGCCGGTCACCCCGCCCGGTATTGTAACAGCCTCGCCCGGTGGACGCGCCCGGCCCGGCCGCGTGTATACATGTCATGACTCATGTCACTGACTTGACAGCAACCAGACAGCTTTCTACAATGCAGCCATAGTTCCGGCTGGGGAAAGGAGGATGGGTCGTGGCGGTCGTTGTGAACGGGCGGGCGACGGCCACCATCAAGGCAACCACCGCACAGGAGCTGGTCGAACAGGCCAGGAGCCAGGGCGTGGTGATGGCCGACCTCAAGTTCGTGGACGTTCCGGGGTTGTGGCAGCATTTCCACGTGCCGATCGACGAGCTGAGCTCCAAGAGCCTGGCCGAGGGGTTCGGGTTCGACGGGTCGAGCATCCGGGGGTTCCAGGCGATCCACGAAAGCGACATGCTGCTGGTTCCCGACCTCAGCACCGCGTTCATCGATCCCTTTTACCAGCACCCGACCCTGAGCCTCATCTGCGAGGTCCGGGACCCCGTGAGCGGGCAGGCGTACGATCGGGATCCTCGCCACATCGCCCGCAGGGCGGAAGCCTACCTCAAGGCGACCGGGATCGCCGACGTGAGCTACTGGGGCCCGGAAGCCGAGTTCTTCATCCTCGACAGCGCGCGCTTCGACCAAAACCAGCACAGCGGGTACTACTTCATCGACTCCGCCGAGGGCTTCTGGAACTCGGGCCGGGACGGCACCCCCAACCCCGGCTACCGGCCCCGCTACAAGGAGGGATACTTCCCGGTGCCGCCGACCGACACGGTCGCCGACGTGCGGGCCGAGATCGCCCTCACCCTCGAGCACGTCGGCGTCGGAGTCGAGGTACACCACCACGAAGTGGCGACGGCAGGCCAGGCGGAGGTGGACCTGCGCTTCGACTCCCTCACCCGCATGGGGGACCGGGTGATGCTCCTCAAGTACGTGGCCAAGAACGTGGCGCGCAAGTACGGCAAGACGGTGACGTTCATGCCCAAGCCGATTTACGGCGACAACGGCTCGGGCATGCACACCCACCAGAGCCTGTGGAAAGAAGGCAACAATCTCTTCTGCGACCCTTCCGGGTACGCGGGGCTCTCCGAGTTGGCCCGCTACTACATCGGGGGCCTGCTGCACCACGGTCGGGCCCTGGCGGCGTTTTGCAGCCCCACGACCAACTCGTACAAGCGGCTGGTCCCGGGCTTCGAGGCACCGGTCAACCTGGTCTACTCCAAGCGCAACCGCAGCGCTGCCGTGCGGATCCCGATGTACTCCCAGGAGCCGAAAGCCAAGCGCATCGAGTACCGGCCCCCGGATCCGTCGGCCAACCCGTACCTCGCCTTCGCGGCCATGCTCATGGCCGGCCTGGACGGCATCGAGAACCGCATCGACCCGGGCGAGCCGCTGGACAAGGACATCTACAGCCTGACCCCCGCCGAGCTGCTGGCCCTGCGTTCGCTGCCGGCCAGCCTCGACGAAGCCCTGGAGGCGCTGCGGGACGACCACCAGTTCCTGCTCAAGGGGGGCGTCTTCACGAGGGACTTCATCGACCTCTGGATCGACTACAAGAAACAGCGGGAGGTGCTGGCGGTCGGCACCCGGCCGCACCCGTGGGAGTTCGTCCTCTACTTCGACGTTTGAAAGGGGGCACCCTTAGCGCCGAACGAGCCTTGACCCGCAACCCCGTACTCGTCTCCCGCCCGAGAAGAGGGCCGGCCCTCGCCGCCGGCCCTCTTCTGTCGGCGATTCACCAGCCTATGCCGACGACGCTCACGTAGGCGAAGAGGATGCCGATGGCCGCTCCGGCCAGCACGTCGGACGGGTAGTGGTGGCCCAGGTACGTACGGGAGAGGCCCACGATCGACGCCGTCGCGAAGGCCAGCGGACCGGCTGCCGGCCAGCGGGCCGCCAGCACGGTGGCGATCGCGAAGCTCGCCGTGGTGTGCCCGGACGGGAAGGAGTAGTCGGACAGGGGCGCCACGATCACTCTCCGATCAGCGAGCACCAGGTAAGGCCGGGGCCGCTCCACCTGCCGCTTGAGCAGCTGCACCAGGAGGTGGCTCGTGCTGAGGGCAAACAGAGCCGTATACCCCACCCGGCGCGTCTCCGGCCCCATGAGGATGAGCGCCGTGCACAAGCCCACGGTGGACATCACGCCCCCGAGATGGGTGACCACGCGCATGAAGCGGTCGAGCCAGCGTCGCGCCATGCGCATGTGCACGTACCAGAACAAGCGCAAGTCGGCCGACATGAGCGTGCGGCGCCACCCCGAAGGCCTTCCCATCGCGAGGACCCGGCTCACCCCCCACCGGCCTCGGTACGTCCCCACCTTACCCCTATCCCCATGAACTTTCAATGACGGCCACGTAACATCCACGCGGCCACCGCGTGCAAGGCCCGCTCCGTATCCTCCAGGCTGGGCAGCACCGCCTCCGCACCCGCCCGCGCGAGATCGTCCATCCCGTACGGGCCGGTGGCCACGGCGACCGCCGCCATCCCGGCTCGGTGGGCCGCCTCCACGTCGAGAGGGGTGTCGCCCACGACCACCGGTGCCATCGCCTCGCCGAAGTGCTCCTGCGCCCGCCGCACGGCGACCTGCAACAGCTCGTGGCGCACCTCGCTGTCGCTTCCGAAGCCGCCCACGGGGAAGTACCGGTTGAGGTCGAAGGGCGAAAGCTTCAACCGGGCGCCCCGCTCGAGGTTACCGGTGGCCAGGGCGAGCGCCCAGCGCGCCTCCTGCTGCCCCCGGCGTAACAGCTCCAGTACGCCGGGTAGCACTCGTCCGGGCCGGCTCGCCACCTCTTCGCAGAGATAGGCCAGGTACCGGTCCACCAGGCGAGCCCGTTCGGCCTCCCACCGCCTGGGCTCGATCCCCCCGACCCTGGCCATCTCCCGGAAGATGGCAGGGTCCGTCCGACCGGCCGTCCAGCCCGGATCCAGCGCGACCTCCTGGCCGAACACCTCGCCCCAGGCGCGCTGGATGGCCCGCCGGCCCGCCCCGCCGCTGTTGACCAGCGTGCCGTCCAGGTCGAACAGCACCAGGCCCCTCACGACGGCGACCGCCCCCTCCGTCCCCCATCGGCGTCGAACCAGCCGGCCCGCCGGAGGTACCCGTACAGCCCGCCTCCCACCGCGGCCATGAGGGCCAGCGCCAGCGGGTAGCCGAGCGGCCACTCCAGTTCAGGCATGTGGCGGAAGTTCATCCCGTAGATGCCTGCGATCAGGGTGAGCGGCATGAAGAGGGCGCTCAAGAGCGTGAGCCGCTGCATCACGACGTTGAGCCGGTCGGTGCGCATGGCCAGGTACATCTGCACCAGGTTGTCCACGAGCCGCAGCTCGTTTTCCACGATGGCGAGCAGGCGATCGGCATGGGTGGCGATGTCCCGGAAGTAGAGGGCGCTTTCCGGCGATACCAGAGCCATTCGCTCCCGCCCGAGGCGCCCCAGCGCCTCGGCCTGAGCTCCGAGGCTGCGCCGCGCGACCAGCAAGCTGCTTCGCAGGTGGGTCACGGCGGGCCACGGGCTGCGCTCGGCTTGGGCGAGCACCCGGCCTTCGAGCCTCTCTCTTTGCTCCACCAGGCGCTCGATGGCAGGGAACATGGCGTCCACCACCGCGTCGACCACCAGGTGCGCCACGAACTCGCTGCCCCGCATCAGCGCCTGGGGACGGGTCGACAGATACCGGCGCGCCTCGTCGATCTCCGGGGCGGGCTGGAGATGGGTGGTCACGAGGTAGGCGGGATGGATGAAGAGGTCGACCTCGCCCACCCTGAGCCGGTGGTCCCCCGGGCGCTCGCCCAGGCCGATGCGGTGCAGCACGACGAAGAGGTAGTCGGGGTACGGCTCGACCCTCGCGAACTCGCTGAGCGAGCGAGCGTCTTCGAGGGAGAGGGGATGGAAGGGGAAATGCTGCCCGACGGCTTCCCACTCCGCCTGGCTCGGTCCGTCCAGGTCGAGCCAGAAGGCGTGCCTGGCTTCGAGCCACCGGGGGAGCTCATGCCAGACCGCGTCTCCCTCGAGCACGAGGAACCGGCCTTGGCCGTCCAACCCGACCAGGTGCGCGGCGATGAGTCTCCTTCACCCCCAGGTGCGCGCGGGCGATCGCGCCAGGATCCAGTTGGCCGCCAGGGCCGGAAGATCCATCCGTACGCTCACGGCGATCCCCTCGGCGACCCGGTAGCCTCCCCGGTGGGTATGTTCCACCACCGGCCGGCCCGCCACCTGCTGCGTCGCCCGCCGCACCCGCCTCAAGGCCAGGGAGAACAGCCCCTCGAGCCGCCCGACCGCCAGCGGCGCGACCGGCCAGACGGCGCTCCACAGCTTCTGGCGAGCCACCCCCTGCGATGGCTCCGCTGCCGCCAGAGAAAGCAAGGCCAGCAGCAACTCGCCTTCGAGGGCCCCGAGGGCTCGCTCCCCCCAGGCACCACGCAGCCGCACGGGGCCCCCCGAGACCGCATCGACCCAAACGGCTACGGCGGGCTGCTCTGCCTGGTCGGAGAGGCGCTGGTCCGGGTACCGCATTACCTCGAGCCGCACCTCCTTGGGGGCGGCCCGCCGGGTTACTTGCAGCACCCTGGCCAGCTCCACCAGGCCCGGGTCCAGCTGCTGCGCGACCCCCACGGGCACCTCCCGCCCGCCGGGTAGGCCGGGACGCCGCCCCAGGACGAGATCCGCCACGGTGGCCGCCGCCAGGGCCGTGCCGCTCTCCGGATCTAGGCGGCACGCCGCTTGCAGCTCCCGCCACGCCTCGGAAAAGCGCCCTGCGGCCAGGTACGCGAGGCCCAGCCACAGGGCATAGTCGGCCTGTTGCGCGAACTGCTGGCGGAGCATCTGCAGCACGCTGCGGGCCCGGTCGAGATAGGCCGGACCCGACCTCCGGCACCGCGCCGAGCGCATGAGGAGCCAGCGGGCCATGGCGCTGGCGGCCACATGCCCCATGCCGGCTATCACCAGGCGTCCCATGACGGCCAGGGGAAGCGGATCGTCCGCCGCCACGCCGACCAGCCACCCGGCCTCGGCCAGCACCTGGCTGTCGGCCGGGGCATCGAGCCGGCCCAGCGCCGAAGCGAGCCGGCCTCTCGCCCGCTCCGCCACGACCGCCGGCGGCCCGCCCGCGTCGAGGGGCTCGTGGCCCGGCCCCTGGCCGGCCGCCTCCCGGCCGGTCGCCCGTCGCCACGATCCACCACCCGGTAACCGGTGCCTTTCGGGGACCCTCAGTGTGGCAGCGATGGCGGTCCTGCCCCCTATCCGCCTCCGGATCAAGCAGGAGCCCGGCCGGGCAGAAACCCGGCACTCGCTGCGGCTCAGAAACCGACCGGTGACACCAGGGCGTCGCGACCGAGTGACGTCGTCATGGTCCTATTGGGGCCCTGCAGCACTCTTCCATTCTGTCGGCGATCCGTCCTTTCCTCTCGCCGAGATCCGGGGATTTGGGCCGCTTTCCGACGCCTTGCTACCCTTCACGCCTTTGCACGGCCAGCACCACGATGACACCGGGAGCCCGTACGAGACGGGCTCGCACGAGCTCCCCGACGTTTCGCCCCTCCAAGCACCCCGCGGGACGGGCCGGCCTTCAACCGCCGGCCTTGTGCACCGCCTCGATGGCCGCCTCGTAGTGGGGATGGTCGGTGGCCTCGGGGACGTATTCGACGTACGTCACCTTACCGCCCTTGTCGACCACGAACACGGCCCTGGCCAGCAGCCGCAGCTCCTTGATGAGGGTCCCGTACGCCTGTCCGAACGAGGCCTCCCGGTGGTCGGAGAGGGTGATGACCCGTTCGATCCCTGCCGCTCCGCACCAGCGCTTCTGCGCAAAAGGAAGGTCCATGCTCACGGTCAGCACCCGGACGTCCGGGCTGAACCGGGTAGCCTCCTGGTTGAACCGCCTCGTCTCGGCGTCGCACACGCCCGTGTCCAGGGACGGCACCGACGCGATGAGGAGCACGTGGCCCCGATAGTCCGACAACGTCCGCGGCTTCAGATCCGTGTCGATCACGTGGAAGTCCGGCGCCTGATGGCCGACCTGGACCGCAGGGCCCACCAGCGTCAGCGGCTGGCCCTTCATGGTGACGGCACCGGGACGTTCCACCGTGGTTGCGCTGCTCAACGCAGTCGACCTCCTTCGTGGCGTCGTTTCGTGCGACGAGCGCACCGTCTACCCCCCGGATGGGGCATCCCTCCCGGGGCTCGCCTCCGGGCGTCCCCGGTGCATCCCCCCTCTCGCACAAGACCGGGCGTATGGCTCACGCGTCCGGGGCGAAGCCCGTGATCCGGTCGATGGCCTGCACCACTTCGTCCGAGAGCCGTACGCCGGCGGCAGCGAGGTTCTCGTCGAGCTGTTCGGGGCGGGTGGCGCCGATGATGGCGGAGGTCACCTCGGGCCGCCGCAACACCCAGGCCAGGGCCATCTGGGCGGGCGTGAGCCCCGCTTCCCTCGCCAGCTGCGCCAGCCGCTCCACCTTGCTCAACACCTCGTCGGTCAGCAGCCGGCCCATGAACATGTTACTCGAGGGGTCGGTGGCCCGGCTGCCGGGCGGCAGCGGCTGCCCGGGGCGGTACTTGCCCGTGAGCACGCCCTGGGCAAGGGGCGAGTAGACCACCTGGCCGATCCCCTCCCGGGCGCACAGGGGCAGCACGTCACGCTCGATGTCCCGGTGCAGGATGTTGTACAGGGGCTGGTTGGAGACGATGGGATCGAGGTTGAGCCGTTCGGCCAACCGCAGCGCGTCGGCGATCTGGACGGCGCTCCACTGGCTGACCCCTACGTAGAGGACCTTGCCCTGCGTGATCAGGTCGTCCAGGGCCCGTAGCGTCTCGTCCAGAGGCGTCTCGGGGTCGTACCGGTGGCACTGGTACAGATCGATGTAATCCGTGCCGAGCCGCTTGAGGCTCCGGTGGCACTGCTCCATGATGTGCTTGCGGGAGAGTCCCCGGTCGTTGGGGCCGTCTCCCATGGGAAAGAAAACCTTGGTGGCCAGCACGTACGAGTCGCGGGGGAAAGGCCTCAGGGCCTCGCCCACCACCTCTTCCGCCGTCCCCCGGTGGTATACGTTGGCGGTGTCGAAGAAGTTGACGCCCTTTTCGTAGGCGCTTTGCACCAGCGCCACCGATCGCGCTCGGTCCACGGAGGCGCCGTAAGTCAGCCAGCTTCCCAGGCCAATCGTCGAGAGCTTCACGCCGCTGCGTCCAAGCCTCCGGTACTCCATGGCTCGGCTCGACCTCCTTCGTACGTGGACGGACGGACGAGGGGTACGACGGGCTTCTCCGGGACCCGACCCGTTCCTCGTGCAGGTGTGCCGGGAAGCTGCACGAAGATTTCTAGTTCGTGGCGCGCGCTTCGTCAAGCGCGGCGCTCGCCGCATGGGCAGGCGGGAGCCCGCCCATCCTGCAGCCAGGGGCCAGGGAAGGAGCAGGGACGAAGCCTTGGAGACGTTCCGCCAGGCGCTGCTCGTCGCCCGCGTCGTCCTCGTCGACCGTGGCCGGGTGTTGCTGGCGCACCATCGCCACGCGGACCGGGGCGAGGACTTCTGGTGCTTTCCCGGCGGCCACGTGGAGCGGGGGGAAGCGTTCGTCGAGGCGGCCGTGCGGGAGTTGAGGGAAGAGACGGGTTACGAGGTCGAGCTCATCGACGTCGCCTACGCCCTGGACTTCCCCAGGGGCGGCCACCGGGGGGATGTCGCGGAGCTATTCTTTCGCGCCCGTATCCGCTCCGGGCAGCTCCGAGTGCAGCAGGAGCCCGGGCTGGACGGCGTCGAGTGGGTGCCGATCAGCCGCCTGCTCGAGCGGCCGGTGCGGCCCGCCGAGCTGGCCCGGGCGATCTACGACGGGCGCTGGGAGACCTGGAAGGTGCCGCTCCCGGAGCCATCGTGAGCCCCGGAGCGCCGCCGGCCCGGCCTCTCATCCCTTGCGGAAGCCCAGCCAGAACCCCAACGAGAAGCTACCTGCCACCGCGAGGCTGCTGGAGAACCAGGCCACCACCCGGTCCAGGGCCCCCCTGGCGCCTCCCGCCTGCTGCATCGCACTGGTGTAAGCGGACTCGATCACGTCCCAGTGGACGGTGATGAACCCGATCCTCGACAGACCTACCAGGAGCGCCGTCAACGCTCCCACCAGGACCAGCGCGACCTTGAGGGCCTTCTTGAGGCTGTAACCCACGGAAAGCCCGAGCACCAACCCCAGCCCTGCCTGCTGGCCAAGCAGGCCCCAGTTGAACCCCGACTCCGTCACGAAGCGCCTCCCCCCTGGCGGAGAGGAGACGGGGCGGCAGCCGGTGAGACCGCTCGCCCCTTCCTTCCCAATCCCGGCGAATCCCCGTCAGGCGGTGGCCTGACGGGGAGGCCGGTCTTCGATCGGCACGTAGCGAAGGTCCATGGGACCGGTGTACTCGGCCCTGGGCCGGATGAGCCGGTTGTCCTCGTACTGCTCGAGCAGGTGCGCCGTCCACCCGGCGATGCGGCTGACCGCGAAGACCGGGGTGAAGAGATCGACGGGTATCCCGAGCGTGTAGTAGACCGAGGCGGAGTAGAAGTCGACGTTGGGGTACAGGTCCTTCTCCTTCCGGACGGCCTGCTCCACGGCCAGGGAAATGTCGTACCAGAGCGTCTGTCCCCGGGCCCGGCCCAGCTCTTCGGAATACCGCTTGAGGATGAGCGCTCGCGGATCCCAGGTCTTGTAGACCCGGTGCCCGAACCCCGGGATCCGCTGCTTCGAGGCCAGCTTGGCCTGGATGACCTCTTCGGCCCGCTCCGGCGAGCCAATCTCCTCGAGCATCTTCATGACCTGCTCGTTGGCGCCCCCGTGTAGCGGCCCCTTGAGCGTGCCGACCGCGGCGGCGATGGCGGAGTACATGTCCGACAGCGTCGATGCCGTCACCCGCGCCGAGAACGTAGACGCGTTGTACTCGTGGTCTGCGTGGAGCACCAGCGCCACGTCCATGGCGCGGGCCGCCGCCTTCTCCGGCTTCTCGCCGAAGAGCATCCACAGGAAGTTGGCCGCATGCCCCAGCAACGGATCGGGCTCCACCACCGGCAAACCCCGGCGCAGCCGGTGGAACGCCGCCACGATGGTAGCCACCTGGGCCGTCAGCTTCACCGCCTTGCGAGCGTTGGACGGCGGCGAGACGTCGTCCGCCTCCGGGTCCAACAGCCCCAGCGCGGCCACGGCCGTCTGCAGGGCCGCCATGCCCGAGCGAGGCGGCAGCATCTCGAGCAGCTCCAGGATCGCCGGCGGCACGCTCCGGGCCGCGGCCAGCGACTCCTTCAACTCCTCCAGTTCGCCCGAGTCGGGCAACCGCTTGTGCCACAGCAGGAAACAGACCTCTTCGAAGCTGGACAGTTCGGCAAGCTCCCGGATGTCGTACCCCTGGTAAACCAGGCGCCCTTGCACGCCGTCCACCGTGCTGACCGACGACCGGCCAGCTACGATGCCCTCCAGGCCCCGAGCGATCTGGGTCGTTTCGCTCATGCCCGGTTCGCCCCCCGTCTTAAAATCGCTTTCCAAGGCCCCTGGGAACACAAAGCCCCCGTTGGGATGTTTCGTGCTTGAGAACGCGAGTACCTTTCTTAACAAGCTCCTTCGCCGGCCTTTTCGTCCGTCCGGAGTATGATACAGCCTTGCGGCAGGAATATCGCGAGCGGGCGGCCAACAGAGCCGCGGAAGGAGGGTCTGGGCCTGTCCCATGGACGGAGAGCGGGCTTTCTCCAACCGGATGGAGCAGGCAGTGCGGGACGCCCTGGACGAGGCGCTCGCCTATCACCCCGACGCCTGCCGGTGCGAGCGGTGCCGGAGGGACATCACGGCGCTGGCGTTGCGCAGCTTGCCGGCCCGCTACGCCGGTTCCAGCGCCGGTACCGTGATCGTGGACGTGGAGCTACAGCGCCTGCAGAGCCGGCTCGAGATCTTCAAGGCCCTCCATCGGGCGATCCTGGAGGTCAAGTCGCGGCCCCATCACGCGCGCCCCGACTAGCGCCATCCGGCCGCAGCCCGGAGACGAGCGACGCCGGCGAGCCACCGGGTGGGCCCGCCGGCGCCGCCTCAAAGCTCGCGATGCGGCAGAGCCGTTACTTGCCTTCCTCCACGATGCGCCCTTCGACCGAGGGGCTGACCGTGCCCCGGCTCTCGATGTAGCGAGCCACCACGTCGGCCATGATGGGGCCGGCGGCCGCGTCGACCAGGACCTTTCCGCCCTTCAAGGCCTCGTACCCGTCGCCGCCATTGGCCATGTAGTCGTTGGTGGCCACCACGTAGGTGGCCGTGTCGTCGAGGGGCTTGCCGCCGGCCTCGACCCAGGTCACCCGCTGCCCGGCCGGCCTCGAGGGGTCGAAGCCGAAGCGCAGCCCGGACACCTGCGGAAACCGCCCGGCCAGCTTCTCCACCTGGCTGACGCCGTTTTCCAGCGCCGAGCGGATCTGGGCTCCGGTGAGCTCCAGCTTGACCACGACGTTTCCGAACGGAAGCCACGCCACCACGTCCTTGCGGCGGATCGGGCCGGCCGGCAGCACGGCGTTGGTGCGGATCCCCCCGCCGTTGGTGATGGCGAGCTGGGCCCCTACCGCGTCGCGGATGGCATCGGCCACCAGGTTGCCGAGCGGGGCCTCCCTGGCGCGCACGGTCACGTTGCGGGCGTCGAGCTCGACGGCGGTCTGGCCGATGACCACGTCCATCTGCTCCGAGAGCTGGGAGAGCCACCGCTGGACCAGGGACGCCATCGCCGGCTCGTCCGGATAGCTCGGGTCGACCGCAATCATCCGGTCCTCGGCCGCGGTCACCTTGCCGCCGTCGACCGTCAGCGTCACCACGCCCAGGTAGCGGTTGTCGCTGCCCGCCTTGACGATCAGGCGCCCGCCCACCTCCTGGCGCATCACGTCGTGCTCGTGCCCGCCGACGACGAGGTCGATCTCGGGCACGGCCTCGAGCAACCGCACGTCATCGCTCATGCTCTGGTGGGTCAGGGCCACGATGATCTGAGCCCCCATGGCCCGCATCTTCGGGATGCTCTCCCGGGCCACCTCGACGGGATCCCGGAACTGCCAGGCGGCGCCGGGGCTGGACAGCACCCGAGTTTCAGGCGTGACCAGGCCCAGGACGCCCACGCCGATGCCGCCCATCTCCCGCACCACGAAGGGGTAGCTGCCCGGGAACGGCCGCCCGTTCTCGTCCACGACGTTGGCGGCCACCCACGTGAACTGGGACTCCCGGATGCGCTGCCCCAGCACGTCGTCCCCGAAGTCCCACTCGTGGTTACCGAACGTGGAGACGTCGACTCCCAACTCGTTGAACGCCTCGATCATCTGCTGGCCCTTGAAGACCGAAGACATGGTGGAAGGCGAGATGACGTCCCCTGCGAACAGCAGCAGCGCTTCGGGATCCTCCGCCCGCAGCCGCTGCACCAGGGTCGCAAGGCGCGCCATGCCCCCCAGCTTGCCGCCGTCGACGGGCTCCAGGGTGTAGGTGTCGTTGAAGTGCAGGATGTGGATCTGGGCCGCCAGCGCCGCGGCGGACAACCACAGGACGACCAGGACTGCGACCAGTACCTGGGCCAGCGGCCTTGCGCCCTTGGGCGCGCCGGCGCGCCGGCCGATGCCCAACCTTGCCTCACCGGAAAGCCACGACAACGCCCCCGCCTCCTCCAGGCAAACGATTGAGCCCTGCCAGGCAAGCTGGCAGGACGTGGGGAAGCTGGTCCCACGTCCCACTATACCAGAGCGAGGGCCGGGGCGCGGCCAAAAACGAGACGACGAGGATGCAACGGTTGCGTTTCAGGCCGGCCGCGACGCGGGGCTCTCCAGGGGGAGTGGACGGGTGCCGTGCCGCCCGAGCTCGGCCGCCAGCATCCCGGCCAGGATCAGTACGCCCCCGACGAGACCCCGCACGCCCAGGCGTTCGCCGGCCAGGGCCCACCCGCCGAGCGCGGCGAAGACCGGCTCCATGGCGAAGATGACGGCCGCGTGGGTGGCCGAGGTCCTTCGCTGCCCCCAGACCTGGGCCAGCAATAACACGCCGCTCACCAGCGGGCCCGTGACCACGAGGGTCCCGGCGACCGCCGCATCCAGTCCCCGGCCCTCCCATCGTTCGAACGAGGCGACGGCCGCGCTGAGGGCGACCACGGCCAGCACCTGCCAGAGGGTGAACGAGACGCTCTCGGAGCGCCGGCCCAGGTGAGCCACCGCGGTCACGTGGGCGCCGAACGCCACGGCGCACATCAGCACCAGCAGGTCCCCCCGGTGGACCGCCAGGTCGGCCGGCTCCAGCGACATGACGGCCATGCCGGCGGCGGCCAGCGCGACGCCCACCAGCGCCGCCCGTCCCGGCGGCCTGCGAAAGACCCAGGCCTCCAGGATCGGCACCAGTACCACCGACAGGCCCGTGATGAACCCCGCCTTGCCCGGGCTCGTGTACTGCAGCCCCAGCGTCTGGAAAGCATAACCGAGAAAGAGGAGCCCGCCCGTCAAGAGCCCGGCCCAGCTCGCCGGCGGTCCGTCCGGTGAGCCGCCGCTGCCGCCGGCAGGCTCGGCCCCTCGGCGCCGGCTCTTCCATCCCTTCACCGCCAGCCACAGCGCCAGGGTAACGGCCGCCAGAGCAAAGCGCAGGGTCAGGAAGGAAAAGACGGGGACGCGGCTCACCGCGTCCTTGACGGCGACGAACGTGACACCCCAGACCAGCGTGATGAAAAGGAGCGTCCCGTCGGCCAGCCGGCGGCTTCGATGCGCCCCGGGCTCCACCGGCGCGGTCTGCGTCAACCCACCGTGCCCCTCTCCGTCCCGGCCGAGGGCCCGGCCCGGCGTGCACCCGCCTCGAAAGGTGCCAGCCGGTCCATCTCTCCGAGCCGCCGCAGCGCCTCCAGCGTCTCCCGGCGACCCAGCCGCGCCCGGGCCACTGCCCGCTTCCACACGGCTACCGTCCGATCGTAGAGCTCCCGGTCCACGGGGAAGGGAATCCCGTCTTTCCCTCCGTGGGCGAAGGCATACCGCACGGGGTCCCGGTAGCTGGGCCGTGCCCCATAGACGATCTCGGCGACCATGGCCAGGGCCCGCACGGTACGAGGGCCTACCCCCGCCGCCCCGACCAGCGCCTCATAGTCCGCGGGCTCCGCCCGGTAAAGCGCCGACAACGCCCGCTCCAGCTGCGGCGTCCGCTCGATGGCGTGGCCCGCAGGGAGCCTCAGCTCGCGGGTGCGCCCGATCCGATCGAGCTCCCGCCGCCACCAGGCCAGGTCCTTCCCGGCCAGTTGCACCGACGCCTTGCGCGCCGCGTCGCTCTCCCGGGCAGCCATGTTGAGCGGGATGGATGCCTGGCGCATGCCCAGGATGGCCGCGTGGGGCTCTTCCACGAAGGAGCGTACCGCCTCGGAGAGCCAGTGGTAGCGGCGGGCCCAGCGGGTCCGCTCGTTCATCCCCTGCTGGACGACGCACCAGCGCCCGGAAGGCGTGAAGAAAAACGCGTGGTGGTAGATCTGGTGCCCGTCCTGGATGACGGCGCTGTCCACCTTGGCAGCCATACGGCTCGCCCGGACGAGGGTCGCGGGATCGAGGAGCAGGCCGTGGCGCTCCACGTGGGCGGCGATCTCGTCCGGCGTCCGCCGGGAGGTGGCGCCCTTGCCGCCGCACACGAACAGCCCCAGCTCTCCCATCCGGCCCTGCAGCCCTTCTTTGAGCGCGCCGCACACCACCGTGGTCACGCCCGACGAGTGCCAGTCGTAGCCCAGCACGCTGCCCAGAGACTGGAACCAGAAGGGGTCCGCCAGCCGCCGCAGCACCTCGTCCGGGCCCCACTCCTCCACCATGGCCTCGACGATGACCGCCCCGAGCCGCTTCATGCGGTCGAACAGCCACGGCGGGCACCGCCCTCCGTGCAGGGGGAGCATCGCCGTGCCGGTGTGCCCTGCCATTCCTCTCCAGCTCCTCGGCCCATTATACTGCGGGCGGGGGGTCGCTTCCGTGCCACTTCACGACGGAGATGCCGGGTGGGAGCGCTTGCGCGAGCGCATCGTCTCGTGCACGGCCTGCCCCCGCCTGGTGGAGTACCGCACCCTGGTGGCCCGCACCAGGCGGCCGGCCTACGCCTCATGGTCGTACTGGGGCCGGCCGGTGCCCGGCTTCGGTGACCCCGCGGCTCGTCTGGTCATCGTCGGCCTGGCCCCGGCCGCCCACGGGGCCAACCGCACGGGGCGGATGTTCACCGGGGACAGCTCAGGCGACTTCCTCGTGGGGGCGCTGTTCAGGGCGGGGTTCGCTAACCAGGCGCGCTCGGAGCACGCCGAGGACGGGCTGCGGCTCATCGACGCGTTCATGACCGCACCGGTCCGGTGCGCCCCACCCGACAACCGGCCGCTGCCGGAGGAGATGGAGCGCTGCTACCCCTTCCTCGAGCAGGAGATGGCGCTGCTCCACCGGTGCCGGGTCATCCTGGCCCTGGGGCGTATCGGCTTCGACGTGGCCCGCCGCCTGCTCCTCTCCCGGGCCGCCCACGACCCGCCGGCCCGGGAGCTGTTGCGTCACGCCCGCTTTTCCCACGGGGCGACGATCGAGCCCGGGGGCGACCTGCCCGCGCTGGTCGCCTCCTACCATCCCAGCCGGCAAAACACCCAGACCGGGCGGCTCACCGCCGCCATGATGGACGAGGTCCTGGCCCGGGTACGCCGGCTTCTCCAGGAGGCGGACGATCAGTCCGGGGTGCGCGCCGATCGGTCGTAAGGCCGGTGGCCGGCGACTCTGACTCGCTCGAGGCCCCGTCCCCCACGCCCCGTCGCGCCGCCGGAGGCCAGCGCGACGCCGAGCAGGATCAGCGCCCCTCCGGCCCAGGTCATGCCCGAAGCGGGCTCGCCCAGCACCCCGACGCCCAGGGCCGTGCCGACCAGAGGCTGAAGGAAGAAGAAGAGGCTGGCCGTGGCCGCCTCCAGGCTTTCCAGGCCCTTGCTCCAGAGGAAGAAGGCCAGCGCCGTCGAGACCAGGCCGAGGTAGGCCACCCCTGCCACGACGCCCGGGTCGCCCTGCAGCAGCGGTGCCAGGGCTGCGGCCAGGCCGTGCCCGGCCGGTGCCGGCGTGGCCGCCGGAGCCGCCAGGGCGCCACGCGGGCCCGTCTCTCGCAGCGCCATGGGCAGGGCCACCACGAGGCCCGTCAGGCTCGCCACCGCCGTGGTCAAGAGCGCGCTCACCTGGTACCGGGTGGTGATCAGGCGTACCAGCACGGAGTAGAGGGCCCATGTGAGCGCCGCCCCGACCAGCCACGCCACCCCGAGCAGGAATGGCCGGGCCGCGACCTCCACGGCCCCGGCCCAGCTCGCCGTTCCCTCTCCTTCGGGTCTACCGAGCGCCATCAGCGCCGCCCCCGCGATGGCCGCCGCCGTCGCCAGGAACTGGCGCCCGTTGGGGCGCTCCTGCAGGAGCCACCACCCGAAGAGGGCCATGAACGCCGGCGACGCCGACGTCACCAGAGCCCCCACGGACGCCCCCGTCCAGTGGGTCCCCTCGAACTGCAAGCCCAGGGAGACCCCGGGACCCACCAGCCCGGCGAGCCCCAGCAAGCCGGCGGCCCGAGACGGCATCCGTTCGCCCAGCACGAGCGCCGCCGCCAACAGGACGGCCCCGCCCACCGCCAGGCGGACGCCGAGCAGCGTCCAGGGCGGGATCTGCTCCATGACGACCCGGCTCACCGCGTACATGCCGCCCCAGATGGAGGCGGCCGCCGCCAGCATGAGGGCCGCACCGGCACGCTGCATGGGTTGCCTCCGGGGATGGCCTCAGAAGCCGCTCGAAAAGCGCGCCCCAAGGCGCGGGACCGCGCCCCCGCCCACGGGCTCGATCCCCAGGAACGCCTGCAGGTCCCCGGCCCTCCCCCGCACGCCGGCCCCCACGCCGAAGGCGAAGGCCGACTCGGAGTCGCGGAAGCTGAAGTTGGACGCCTTGGCCGCCCAGTCGGCGAAGAGCAGACCGTACGACGCCGTATCCGGCCCGAGCCACAGCTGCACCGGCGGTGGCGGCAGGCTGAACTCACGCTCCAGCGTCAGGCCCAGCCCTGCGCGCCCGGGCGCCTGGGCGCCAGTCGGAGCCGCCCCCCGCACCAGGAGTTCCGCCGGCCACCCGCCGGCCCGAAAGCCGAGGCGGGATAAGACGGGCGTATCCGTGCTCCCGCCCCCCCAGGCGGAACCGAGCTTGGCCTCCACCCGGAACCCCTGCACCATGACGGGCACTCGCAGCATGAGCGCCGCGAAGCCCTCTTCCCCGGAGTGCCCGCCGGGCTGCTGGCTGGCCACGCCGCCCACCAGGTCGAGCTTCGGCTCCGCCAGCAGGTCCGGAGCGATCTCCCACGGCGCCTGGACACTCGCCCGCAATGCCCGGAAACGGGTCGACGTGGACGGCCGCAAGAACTCCATGGTCGTTTCCTGCCGCGCCCAGAGATCCCCGACGAGGGCTCCGAGGCCGAACGACACGCGTTGCGGCCCCAGGTGGACCCAGCGTACCGTGAGCCCGGTGGTCCCGTCCCAACCGGGCACCCAGCTCACGGGCCAGTGCATGGCCCGAAGGTCGAGGGTGTCCGTAGGCGCCATCGAGAGCACCGTGCCAACTCGCACGCGCGGCCCGTCCCGCTCGTACCCGCGGGGGTCGGTGGGGTCCTCCGGCTCCCACCCCGCGCCCGCGTACGCGAGCCAGGGATCGGCCGCGCCCCACAGCTCGACGCCCAGTACCGGCCCGCTCAGATCCAGCACCGGCACCCACTGGAGCTCCAACGGCAAGGAGGACGTGGCGGCCGGCGCCGCGGCCACCTCCCGGGCGGCGGCCCCCCACAGGCCCGTCGCCAGCACGGCGACGCCCGCCGCCAGCGCCAGCGCCGGACCCACCCGGCGCCAGGGCCCTGCGCCGAGGGACGCCGTGCCTTTGCGTCCACGACCGTTGCCCACGCCTGCGTCTCCACCCTTCACAGCGGTTGGTACCTTCGCTTGCGCGACTGCCACCGGACCAGGCGCCGCACGCCGGCCTCCCTCGCCCAGGCTATGGCCTGCTCGAACCCGGCCCCGATCTGTTCCGGCGAGTGGGCGTCCGATCCCAGGTGCACGTCCAGGCCCGCCGCCACCATCCGGCTCAAGAGCGAACGCGCGGGGTAAATCTCGTGGGCGGGCTTGCGCAAGCCCGCCGTGTTGATCTCGACCGCGGTCCCCGCCCCCCGGGCAGCCTGCAAGAACCGCTCGAAGCTCTCCTCGGGAAAGCGAACCGGCCGCATGCCGAACTTCTTCGGCAGGTCCGGGTGACTCAGCACGTCGAATAGCCCGCTCCGGGCCGCCTGGCCCATCAGCTCGTAGTAACGGAGCCACACCCGATCGACGTCCGCCCCGGGCCACCCGATGGCGGGATCGCAGTCGACGCACATGCCGTCCACGAAGTGCACCGACCCCATGACGTAGTCCCACGGCACCCCTTCGAGGGCCTGGCGGATCGCCTCCTCCGCGCCGGGTACGTAGTCGACCTCGATCCCGAGCCGTACGGGAAGTCCCCGCTCCATGGCCCGGCGGACAGCCCCGACATACCGTTCGAGCGGTTCCTCGAACTCATGCTCCAGCCATGCCCTCACCTGGGGGTCCTGCCCGGTGCCTTCCTCCCAGAGCGGCGCCATCGAGGCGCGGAACTCGGCGAACCGGAAGGAGTGCTCGGTGATGCCAATTTCCTCCACTCCGGCTCCGAAAGCCGCCTCCACGTATCGCTCGACCCGTTGCGGAGCGTACGGCAGGGGAGCGCGGGTCTCGTCGGAGACGAGGTGCATGTGGTAATCGCCCAGACCCGGCATACAGGCGAGCCTCCTCGGTGAGCGGAGTTGCAGGCTCCATGCGCATGGTACGGCCCCCCGCTTTTCCAGGTCAAGGTCGCGACGGCAGGAGTACACCGCCACGCGCAGAAGGTGGAAACCGACCGGGATACTGGGGCCTTCTCGGGGAGGGAGAGCACCTTGGCCGCCAGGCGACGCAAAGGATTTTGGGTGGCAGCCACTGCCCTGGTGATGCTCCTGGGACTGCTTCCGGCAGGTGCGCTGGCTGAGGAGGCGGGCGGAAGCGCCGAGCCCGCTCCGTACGCGACGGTCGAGCTTTCCGGGGTCGTCATCCTGCGTGTCAGGGAGGCAGGAGGCTGGGAGTCGGTGTGGGCGCGGGCGGAGGAGATTTACCGGAGGATCAACGAGGCGATCAACCAGTACGGGAGCGAGCTTTCCCCGGACATGGTCACCATCGCCTCGCTGCAGACGGGCCCGGCCCTGCACGTCGGGGAGCACCTCATCGTGACGGTGGACGAGGCCTCGGCCCGCTCCAACGGTGCCTCCCCCGAGACGCTCGCTCGCGTTTGGGCCGCCAACCTCAAGAAGGCGCTGGACCGCTATCTCGCCGTCAATTCACCGGCCTACCCGCCCGTTTTCTGACGCCCTGGCAGGGTCGTGGCGGCCCTCCCGTCACGACCCCGGCGCAGCGTGGGGCGGCCCGGCCGGACCGCCCCACCGGCCTGCTCCGTCCGTCATGAAGCCCGTCGCCCCGTGATCCACGCCCACCCGCCCCAGCTCCCCCACGCCTCCACGCCGAGGCCCTGCCGCTCGATGGCCTCCGCCACCTCCTCCAGACGTCCGGCGACGATGCCGGCACCGATGAGCAGGCCGCCCGGCTCGACCAGCGCGGCCAGGGGGCCTGCCAGCCGGACGAGCCACTCGGCGAGCAAGTTGGCCACCACCACGTCGGCGCCCCGGGGAGCCAGCGCCCGCCGGGCCGCGTCCACCGAGCCCCGGCGCACCACCACCCGGGTCACCCCGTTTCGGCGCGCGTTCTCCCGTGCCGCGGCGACCGCCAGCGGGTCCGTGTCGACGGCGACCACCCTCGACGCGCCCAGCCGGCGCGCGGCGATGGCCAGCACGCCGGTGCCCGTCCCGACGTCGGCGACCACGGCCGCCGCGCGGCCCGCAAGCTCCGTCTCGAGGGCCCACAGGGCCTGCTGCGTCGTGGGGTGATGCCCGGTGCCGAAAGCCATGCTCGGGGGTATGATGAGGCGGATCGGCCGGATGCCGGCGCTCGGAGGACCGCCGCGCCCCCGGGCGACGACCTCGAAGCTGCCCACCCGGACGGGGGCGAGGGTTCTGGCCCAGGCCTGCTGCCACCCCAGGCGCCAGGCCCGGTCGGAAAAAGAGGCGATCCCGACCTGGATGGGGGAGGCTCTCCGCGCGGATCCGTCCGGCGGAGGCGCCGCCGGGACGGCCGCCTCCACCCAGGCGCTCACTTCCTCGTGCAGGCGGCGCGCCGCCCGGCGAGCCTGTACCCCCGACGAGAAGTAGGCCACCAGGGTGGTGGCCCGGGAGTCGCCGGGGTCTGGGTCCTGCACTTCCACGCCGCAGGCGCCGCACTGGCCCGCCACCCACCCGGCCCAGTCGGCCGCCTCCGGCGGCAGGCGCAGCGTCACCCGGTACCAGGCCACCGCGGCGCCTCACCGCTTGTGCCAGTGCCCGAACAGCCCCGGCCCTGCTTCGTGGCGACCGGCGGAGGCCGCCCGGGCGCCTCGCGAGGGCTGTTCCTGGCCGCCCTCGCCCATCGAGGCGCCGTCCTGGGGCGCCAGCGCCTCCCGCAACAGCTCTTTTTGCCGGCGCGTCAGGCGCGTCGGGGTCACGACCCGGAAGCGCACGATCTGGTCGCCCCGTCCTCCGTGACGGCGGCGGATGCCCTTCCCGGGAATCCGGAACGTGTCGCCGGTCTGAGTCCCTTCCCGGACGGTGATCACCTGCTCCCCGTCCAGAGTCGGCACCCGCACTTCGCCGCCAAGGGCGGCGTCCAGCATGCTGATGGGCACCTCGCAGATCACGTCGTCGCCGTCTCGCCGGAAGATGGGATGCGGCCGCACCTTGACGAAAACGTAGAGGTCGCCCGGTGGCCCGCCGTTGAGCCCGACGTCGCCTCCGCCGGGGACCCGCAGCCGCACTCCGTCTTCCACTCCGGGCGGCACCGTGACGGCGATGCGACGGGATGTACGGACGCGGCCCTCTCCCCCGCACTCCCGGCACCGGACCGGGATCTCGACACCCCGCCCTCCGCAGCGGGGGCAGGTCCGCACCTGCACGAAGCGCCCGAACAGCGTCTCGCTCACCTGCTGGAACTGGCCACTCCCGCCGCACATGGAGCAGCGCTGCGGGGGATGGCCCGGCTCGGCTCGGCTGCCGTTGCAGCGCGGGCAGACCTCGAGGCGGGGGACCTCGACCCCGATCTCCGTCCCGAAGGCAGCCTGCTCGAACGTCAGCTCGACGTCGTAGCGCAGGTCGTCGCCCGCCACCGCCGCGTCCGGGCGGTGCCGGCGTCCTCCGCCGCCGAAGAAGACGTCGAAGAGGTCGCCCAGGTCGCCGAAGTCTCCGAACCCACCCGGCCAGCCTGCTCCCCCCGGCCCGCCTGGCCCCGGCCCGCCCGGAGCCTGCCCGTCGAAGACCTGTCCGAACCGGTCGTACTGGGCGCGTTTCTCGGGGTCGCTCAACACCTGGTACGCTTCGTTGATCTGCTTGAAGCGCTCCGCCGCCTGGGGGTCGTCCTTGTTGACGTCGGGGTGGTAACGGCGCGCCAGATCCCGGAACGCCTTCTTGATCTCCTCCGGGCTGGCGTTGCGGCTGACTCCCAGCACCTCGTAGTAATCCGGCTTACCAGCCACCGGGCGCCGTCACCCCGCTCTCGTGCCGGCGCGCAGGCCCACGCCCCGCCGCCGGCTCACGAGCCCTTCCCCGTCGTCGACCCCGGGTTTTCGACCCGGTAGTCAGCGTCCACCACTTTCTCCCCGCTCGCATGGCCATCCGGGCCGGCGCCGGCCGTCGCCCCCGCGCCGTTGGGACCGGGCTGCGCGGAGCTGGCCGCGTACACTGCGGTCGTGACCTCGTGGAGGGCCTTGCTCAGCGCCTCGGTCCGATCCTTGATGAGCTGCACGTCGGAGCCGTCCATCGCCTTGCGCAGCTCCTCCTTGGCCCGGTCGATGCCCTGCTTGTGGGCGTCGGTCACCTTGGCGCCGAGGTCCTTGAGCATCTTGTCGGTGGCGTACAGGAGATTGTCCGCCTGGTTGCGGGCCTCTACGAGCTCCTTGCGGCGGCGGTCCTCCTCGGCGTGCTTCTCCGCCTCCTGCACCATGCGCTGGATGTCCTGCTCGGCGAGGCGCGAAGAGCGGACGGTGATGGCCTGGGAGCGCCCGGTCCCGAGATCCTTGGCCGACACGTTGACGATGCCGTTGACGTCGATGTCGAACGACACCTCGATCTGGGGTACCCCGCGCGGCGCCGGCGGGATCCCGGTGAGCTGGAACCGGCCGAGGGTCACGTTGTCCGCCGCCATGGGTCGCTCGCCCTGGAGCACGTGGATGTCCACCACCGTCTGGTTGTCGGCCGCGGTGGTGAAGACTTGCTTCTTGCTGGTCGGGATCGTCGTATTGCGCGGGATGAGCACCGTCATGACGCCGCCCAGGGTCTCGACGCCCAGGGAGAGGGGAGTCACGTCCAGCAGGACGATGTCGCGCACCTCCCCGGCGAGCACGGCGCCCTGGATGGCGGCACCCACGGCCACCACCTCGTCGGGGTTGACGCCCTTGGTCGGCTCCTTGCCGAAGATCTCCCGGATCTTGTCCTGCACGGCGGGGATTCGGGTGGATCCGCCGACGAGCAGGATCCGGTCGATCTGGGAGGGAGAGAGCTTGGCATCTTCCAGGGCCCGGCGTACCGGCCCGACGGTGGCCTCCACCAGGTCGGCCGTCAACTGGTTGAACAGCGCCCGCGACAGCGTCCGCTCGAGATGGACGGGCCCGTTGGGGCCGGTGGCGATGAACGGCAGGCTGATGGTGGTCTCGAGCAGACCCGACAGCTCGATCTTGGCCTTCTCGGCGGCATCCTTGAGCCGCTGCATCGCCATGCGGTCGCCCGAGACGTCGACGCCGCTCTCCTCCTTCAGCTCCTTGACGAGCCAGCGCATGATCCGCTCGTCGAAGTCGTCCCCGCCCAGGTGGTTGTTGCCGCTGGTCGCCTTCACCTCGAAGACGCCGCCGCCGAGCTCCAGGATGGAGACGTCGAAGGTGCCGCCGCCCAGGTCGAAGACCAGGACCGTCATGTCCTGCTTCTCCTTGTCGATGCCGTAGGCCAGGGCAGCGGCGGTGGGCTCGTTGATGATCCGCAGGACCTCCAGGCCGGCGATGGTACCCGCGTCCTTGGTGGCCTGGCGCTGGGCGTCGGTGAAGTAAGCAGGACAGGTGATGACGGCCTTCTTCACCGTTTCACCCAGGTAGTTTTCGGCCTCCTGCTTGAGCTTCTGCAGGATCATGGCGGAGATCTCTTGCGGCGTGTACGCTTTGTCGTCGATCCGGACCTTGTAGTCCGTGCCCATCTTCCGCTTGATGGAGACGACGGTCCGATCCGGGTTGAGGATCGCCTGGCGCTTCGCCGCTTGCCCGACCAGGCGCTGCCCGTCCTTGGTCCAGGCCACCGCCGACGGGGTGAGGCGGCTACCCTCCGCGTTGGGGATGACCGTGACCTCGCCGCCTTCCATGACGGCGACCACGGAGTTGGTCGTGCCCAGGTCGATCCCGATGACCTTCTCACTCACCTTGTTGCTCGCCATGCTCGATCCCTTCCGTCCCAGCGTCGCTTTCCGCTGCCGGCTGCGTCTCGTCGTCCGCGGCATCCTCTTTCGGGCGCAGCGCGCCCACTCGTACCATCGCGGGCCGCAGGACCCGGCCCGTCCGGGTCAGGACGAAGCCTCGCACCAGCTCTTCCACCACCCGGCCGTCCTGGGCCGGGTCGGTCACCTCCACCGTCCCGATGGCCTGGTGCACCGCCGGGTCGAAAGGTTCGCCCAGGGCGGCTACCGCCCGAATCCCTACCGTGTCCAGCGCGGCCATGAGTTCCTGATGCACCATTCTAATCCCGACGCCCACCTGCGACCACCGGGCATCGGCCGGGATGGCCGTCATCGCGCGCTCCAGATCGTCGAGGACGGTCAGGAGCGGGCGGGCCATGCGCTCGACCGCGTCGTCCACGGCCCGCTCCACGTCGCTGCGGCTGCGGCGGCGATAGTTGTCGAAATCGGCCCGCAGCCTCAGGAGCTGGTCCTCCAGGCTGGCGATACGGCTGGCCGCCTCTTCGAGCTGTTTGGATGGATTGGGGGAGGTGAGCGCCCCGTCGGCCGACGGCGCTGCACCTTCTCTCTGCGCCTGTGGCTGTTCCCGTTCCTCTCCTGTTGGTGGTGAGCCCCCGGCCTCCCGATCGCCGGGCGCGCCACCCTGCCCTGCGGGCTCGTGCTTGCCGTCGGGCTCCTGTCGCCCAGCGGGCGGCTGCTGGTCGGGGCCTACTCGGGCATCGGCCGCCTCGTTGGGTTTACGCTTCGGATCGTGGGATGCATCGGGCTGCAGCACCCACACCCCCTTCACGAAGACGGCCTGCACGCAAGGCAGGCCGCACGACATAGGACCGGTCCTCGCCCGCTCCTGCGGGCGTCGCTTCGCCTGGGTCTACCGGTGTGTCAGGTTTGATCGGGCAGTAAGGTCATCGCCTCCGTCAGCACGCGGCTCACGCTCTCCACCGCCGCGAGCGCCCGCCGGTAGTCCATGCGGGTCGGCCCGATGAGCCCTATGACGCCCATCGGCCGGTCGCCCCTCCCGTACGGGGCCATGACGACGCTGCACCGCTGCAATTCGGGCACCGGCTGCTCGTGGCCGATGGTCACCTCCAGCCCGGCCACGTCGCCGTCCATCAACAGCGCCATCAACGTGTCAGGATCCTGGAGCCGGTCCAGCACCTGCCGGGCGACCTCCACGTCCTTGAACTCGGGCTGCTCCAGGAAGAA
The DNA here is from genome assembly GCF_035593305.1 of Limnochorda sp. L945t. Taxonomy (GTDB): domain Bacteria; phylum Bacillota; class Limnochordia; order Limnochordales; family Geochordaceae; genus Carboxydichorda; species Carboxydichorda subterranea. The sequence goes on along the minus strand of NZ_CP141615.1, from coordinate 952,661 downwards.
GGGCACGCCCTCGACGTAGACCTGCTCCGCCCCCCGGTTTTCGGTGAACAGGTCCAGCAGGGGCTCCACCACCAGGTCACGCCAGCGAGGGTCCGGCACCTCGTCGCTCACCTGTTCGAGGAGCGTGCGGGTGAACGCCTCCGCCGAGACCCCGTGGAGCAACCGCGACAGGGTCGTCGACATCCGCTCCAGGACCTCGGATCGCTCCTCGGCGTCGGCCCACCGTAGCAGCCGGTTGTACACGAAGCCGGGGTCGGCGACGACCACCAGCAGCACGTGCTCCGGGTCCACGGGGGTGTAGCGCACGTGCCGGAGCACCAGCCGGCGCAGCGAGGGCCGCAAGACGAGCGTGGAGTAGCGCACCCGTCGGCTCAAAGCGCGCCCGGCTCGGGTGATGAGCGTTTCGGGATCCCTGGCCCCGAGCAGCTCCTCGTGCCACGCCTGCGGCGGCTCGGCAGGCAACTCCTCCCGGGGTATCAGCACCTCGACATAGTAGCGGTACCCCAGGTCGGACGGGATGCGGCCGGCCGATGCATGCGGCTGCTCCAGGTAACCCTGCTCCTCGAGGTCGGCCATCTCGTTGCGAATGGTCGCAGGACTCACGCCGGGCAGGTACTTGCGCGCGACCGTACGGGAGCCGACCGGCTCCGCCGTCTGGATATAGTCGTCGGTGATCGCCCGCAGGATCCGCTGCTTCCTATCCTCCATCGTCGCCCCAAAACCACCTGTTAGCACTCTACTCGGGAGAGTGCTAACCTGCATTGAGATTAGCAAGCCAAGGGCGTGGTGTCAAGCAAAGCGGCCCGCCGATGCCGCGCGGCCATCCAGCGACTTCCAAAGGAGGTTCTTGCTTCCCTCCGGCATATCCATACCCCGGCTTGCGAGATCCCTTTGATGGCGAGTCGAGCTCTGGGGGGATGCAAAGGTCATGAGAGAAGCGCACGGCAAGCCGCTCGCTCCGTGGGCCCTGGCCTCGGCCGTGGCCGTGGTGGGAATCGTCCTGGCCCTGGCCGGGCCGGGAGCAGGGACCGCCCTCGCCGAGCCGCGGACGGTGGCCAGCGCCCATTTCTCGGCCATGGGATTCGGGGTCGACCTGGAGAGGGAGCACTCCGGCGCCAGCTCCTGGCTCGTGGGGATCGCCCTCGATCCCGTAGGGCTGTACGCAGGGGTGCGCCAGTACACCGTCTCGGCCCCGGTGCACCGGCCGTTTTACGGGGCGTACATCGGCGCGCAGGCCCGCTCGGATCCGGCGCGCCTCGAGGAGTTCGAGCCGGGGCTATGGGTGAGCGGCGGCTACGAGATCCGCTTCGACCGCCGCGTGCGGGGCACCGGTGAACTGGGATTCGGGCTGGTCAGCACCGGCGGCAGGATCAGCTCCGACGTCTTCATCGGGCTCGCCCTGGGCTTCTCCCTGTAGGAGCGGCTCTGCCTCACCGGGCAGCGGACGGGCCGACGCCGTGATGGCGACCGCCACGGCGTCGGCCACCAGGAACCCCCGATCGGTCAGGCGCACGGTGCGCCCGTCTCGCCGGATGAGCCCGCCGGCCTCCAGCCGATCCCACACCCGGGGGTCGTAGGCTTCTTCCAGCGGGTACCCCAGCTCCCGGGCGAACCGCTCCCGGTCGACGCCCTCGGCGATGCGCAAGCCCAGCAAGATCCGCTCGTCCATCCACTGGCGCAGGCACAGCCGTTCGATGAAGCCGACGGCCGACCCGGCCGTCGCGCCGCCCGGGCGCACGGCCCCCACGTAGGCGGCCGGAGCGCGCACGGAGGCGAAGCGGAAGCCGGCCCAAAAGGAGTGCGCCCCTGGCCCCAGGCCCAGGTAGGTCTGGTGGCGCCAGTAGCCGAGGTTGTGCTTCGACTCCTCGCCGGGCCGCGCGAAGTTGGACACCTCGTAGCGTTCGAGGCCCGCGCCGGCCAGCCTCGAGACCACCAGCTCGACCATGCGCGCCTGGGTCTCCTCGTCGGCCATGGGTAGTTCTCCCCGCCGCCATGCTTCGAAGAACGGGGTCGACTCCTCGAGCGTGAGCACGTAGGCCGACACGTGGCGCGCCCCGAGCTCCCCCACCAAGCGGTCGAGGGTGTGGCGCAAGGACTCGGCCGTCTGGCCCGGGATGGCCACCATCACGTCCAGGTTGAACCGGGCGAAGCCGGCCCGCCGGATCATGGCCACGCTGCGCACGGCCTGCTCGGCCGTGTGGATCCGCCCGAGCCGCCGCAGCTCGTCCGGCTGCAGGCTCTGGACCCCCACGCTCACCCGGTCGATGCCCGCCTCCCGCAGCGCTTCGAGCTTCTCCAGGGTCAAAGTGCCGGGGTTGGCTTCGATGGTCGCCTCCTCGAGATCGGAAAGGGGCAGGCGCTCGCGCAAGCCGACGACGAGCCTGCGTAGCTGTGCCGGCCGCAGCACCGTGGGCGTGCCGCCGCCGACGAACAGGGTGCGAAAGCCCCCGCGGCCGCCCTCCAGAAGAGCCGCCCACTGCTCGGCCTCCTGCAGGATGGCCTCGACCATCTCGTCGAGCTGCCCCGGATCCGAGAAGGCGTACGAGTTGAAGTCGCAATAGGGGCACTTCGCCACGCAGTAAGGAACGTGCACGTACAGCCCGCGCGGCCACCGGCGCCGGGACGACAGGCTCTCGACCAGCGAACGCACGAGGGGGTGCGGGCGCTGCGGCTCACTCAATGCGCAGCACCGCCATGAACGCCTCCTGCGGCACGTCCACCATCCCCAGCTGCTTCATCCGTTTCTTGCCCTCTTTTTGCTTCTCGAGGAGCTTGCGCTTGCGGGTCACGTCGCCCCCGTAGCACTTGGCCAGCACGTCCTTGCGAAGGGCCCGCAGCGTCTCCCGGGCTATCACGCGGCTACCGATGGCGGCCTGGATGGGCACGTCGAAGAGCTGGCGAGGGATGAGCTCCCGCAGCTTCTCTACCAGCTGGCGCCCCCGCTGGTACGCCCGCTCGCGGTGCAGGATGCACGACAGCGCATCCACCGGGCGCCCGTTGAGCAGGATGTCCAGCTTCACCAGGTCGCCCTCCCGGTGGCCCACGTACCGGTAGTCGAGGGAGGCGTACCCCCGGGTGAGCGACTTGAGCCGATCGTAGAAGTCCATCAGGATCTCGGCGAGCGGCAGGTCGTACGTGAGGACCGACCGGCTGGGCACCGGGTACTCCAGGTTGAGAAACTGCCCCCTCCGGTCCCGGCACAGGTCCATGACCGGGCCCACGTAGTCGGCCGGCGTCAGGATCGTGGCTCGCACGTACGGCTCCTCGATCGCTTCGATCCGCCCCGGATCCGGCATGTCCGCCGGGTTGTCGACGGTCACGACCTCCCCCGAGCGCAGCCTTACCCGGTAGGCCACGCTCGGCGCCGTGGTCACCAGATTGAGGTGAAACTCCCGCTCCAGGCGCTCTTGCACGATCTCCATGTGCAGAAGGCCCAGGAACCCGCACCGGAAACCGGGCCCCAGGGCCGCCGACGTCTCGGGCTCGAACTGGAGGGAGGCGTCGTTGAGCTGGAGCTTTTCCAGGGCTTCCCGGAGCTTCGGGAACTCCTCGCTGTCCACCGGATACAGCCCCGAGAAGACCATGGGCAAGGGCGGGCGATAGCCGGGAAGCGCTTCGGTGGCCGGCCGGTCGACCCGCGTGATGGTGTCGCCGACCCGGGCGTCCCGGATGTTCTTGATACCGGCCGTGAGCGCTCCCACCTGGCCGGCGGCGAGCTCTGAGACGGGGACGAGCTGCGGCCGGAAGACGAACAGGTTTTCCACGTCGTGCTCCGCGCCGGTGCTCATGAGCCGGATCCGGTCGCCGACCGAGACCGATCCGTCCATGACCCGCACGTAGGCCACGACCCCGCGGTAGGAGTCGAAGTGGGAGTCGAAGATGAGCGCCCTGAGCGGCCTGTCGACGTCTCCCCTCGGGGCAGGGATGCGCTTCACGATGGCATCCAACACCTGGTCCACGTGTAAGCCCGTCTTGGCCGAGATGCGGATCGCCTGGCCCGCCTCGAGCCCCAGGACCTCCTGGATCTCGCGGGCGACCCGGTCGGGGTCGGCGTTGGGCAGGTCGATCTTGTTGATGACCGGAATGATTTCGAGGTCGTGCTCCAGCGCCATGAGGAAGTTGGCCATGGTTTGCGCCTCGACGCCCTGGCTCGCGTCCACCACCAGGAGAGCGCCCTCGCACGCGGCGAGGCTGCGAGAGACCTCGTAAGAGAAGTCGACGTGGCCGGGCGTGTCGATGAGGTTGAGGAGATACGGCGCTTCCCCGGCGGGGGTGTACTCCATCGTCACCGCGGTGAGCTTGATGGTGATCCCGCGCTCCCGCTCCAGGTCCATTTGATCCAGGACCTGGTCCACCATCTCCCGCGAGCTGAGGGTGCCCGTGCGCTCCAGCAGCCGGTCGGCCAGGGTAGACTTGCCGTGGTCGACGTGGGCAATGATACAGAAGTTGCGGATGCGCGATGGATCCACGCCCGATGATGCTCCTCCGGCACGAGGTACCCGACAACGAGTGATTATAGCAGATGGGCTCCACGGGGCAGGAAGGCCCCACGTCGCCGCAGAAGCCGCAGGGGCATCGAAAGGCAGGGAGTCACCTCTGGATCCTACCGGTCACCCCGCGCCCGCCGCCCCGAGGGGCCGTCTCCTGCGGGACGCGGCGCTCACCATGGGGCTCATCCTGACCAGCCGCCTGCTCGGGTTCGTGCGCGAGCGGGCGGTCGCCGAGGTATTCGGGCGCACCGTCGAGACGGACGCGTTCAAGGCCGCGTTCAACATCCCGGACCTCATGTACTTCCTGCTGGTGGGCGGCGCCATCACCGCGGCGTTCATCCCGGTCTTCACGGGCTATCTCGCCCGGGGGGAGGAAGAGAAGGGCTGGAGGGTCGCCAGCACGTTCCTCAACGGCACCGTGGCCCTTCTCCTCCTGGTGACCGCAGGCGGCATGATCTGGGCGCCGTCGCTGGCGCCGCTGGTGGCGTACGGCTTCACGGGCCACGAGCGGGTGCTGCTGGTGGAGCTCATGCGGTGGATGTTCCCGGCGGTCTTCTTCACGGCGCTGGCCGGGCTCGGGATGGGCGTGCTCAACAGCTACCGCCATTTTACCGTGCCGCTCCTCGGACCCATCCTTTACAACGTGGGAATCATCCTGGGCGCTTACGTCCTCGGCCCTCGCATCGGGATCCGCGGCATGGCGGTCGGCACCGTGGCAGGCGCGATCGCCAACGCGGGGCTGCAGTGGACCCTGGTGACGCTGCGCTACCGGCGGTGGCGGCCGGTCTTCGATTTCGCCGACCCCGGCGTACGCCAGCTGTACCGGCTGATGCTGCCGGCGCTCTTCGGGCTGTCCATCACGCAGCTGTCCCTGATCATCAGCACCAACCTGGCCTCGACGCTGCCGGCCGGCTCGATCACGGCGTTGACCCTCGCCAACCGGGTGATGCAGTTCCCGCTCGGCATCTTCGCCATGGGGCTCTCCACGGTGGCCTTCCCGACCATGGCCACCCACGTGGCGCTGGGGGAGATAGGGCAGTTCGGCCGTACGGTGAGCGCTGCCATGCGGGGCATTCTCTACTTCACCATCCCGTCGGCCGTGGGGCTCGTGATCCTGGCCGAGCCGGTCATACGGCTGCTCTTCCAGGCGGGGCAGTTCACGGCGGAGGACAGCCGGGCGACGGCGCTCGCCCTGGTCTTCTACGCCGGCGGGCTCGTGTCGCAAAGCGCCATTCAGATCCTGACCCGGGCCTTTTACTCGCTGCAGGATACCCGTACTCCCGTCGCCATCTCCGCCGGGGCGCTGGGGGTCAACACGGCGCTCAGCCTGGTCTTCCTGCATGCCACCCGGATGGGCCACGCCGGGCTGGCCCTGGCCTTCACCTTGACGAGCGTGGCCAACTGGGCCGTCTACCTGCTGCTGCTCGGTCGCAAGACGGCGGGCATGGTCTGGGCATCCCTCGGGGACTTCCTCGCCCGGGCAGCCGCCGCCAGCATCCCCATGGCCTGGGCGGCCTGGTCAGCGGCAGCGTGGGCCACCGGGCGCTACGGCATGGAGACCTTCCAGGGGCGGGCCCTGGTCGTGGGAGCCGGCGTGGGGGCCGGGGCGGCGGTCTACGCGGCGGCCAGCTGGCTCGTGGGACTGCGGGAGGCTCGCCAGATGGGCCAGGCCGCGGGGCGGGCCGCGGCGACGGCCGCGGCCCGGCTTCGCACGGGCCTGGGGTGGCTGCGCCAGGCGGTGCGCCGGCTGCCGGGCACGGGCGGCGCCCGGCCGTAGCAGGCGAGGGCCTCAGCTCCAGGCGCTGCGGGGAAAGGGGCTCTTGAGGAGCAGCGCGGCGATGCCCTGTGCCAGCAGCAGGGCCGATCGCCGCGCGGCCTCCTCCTGGCTGCGGTACGAGCCGACCTCGATGAGCAGGGCTCCGGGATGCACCTGCTGGTTGTAGTAGCGTCCGGGCCGGAGGATGAGCCGGCGCAGCAGCCCCGGAAAGCGGGAGTCGAGTTCGGCGGCAAGGGCCCGGGCGACAGCCAGGTTACTTTTCTCTTCGGCCCCGTCGCGGCCCGTGCCCACCACCAGCGCGAGCTGGGCGACCGACTCGCCGTCGACGGAGGTCTCGAGATCGCCGCCCTCCTGCGGAGCGTCCCGGTGCAGGTCGATGAGGAGCCGGAGCGACGGGTAACGCTCCACCAGCGCCCTGGCCGTCTCCATGGATCGCACGTAGGCGAGGTCGTGGCTGGGATAGTCGTGGATGGTCGTGATGTGCACCGCCGGGATGCCCAGTGCGTTGAGGGCGTCGACCAGCGCTTTCCCGACGCGGACGACCCCCGTGTCGGTCGTGCCGAACCGGTGGTACTCCAGCGGGTCGGACGGGTGAAAGTCAGGGGTGCGGTACATCTCCGAGGTATGGGTGTGATAGACGGCCACCCACACCGCCGCACGGGCAGGGCCGGAAGGGCGAGGGCGCGCAGGCGGATCCGGCGGCTTTTCCGGGGCATGGGGCCGCTGCGGCGACGGGGGAGGCGCCAGGGCGGGCCGGACCGGCGAGCCGTCCTCTGGCCCGCGGTCGGAGGGGACAGGCGCAGGCGAGGGACGTGACGGCGATGGCCCCGGCTCTCCGGCACGGGCGGCCGTGGGAGCGGCCGGCCAGGCCACCTCGGTGGCCCGGGCGACCACCCAGGCGCCGAAGCGCTGCAGCAGCGCCATGCGCTCTACGGGCGGGGCAGGGGTCTGCCCGTTGCGGGATGCCGGTGCGCCGGAGCCCGCCGGCATCCCGGGAACGCCCGGAGGCACGAGCCATCCCGGCGGAGGCATGATGGTGGGCCCGAGGGCGAACCCCAGCGCGGCGGAAGCCGCAACGGCGAGCACCCGCAAGCCTGTCCGGGCGGAAACGACGAAAAACGCTCCGCGACGCGAAAACAGCAAAGACGGTCCCCTCCCGGGTACCCATGGCTATGCCGGGAGGGACGGTCCTATTCCGCGACGCCGGAGCGGTGGGCCCGCTGGGAGAGCTCGACGAACCACAGGAGCTGGTCGTACAGGCGGCTCAATTCCACCGCGGAGTGGTAGGTGAAGTGAACGACCATCACGACCGGCCCTGCCCCGAGGCTCGTCAGCACGCGGTAGCTCGGATGCGTGCCGAGCAGCGAGGCCAGCCCCCGCGCTGCTGCGGCGGCTGCCGTCACGGTCTCGTCGAACGTGATCCGCACGACCGCCTGGCCCTCGTCCGCCGGGTCGGCCGCCGCAGAGGCCGGGGTGACGCGTAACGCCGTATCGCGACCCCGGAGCCGGCCTCCGGCCGGACGTGAGGAACGCTGCGAAAGCTCGCCTCGCACCCGCGTCTTCGGACGTCTCCCCTGCGGCCCTGACTCGCAACCGCCTCATGTCATCCGTTCGGCGAAGACGCGAGGATTCCTGTGCCGGGTCAGGGGTGCCCGAGAGGCGAGCGCCCGCTCAGATGGAGCGGAGCACCTCTTCGAGGTCGAGCCCGGGGTGCAGGGCGTCGTTGAGCGCGCCGGCCACGACCTCGGAGGCGTCCTCGACGAAAACGTCGATCTCCTTGGGCGTCACGATGAGGGTGGCAAGGAAGTCGTCGTCTGCCTGCGCGCCATCCCCGGTGAACGGCGTGCCCGAGACCATCGGGGCGGCCTGGCTCCGGGCGTCCCCCCCGTGAAGGAGGGGCGGGAAGGCCCCCGGCGGCACCGCCGGGGCGCCTGCCCAGCCGTCCCCGACGCCGCTCAGGCGCGAGGCGTGGATGACCGTGGGCACGCCGACGGCCACGACCGGGATCCCGAGGGTCTCCCGGTTGAGGCCCCGTCGCACGTTGCCCACCCCTGCGCCCGGTTGGATGCCGGCGTCGGAGATCTGGACCGTCGAGCACAGCCGGTCGGGGGATGCGGCGGCCAGGGCGTCGATGCAGATCACGGCCGCGGGCCGGGTGCGTTGCACCACGCCGGCTACGAGTTCCGTGGTCTCGATCCCGGTCAGGCCCAATACCCCCGGCGAGATCGCGCTGACCGGCCGGAGGGAGCCCTTCTTCTCGGGCGGCAGCATCTCGTGCAGGTGGCGGGTGACCAGGATTTGCCCCACCACCCGGGGGCCGAGGCTGTCCGGCGTGGCGTTCCAGTTGCCCAGTCCGGCGACGAGCACGGGGGCGTCAGGCCCGACTCCTTGCCGTCGGAGCAGCCCGGCGAGCTCTTTGGCCACCAGGCCGGCGACTTCTTCTTTGGCCTCCTGCGAACGCTGGCGCAGCTGGGGCGACTCCACGGTGGTGTACGTGCCGGGGGCCTTGCCCAGGGCGGCTGCGCCACGAGGGCCCGTGATGCGCACCCGGTGGACCGAGGCGTACCGGCCCGGCTCCCTCTCGGTCTCCACCTCGGGCACGGTACTCCTGCTCCGGCTCACCACCGCTTGGTGAGCCTCGACCGCCAGGTCGGTGCGCGGAGAGCCGGGCCTTCGGGCGTCGATCCGGGTGTGGCCGCGCCGGCGCGTCACGTCGTCCACGAGCCTGCGCCCTGCCCACCAGCGGGAGCCGACAGGCGGCAGCCCGGCGGAAAAGGAGGGCATGGAAGGACGGGCAGCGGGCAAGCGCCATTCCTGTTCGTCAGGGCCGGACGTGGGAGGCAGAGGCGATGGTGACATGTCAGGTGAAGCGCACCTCCTCGGACGCAAGGGTCCCGGGAGAGCCCGGTTACCCCGCCGGTCGTAGCATGCCCCCGAGGCCGCCCGGCGTTGCAGGGGCCGGTGGCGTGTGGTAAAATCACGCCGTCCGTGCCGGCCGAGGAGCCTTTCGGACCACGAGGAGGTTGCAAGGGTTGCCCAATACCCGTTCTGCCGCCAAGCGCTTGCGCCAGTCCATCCGCCGGCGCCAGCACAACCTGGCCATCAAGTCGGCCATGCGGACCGCCATTCGCAAGTGCCAGCGCGCGGCCGTCCAGCAGGTCGAAGAGGGTTGGAAGCTCTACCCGCTCGCACAGAAGGCCATCGACAAAGCGGCCCGCAAGGGAGTCATCCATCCCAACCAGGCCGCCCGGCGCAAGTCCCGCCTCGTCGCCATGCTCCGCCGGCTGGAGGCCGCCCGGGCCCAGGGTGCGGCTGCTCAGCCGGCGCCTGCGTCACCGGCGCCCGCCGAGGGTCAAGGGGCCGGCCAGACCGCCTGAGCCATCCGCAAGAGCAGGCGGCGCAAGGCGTCCTCCGGATCCACGCCTTGTTTGGAGTCGTAGTCGGTCTGGGCCACCCAGCCCAGAACGGTGGTGAGTCCTTCGATCCCGAGGCGCCTGGCGCGCGCGGCCGCCTTCCGCACGGCAAAAGGCGGCCGGCGGGCGAAGGCCTCGGGAACCGGTTCGGGGATGCCTGACCCGTCCGGAGCCTGCCGGGCCAGGGCCTCGGCCATCTCCCAGAGTTCCATGGCCTGTCGCCCGATCTCCCGCCAGATCCACGACGCAGGCACCCCCTCCCGCTCGATCGCGCGTACCAGCCGCCAGGCCTGGGCCGTGTCGCCATCGAGGGCGGCCTCGGCCACCTGGAATCGCCGGCGGTCGGCCTGCCCGCCGAGGCCCGAGGGTGCCGGCCCCTCGTCCTCCAGCACGGCCTCGACCAGGTCCGCCGAGAGGACCGCCCGGACCCGGGCCTCGTCCAGCGCCTCCCCCTCCAGCACCTCGAGTTTCGCCAGCTCCTGCGCGGCCCGCTCCGGAAAGCGCATCGCCATGCGCCTGACCAGGCGCAGAGCCGGCTCCGGCAGTCGCAACCGGGCAAGCCGGGCATCCAGCTCTTGCTCGCGCCGGCGGCCCGGTGCGCCACTGTCCCAATCGATGAGTCTCCAGGTGCCGGCGTCGAAGGCGCCGGCCTGCCGAAGGGCCTCGGCCGCCCGCCCCTCCTCCGATTGATCCCAGAGGACGAGCCTGTCCTCCCCGAAGGAAAACCGGCCCGTCGTCGCCCGCACCAGGGCTTCGAGGTCGTCCTTGCGCATCTTCTCGGCGTGGCGGACCAGGAAAACCCGGGGGGCCCCCGAAAGGGGCGGAGTCCACAGCTGGGCCAGCATGCCGGACAGGGTGACTTCGTCCGCGAACCAGACCACCCGCTCCGTCCCTTCGCCCTCCAGCCCGTCGAGCCAGCGCTCGACGAGGGAAGGGTCGGCTGCCCGGAGCAGATACCCCCCGGGCCCGGGCACGTCCGAGGGGGCAAGGGCCGCTTTCGTGTCATCCCCGCTCGTATTCATCGCTCGAGCTCCCATCCCGACTCGCTCCCCACGGCCTGGAAAGGCCCGTCAAGCGCGCACGCTTCGCCTGCGGCCCGGTCGGCCGTTCCGCCCTCCCAACGCACGCAGCCGCGCTCCAGGTCCAGGTAAAGCGGCGCTGCGCCCGCGAGCGCCAGGCGCAGGGCATTTCGGGCGGCGCCACGGGATGGCGCAGGTGCCTGCCCATCCCCGGCGACGTCGAGCCGCGAACCTCGCACGGCGATGCCGCCCACCGGGGCCGATTCCGGGCTCTCGGGCACCCCTGCCACGTACAAGGCGGCCCCCTTCAGCCGCACCCGGACCGAGGCGGCCTGCGCGGCGGGCGCCTGAGCGGACGGGAAAGGCTGTTCCGGGGGCTCTTCTTCGCCCTCGCGGGCCACGCTCACCAGGACGTCCGCCCTGCCCCGGCCGAAGCGCCCGACGACCGGCCGGAGCTTCTTCAGTGCGGCGTCGAGATCCTCCGGCCGCGACACCCGCACCGCCGTCCATACGGAACCATCCCCTCCGCGGGCCGCCATGAACCAGCCGTGCGTCCCCGCTCGCCCGGCAGCCACCACCGCCCCGCCCTGAGACCATCCCCAGGGCCATGCCAGCGCGGCCAAGCACGCTGCACCGGCGGCCCACGCCGGTACCGGCGTGGGCGACCTGCCCCGCTCTCGTTGCAGGCGCCCCACGAGCGCTCCCCAGACAGCTGCGGCGGCCACCGCCCAGGCCCACGGGCCCGGGTGGGAAGCCCACGCCCCCTCCAGCGCCTGGCCCTGCCAGGCTAGCCACTCGAGTCCCGACGCAGCCACGGACGCTACCCGTTCGACCGGGCCGACGAGCGGGGCCGGCACCACCAGGCCGGCGAGGGTGGCCCAGATGAGGGCTCCGCTCAGGGGCGCTGCCGGGATGCTGGTCCACGCACCCACGGCGGAGACCCGGCCGATGAAGAGGGCCACCAGGGGAGCTACCGAGGCCCAGGCCGCCACCGAGACGGCCGCGGATCTCGAGAGGCGCACCCCCATCTCCTGAAAGGCTCGCAGAGGTGCGCGAAGACGGCCGTCAAGACGCCGCACCGGAGCGTCGAGGCCGGCCTGGGCCCACAGGCCGATGCCCGCCGTCGCGGCGTACGACATGAGAAAACCCTGGTCGGCGGCTTGCCACGGCCCGCCCATCAGCAGCTGCAGGCCCGCCGCATAACCCAGGCTATCGAGCAGCCGGAGCCTGCCCCCGATCACCCAGGCGGCGCCGGCCAGGCTCTGCATCAAGGTCGACCGCACAGCCGGCGCTTCCAGCCCTGTCAGCAGGGCGTACGCCCACCCACTCGCGATCGCCACCGCGGCCACCCCGGCCCTGACCGGGAGGCGTCTCGCCCCCGCCGCCCGCCGGAAGAAGAGCAAGACCGGGCCGGCCAGCAGGCTCACGTGTACCCCCGACACGGAGAGCAAGTGGGCCAGGCCCGAAGCCTGCAGGGACTCCCGCTGTTGCCCGGTGAGGGCTTCTCGTTGCCCGAGGGCGATCGCCCGCATCCATGCTGCAGCCGGCGACGCACCGAAGCGCTCCGTCAACCGGCGCTGCAGCGCATCGGATCGCTCCCCGGCCCAGACTGCGATCCGAGTGGCGGCGGGAAGGTGGCGCTCCCGTGGCCGGGCGTACCACCGCCGGCGGTCCTTGACCCGCAACTCCAGCGCCACCCCCCGGGCACGCCAGTATTGCCTGGGGGAGAACGCCCCCGGAAAGGGGGCCTCGTCCGGCACGCTCACCAGTCCCCGGGCTCCGATCGCATCGCCCCTCGCGATCGCCCTGGCCAGGCTGTCGCCGGCCGGCAAGCGCACCCGCACCGCTGCGGGCAGGGGACGCCATCGACACGAGCCGGGCCCCTCTGGGACGCCTTCGTCGCACCAGCGGCCGGCGCCCAGGATCAGGACCGGCGTGTACCATGCCGTTTCTACCGCGACCACGGTCCCCTGCACCCACGCCACCTGCCCGGGCTCGAAAGGCGCCACCGCCTGCTGCCACCTGTCCATCTGCCACGTGCCCACCAGCAGCCCCGCGACCAGCGCACTGCCGACAGCCTTCCAGCGGGCGGGGTGCGTTCCGCCGGGCCACGCCCCCCGGCTCCGGCCGCTCTTCTCCCGGACCAGCCGGCCCGGGATCGCGGACGGAGCCGGCGGCCACACCCTCGCCTGTCTCCAGGGCCTCTTCGTCCCGCCCACGTCCATGGAGGCCCTCACACGGCCCCACGCCCGGGCTGCCGCCGATCCGGCCAGCGCCGCTCCGTACGCCGCGCAGGCCCATGCGACCACCTCGGCCTGCCCCGGGTCGGCGGTGGCCGCCACGGCGCTTCCCAGAGCGAAAGCCCAGGCCACGGCGCCCGCCTTGGAGAGCAGCCCGGCCATGGCCGCGCCTCACGGCTTTCCGGCCACGATCCGGCCGGCCAGGCGTTCGAGCGTCTTGGGCCCGATCCCGGGGACCTCCACGAGATCGTCCACGGAGCGAAAGGGCCCGTGCTCTGTTCGGAAACGGACGATCCGCTCCGCCAGTGCAGGTCCGATGCCGGGCAGCTCGTCCAGCTCCTCCGGGGATGCCGTGTTGATGTCGACCGTCCCGCCCCTCGACGCTGGGGACCCGGGTCCCCTGCCGGGTGCCTGCCGCGCCCCTGTGGGCGTAACAGGCGCGCCTCGAGCCGCCTCGACAGCCCCCGGCACCGGGGGGTGGCCCGGAGGAAGATGGCAGGTAGCGGCCGGGGCGCTCTCCCCGGGCTCCCGTTCGGCTGCCAGCACTGCCCCCTCCCGGGACGGCTCGCCCGCCCGGGACTCCTCCTGCCCGGCCTGCGAGGCGGCCACGCTCACGGGCCGTAACACGACGGGCGGGCCCAGGTCGGTACCCAGCCGGTATCCCGTGGCAAAGAGCGCGGCGGCCGCTGCGACCAGGGCCAGGTGCCGCCCGGCGGCCACCCGGCCGGCCCGCTTCACGCGCAATCCCAGGCGCAGCCACCTGCGAGGCGTCATGCGCTGCACGACTCGCCCTCCTTTTAGCTCTACTATCGTTACCCTGACTAACTCATTGGCCATGGCTCCTCTCTTTCCCTTGTCGCCTCACCGGTCGTCGTCCGCCCCGGGTGCGCCCCGTAGCCGAAGCCTCCCTGCAGGTGCGGGCAGCGGTACGTACTGCACCGAGGGCCGGCGCTCGGGAGCCTGCGGGTAGAGGTCCATGAGGGCGTACATCTCGGGCGGCAACCCGCACCGCACCGGCAGGCCCCACTCCTGGAGTCTCCGGCACTCCAGCGGGTAGTCGTGCGTCCAGTGGCCCTGGGTCAGCCGGTCGGCCACCTCGGCGGCCCGGGCCTCATCGAGATGATCCCGCAAGAGCTCCTGGACGAAGTCGCGCACCTGCTGCAGCGCCTTGCGGGCCAGATCCGCCATGATCAGCGTCTCGTCGTCGACGCGGTTGCGGTCCTTTTGTTCTACGGCCCGCACGATCGAGGCCGCCGGCCACTGCCCCAGTTGAGGGTCGACCGGCCCCAGCACGGCGTTCTCGTCCATCCAGATCTCGTCGGCCGCCAGGGCCACCAGCGTTCCCCCGGACATGGCGTAGTGGGGCACGTAGACGCTCACCCTCGCCGGGTGGCGGCGCAGCGCCTGGGCGATCTGTTCGGCCGCCAGTACCAGCCCGCCGGGGGTATGCAGGATGAGGTCGATCGGCACGTCCGGCGGGGTGGTGCGAATGGCCCGCAGCACTTTCTCCGAGTCCTCGATCGTGATGAACCTCCGCCCGATCAGCCCCAAGAGCCCCCACGCTTCCTGGCGGTGGATGAGGGTGATGAGGCGGCTCCCCCGGGCGGCCTGGATACGGCGCATGAGCCGCAGCCGCATCCTTTCCACCTGCTGCTGGCGCAGCAGCGGCCACAAGGAGAGGACGAGGATAGCGATCCAGAACCACTGGAGCACGAAGTTCATCGAAGAGCAGGCCCCCGGGCTTAGTCTGCCGGGGGCCTGCTCCTGTCATGCGGGGGCCGCCGGGTCTCAGCCCCGCTCGGTCACGACGCTCACCAGCTTGCCGGGCACGACGATCACCTGCCGGATGGCGCGCCCGGCCGTCTCCTTGCGCACCCGCTCGGAGGCCAGTGCCGCCTCCCGTAGCGCTTGCTCGTCGGCATCGGCAGCCACCTCGATGCGGTCGCGGACCTTGCCGTTGACCTGAACGGCGACCGTGATCCGGTCCACCTCCAGGGCCTTGGGGTCGTACGCCGGCCACGGCTGCTCGTGCACGCTCTCGCCGTGGCCGAGCCGCGCCCACGACTCCTCGGCCAGGTGAGGGACGAACGGCGCCATGCACAGCGTCAACAGCTCCAGAGACTCCCGGACCACCTTCGGGTGCGGCGTGGCCTGCGGGCGCTCCTTGTACCGGTAGAACGCGTTGACGGCCTCCATCAGGGCGGCGATGGCCGTGTTGAACGCGAAGCGCTCCGAACAGTCCTCCGTCACCTTGCGCACGGCCTGGTGCACCGCTCGCCGCAGCGCCCGTTCGTCGGGCCCCAGCGGCCTGCCGTCTTCGCTCTCCCCGCTTCCCGACAGCAACCCGTCCGGCGCCGCGTACTCCTGCACCAGCCTCCAGAAACGCTGCAAGAACCGCAGCGCACCCTCGACGCCCGAGGTGCTCCACTCCAGGTCCCGCTCCGGCGGCGCCGCGAACAGGATGAAAAGGCGCGCCGTGTCGGCGCCGTAACGCCCCACGACCTCGTCCGGGTCCACCACATTGCCCCGAGACTTGCTCATGGCGGCCCCGCCCAACGTCACCATGCCCTGGGTGAACAACCGGGCAAAGGGCTCCGGAGTCGGCACCCACCCCTCGTCGTAAAGCACCTTGGTGAAGAATCGGGAGTACAACAGGTGCAGCACCGCGTGCTCGATCCCGCCGATGTACTGGTCAACGGGCATCCAGTAGCGGACTGCCTCCCGGTCGAAGGGCGCCTGCTGCTCCCTCGGCGAGCAGAAGCGCAGGAAATACCAGGACGAGTCCACGAACGTGTCCATGGTATCCGTCTCCCGGCGCGCCCGCCCGCCGCAGCGCGGGCAGGTGGCCTCGACGAACGCCTCCGACGTGGCCAGGGGCGCCCGGCCCTCCGGGGCGAAGTCCACCTCCCGGGGCAACATCACCGGCAACTCGGACTCGGGCACCGGCTGCTCCCCGCACCTGTCGCAGTAAACGATGGGGATGGGCACCCCCCAGTAGCGCTGGCGGCTGATGAGCCAGTCGCGCAGCCGGTACTGGACGGTGGCTCTGCCCGCACCCCTGCGCTCCAGCTCCCGGACGATGGCCCGCTTGCCCTCCTCGCTCGGCAGCCCGTCGAAGGGCCCCGAGTGAACCATCACACCGGGCTCCACGTAGGCCGCCTGGAGCTGCGAACCGTCCAACGGCACGCCGGGCCCCTGGATCACCACCCGTATGGGCAGCCCGTACTTGCGGGCGAACTCGAAGTCGCGCTCGTCATGGGCCGGTACGCCCATGACGGCACCGGTGCCGTACTCCATGACCACGTAGTTGCCGATCCAGATGGGCACCGGCTCGCCGGTGAGCGGATGGACGGCGTGGGCCGGCGTGGGTACGCCTACCTTCTCCGTCTCGGCCAGCTCCTGCTCCCGCAGGGCCATACCTTCGGCCATGTGGCGCACTTCGTCCTCATAGGCCGTGCCGGCCACGAGCCGACCCGCCAACGGGTGCTGCGCCGACAGCACCAGGTACGTGACACCGAACAGCGTATCCGGCCGGGTCGTGAAGACCGGGAGGTCGTCGCCCGTCTCCTGCACCCGGAAGTGGACCTCGGCCCCCTCGCTGCGGCCGATCCAGTTGCGCTGCATCACCTTGACCCGCTCGGGCCAATCCTTCAGGGCGTCGAGGTCGTCGAGCAGCCGATCGGCGTACGCCGTGATCCGGAAAAACCACTGGCGCAGGCGCCGCTGCTCCACCTTGGTGCCGCAGCGCCAGCACTCCCCATCGACCACCTGCTCGTTGGCCAGGACCGTCTGGCAGCGCGGGCACCAGTTGACCCGGGCATCCGCCCGGTAGGCGAGCCCCTTGCGGTACATCAGCAAGAACAGCCACTGGGTCCACCGGTAGTACTCGGGGTCGGACGTGGCCAGCTCTCGGCTCCAGTCGTAGCTGATCCCGAGGCGCTTGAGCTGGTCGCGCATCACCGCGATGTTGGCGTACGTCCAGTCGGCCGGGTGCTGCCCATGCTTGATGGCGGCGTTCTCTGCGGGCAGGCCGAAGGCGTCCCAACCCATAGGGTTGAGGACGTGGTACCCCCTCATCCGGGTGAAGCGGGCCACCACGTCCACCAGGGTGTAATTACGCAGGTGCCCCATGTGGAGCCGGCCCGAGGGGTAAGGAAACATGCCCAGGGCGTAGTACTTGGGTCGATCCCCTGCCCCGGTCGCCTCGTACTGGCGCCGGCTTTCCCAGCGCTTCTGCCAGTAAGGCTCGATGGACCTCGGGTCGTACTCCTGAGCCCCGCTTCCGGCCACTTCGCGCCGGATCTGCGTCGTCGCCATCGGTCGAAGCCCTCCCCGAAACAACCTGGCGGAAACGAAAAGGCGCCTTTCGCCCCCTAGAGGCGAAAGGCGCCCACCTTCCGCGGTACCACTCTATTTGACCCGGGAATGTGTCGCCCTTCCCGGATCCTCTCCTGTGGCTGTAACGGAGCCCGCCGTCCCCTCGCAGGACGGGCCGCCCGTCCCGGACTACCCGGCCCAGGGGGCCGATCGCCCGGGAAGCTCCGGGGCGAGTTGGCGACCCGGGCGGCACCGCCTCGCACCACCGGCGGCTCTCTCTTGCCGGACCCGGCTACCGGTCGCTACTGCTCCCCGTCATTGCCGCCTATCCACTTGTAAGAAAAGACCCACCTCGAGGAAGTGGTGGAGCCGAGCGGGATCGAACCGCCGACCTCGTGAATGCCATTCACGCGCTCTCCCAGCTGAGCTACGGCCCCACGGCGGGTCGCCCTTGATTATAACGGCGCGTCCCCGACCGGTCAAGCGAACGCAACGAGACGACCTCGGACGCGCCTGTGGGAGCGCCGCCTTGCGCGCGCCTCCTCGCGACTCGCCTCCCGCCATCGGCGTCGCTACGGCCCCACGCTGATCTGCGGCGCCTTGTCCCACAGCGCTTCGAGCCGGTAGAATTCCCGGTCGGCGTGGTGAAAGACGTGAACGACCACCGCACCGTAGTCCAGGAGAATCCAGCGCGCGCCGTTCGCGCCTTCTCTCCGGGGAACGGGGGCCCCTGCCTCGTCGAGCTTGCGCTCCACGTAGTCGGCGATGGCCCGTACCTGGGGGGTCGACTCGCCGCTGGTCAACACGAAGAAATCGGCCACCGGACTGAGCTCGCGCAGGTCGAGGATGATGGTATCCTTGGCCTTGCGTTCGTCAGCCGCGAGGGCGGCCAGCCGTGCGAGTGTCTCGGCTCCCAGCGCGTTCACCTCCTGCCGGCAGGCCCGGACGGTCGACGACCGGCCTCTCGGCCAGATCCCGCCCCACCAAGACCACCACCGGCTCTGCGGGGCGGCTGCCGAGCCACGGCCGCACCAGCGGGCCTTCCTGTTCCGGACCCCGGGAGCTCAACAGCGTGGCGATGCGATCCGCGAGGTCTCCGGCCGCGGGGTCCAGCACCACCACCCGGGTGGTATCCAACCCGAAGCGCTTCGCGTTTTCGACGCGCGCCACGCGGATCCCCCGCGCCTCGAGCAGCTGGGCGACCCTCGCCGCCGAACCCCCCACGCCGTTGGCGTTGAGCACGGCGACGGGCCCGAGCTCTGCGCCCGGCGGCTGGAGCACCTCGCTCGCCACCTGCCGGGCACGGTCGCGGTCAGGCAGCCAGTAGCTGGCGCCGGCGACGGTACCCGGCATCCCCGGCAGCACCGACGTTTCGATTTGCAGCCGGCGGTGACGCATCAGCCACGAGGATGCGGCAAGAGCCAGATCCATGGAAAGATCGGTCTCGACCATGCCGTACGCCTGGCGCACCAGCCGCGGCAAGCGCGCCAGGGTACGGGGCTGGAGCACCGTGCTGGCAAGCGCCCGGATGAACTGCTGTTGCCGCTCGATCCGCCCGTAGTACTGCCCGGTGCCCGGATCGTACGAGATGTCGCCGAGCCCATCGGCCCGGTAGCGCACGAACTCCAGCGCCTGCTTGCCGTTGAGGCGCTGGCGCCCGGGCTGCAGGTCGATGACGAGCCCCTGCGCCCGGTCCACGTAGTGCATGCGGCGGGGCACGTCGACCTCCACCCCGCCCAGCGTGTCGATCACGTGCTCGAAGGTCTGGAAGTCCACCCGCACGTATCCGTCGACGGGCACGCCCAGGAGGTCGGACAGCGTCCGCATGAGGGTGCGCGGCCCGTAGGCCGTGAACACCATGTTGACCTTGTTGTAAGAGCCGCCGGGCAGCCGCACCCGGGTGTCCCTGGGGATGGAGACGATGCCGAGTTTCCCGTCCCGCAGGCTGAAGCTGACCACCATGATGGTGTCGGTCCTGCCCGGATCGTGAGCCCGGTCGTCGGTGCCGACCACGACGGCCGACAGGTAACCGTCCGAGGCCAGCCCCGAGCGCAACGGGCTTTCCACCATACCGGCCAGCCAGCCCGGCCCCCGGAAGAAGGTGACCAGCACGGAGACGACGAGGCTCAAGAACCCCGCGCCCAGGAGCCACCACAGCCGTCGGCGCCGGCGCCCCGGCCGGGCCTGCCTGGTGCGAAGATCGTGGCTCAGGTAGAGATCGGGACGGTCAATCATGGCGGTCTCCCGCCCTTGCCAGAAGAGCCCAATTGCGGGCCGCGACCGTCCTCGGGTGCATCACCTTGCCGGTATCGAGCAGATAACGGAGCCGGGCATCCAGGCTCAACCGGTACGCCTTCAACAGATCGTGGCGGGCCACCTCGCGAATGTGCACCGCTTCCGAAAACTCCCGGGACGGCTCGCTATAGTCCGCGACCACCAAGACCATTTCGATCGGAGAAGGCTCTGGCCGTCCGGTCGTATGGAAGCGTACGGCCGCCAGGACCTCCCGATCCTCGACGCCCAGCTCCCTGCGGGCCCAGCTGGCAGCCGCCGGCCCATGGAGAAGCTCGGCCGCTTCCCATTCGATGGGGTCCAGCGCCCCGTCCCACTCGAGCGCCGCCTGCCGCAGGCGCTCGCGATCCCAGTCCCTCGCCGCATCGTGCAGCAATCCCGCCAGGGCCGCCGCCTCTACGTCAACCCCGTTGAGCGCGGCAAGCTCTCGGGCCGTCTCGACGACCCCTGCCACATGCCGCCAGCGCTTCGCCGCCATCATGGCGCGCACGCTGCGCTCGGCGGTGCTCCACCCCACCTGCATACCCTTTTCTCGCCACACTCCTCGCTCCAACGAAAGGGCGGTCCGCCTAACCATACCACGGCGACGGACCGCCCGCCACGGCCCTCCGTGCCGCGCCGCAGCGGGCGCCGGAGGAGGCTAGTGCAGGTCAGCTCGGGCTACTCGCGCTCGGCCCTCGGTCGAGCCTCGTTGACGACGATCTCCCGGCCGCCCAGCTGGGTGCCGTTGAGGGCCTGCACCACCTTTTCTACGTCCTCGTCGGGCACCTCCACGAACCCGAACCCCCTGGAACGCCCGGTGACCCGGTCCGTGATGATGCGGGCGGAAATCACCTGGGTGTACTGGGCAAACGTACCTCGGAGCTCCTCTTCGGTAGTCTGCCAGGGCAGGTTGCCGACATACAATGTCTTGGCCATGAAACTGATCACCTCGGGTCCCTTGCGGCCGCTCGAGTGGGAAGCTTCGCCCGGGCCATGGCGGCCTCGATGTGTCCCGGACGCTTCTAGGAGCCACTGCGCTTTCTATTCTGTTCCCCCGGGTATTTGGGCCATGCGATGACCTCCCGCCACAACCTCCCTCCCCGTCGGCGCTTGGTACAGCCGGTGCTTGTAGATGTAGTCGACCACCGGCTCCGGTACCAGGTAGCGGATGGGCTGGCCCCTGCGCACCCGCTGCCGGATGTCGGACGAGGAAATGGAAAGCCCGGGCACCTGCACGACGGCGATGCGGTGCCGGAAACGACGGAAGAGCTCGCCCAGTGTCGACTCCAGCCGCTCGAGGTCGTAGCCCGGTCGCGTGGCTGCGATGAGGTGACACCGCTCCAGGAGCCGTTCCGGTTGCTTCCAGGTCAGGATCTCCAGGATGGCGTCGGCTCCCGTGATGAAGTACAGTTCGGCATCGGGCGGCAGGCCGTGTCGCGCCTGCTCCACGGTGTCCACCGTGTAGCTCGGCCCCGGCCGGTCGATGTCCAGACGGGAAACCTCGAAGTAAGGGTTGCTGAGTGTCGCCAGCACTGTCATCAGGTACCGGTGTTCGGCGGGGGTCACGTCCATGGCGCTCTTGTGCGGCGGCCATCCGGACGGCACGAACCAGACCCGCTCCAGCCCGAACTCCACCCGCGCCCCCTCGGCGGTCACCAGGTGCCCGTAATGGATAGGGTCGAAGGTGCCTCCCATCAGCCCGATGCGGATACTCACTCGCGTACCTGCCCGTCCCCGAAGACTACGAACCGCGTCGTCGTGAGCGCCTCCAGCCCCATGGGGCCCCGGGCGTGGAGCTTTTGCGTGCTGATGCCGATCTCCGCGCCGAATCCAAACTCGCTGCCGTCCGTGAACCGGGTCGAGGCGTTGACGTACACCGCCGCGCTGTCGACCTCCCGCACGAACCGGCGCGCTGCCGCCAGATCCTGCGTCACGATGGCCTCCGAGTGCCCCGTGGAATACCGGGCGATGTGCTCGAGCGCCTCGTCCAGGCTCTCCACGACCCGCACCGCCAGGATCAGGTCCAGGTACTCCGTGGCCCAGTCGGTCTCAGTGGCCGGCACCGCCTCGGGAATGACCTCACGGGTGGCCGGGCACCCCCGGATCTCGACGCCCAGCTCCCGCAGACGGGCACCCAGCCGGGCGAGGTCGCCCCGGGCCGCCACGTCGCGGTGGACCAGCAGCGTCTCCACGGCGTTGCAGACCGTGGGGCGCTGGATCTTGGCGTTGAGGACGATCCGTTCCGCCATCTCGTAGGGGGCCGAGGCGTCCAGGTAGATATGGCAGTTGCCCGCGCCCGTCTCGATGACAGGCACGGATGCCTGCTCCACCACCGTGCGGATCAACTCGGGCCCTCCCCGCGGGATCAGCAGATCGATCCATCCCCGGGCATGCATCAAGGCCACCGCGGCCCGGCGATCCGCTGTCGGCACCACGGCGATGGCCCCTTCCGGCACTCCTTCGCCCTGAGCCGCCTCCGCCAGCACGCGGCCGATGGCCAGGGAGGTCTCGAGCGCCTCCGAACCGCCCCGCAGGACGACCGCGTTGGCCGACTTGATGCAAAGGGCCGCCGCGTCGGCGGTGACGTCGGGCCGCGACTCGTAGATGACCCCGATCACCCCCAGGGGCACCCGGATCTCCGTGATCTCCAACCCGTTGGGCCGCCGCCACGAGCGGACGGCCCGTGCCAGAGGGTCTTCGAGCGCCGCCACCTGCTCGATGCCCCTCGCCACCCGCTCCAGCCGGACCTCGTCGAGCAACAGCCGGTCGACGAGCGCCGCGCGCAAGCCGGCCGCCCTGGCTCGCTCCACGTCGTCGCGGTTGGCCTGCAAGATGGCCGCGGCGTGCCGGCGCAGGGCGGCCGCCATTGCAAGCAAAGCCCGATCCCGGGCCTTCGACTCCATCCGGGCAAGAAGCCGGGCCGCCTGCCGGGCGCCGGAAGCGAGCCGGCGCACGGTCTCTTCGGGCGACGGCTCGCTCTCCTCCCCAGACGTCCGCCGGTCAAGGGCAGGAGACGGGAGGCTCATCGAAGCTCAGGCCCCCTTCTCCCGGGCTTCGCCGCCCGCCACGGCCACGAACTCGTCACGATGCACGACCTCCCAGGAGGTGCGCACGCGGCTCACCACGGCGGCGAGCTCCGTGGAGTGGCGACCCCTGGCGCGGCGAAGCTCGTCGCTCGAGAACCTCACGATGCCTCGCCCGACCTCCTGGCCACCGGGGTCCGTCACGCTCACCACCGCGCCGGCAGGGAACTCCCCCACCACTTCCACCACGCCGCTCGCCAGGAGGCTCCTTCCCTGGCGCACCAGCGCCTGAGCAGCCCCGTCGTCGATGACCACGGCACCCGTGGAACGCGGATAGAAGGC
Source organism: Limnochorda sp. L945t (assembly GCF_035593305.1). GTDB lineage: Bacteria > Bacillota > Limnochordia > Limnochordales > Geochordaceae > Carboxydichorda > Carboxydichorda subterranea. The sequence goes on along the minus strand of NZ_CP141615.1, from coordinate 929,766 downwards.
GAGCCACCGCTTCTTGCCCCGCAGCACCTCGGGAGCAGGCTCGAAGAACGTGCCGACCGCCGCGCCGGAGAAAAGGCGCTCGACCACACCGGGCTCCGCTCGGGCCAGCACGGTCGGAATCCCCGCGGCACCCGCCATGCGGGCCGCCTGCAGCTTGGTGGCCACGCCGCCCGTCCCCATCGGGCCTCCTGAAGCGCGGCGGCTCACCAGCCCGTCGAGCGCGTCGCCGAAGGCGACCGCCGGGATCCGGCGGGCCTGCGGGTCGCGCCGCGGGTCGCCCGAGTACAACCCGTCGACGTCGGAGAGGATGACGAGCAGATCGGCCTCCACCAGGACGGCCACCATGGCCGCGAGCCGGTCGTTGTCTCCGACGCGGATCTCGTCGACGGCCACGGTGTCGTTTTCGTTGACGATGGGGATCACGCCGCGCCCGAGCAGTGTCTCCATCGTGCGGTAGGCATGGGTGAAGCGCTTGCGATCCCGCAAATCGTCCGCGGTGAGCAGCACCTGGGCACACGTGCGGCCCTGCTCGGCCAGCAGCGTTTCGTACACGCCGACGAGCACGCCCTGGCCCACGGCGGCAGCTGCCTGCTTCTCCGGGAGGGAGCTGGGGCGGCGTTTGAGCCCGAGGCGGGGCCAGCCGAGAGCAATCGCCCCCGAACTGACCAGCACCACCTGGCGGCGGGGCGGGCCCTGGAACAACGCATCGACCTCGCGGCAGACGGCCCCCAGTAGCTCCAGCCGGGGAGCCCCGCGTCCATCCGAGACGCTGCTGCTGCCGATCTTCAGCACCACGCGGCGGGCGCCGCGCACCCACGGCCCCAGACCCCTGGCGTCGGTCACTCGACGATGCTCCTGGCTGTCACGTCCGAGACCCACTACCGAGCGCACTATTTCGTGCCGCCATGTGCCATTCCTTCACTCATTCCCTGAACGGCAGGGTATGGATGCCAACCCGTACGGGATCGCCGGGCTTGGCTCCTTGCGAACGCAGACGGTCGAGCACCCGCGAGCGCTGGAGGATCTCGTACAGGTAGGCCCGCGCATCGGGCTGGCCCTCCAGGTCCAGACGCGCGGCCAGCCGCTCGAGCCACGGCGAGCGCACCACGAATCCTCCGTCCTGCCGGAGCACCTCGACCTTGCGCGCCTCCCGCAACCGGCCGGCGACCCGGACGGCCGGCCGCTCCTTCGGGCCAGCGCCAGCGGCCCGCGCCGGTTGCTCTCGGGCCACCGCCTGGCGCAGCTCCTGGAACGCCCGGAAGAGGAGGGCATCCACGCCCTGGCCGGTCGCTGCGCTGATGGGCCAAACCTCCAGGCCCAGGCTCCTGCATGCCTGCTCCAGCACGGGCAAACGGCCGTGAGCCTCCGGCAGGTCCATCTTGTTGGCTGCGACGAGCATGGGCCGGGCCAGCAGCGCCGCGTCGTACTGCTCGAGCTCGCGGCGGGTGACGTGGAGAGCTTCCACGGGGTCCGTGCCGTCCTGGGCGCTCGTGTCCACCACCAGGATCAGGAGGCGGGTGCGCTCCACGTGGCGCAGGAAGGCAAGCCCCAGGCCCAGTCCCCGGTGAGCTCCCTCGATGATGCCCGGGATGTCGGCCATCACGAAGCTCTCGTTGGGCCCCAGGCGCACCAGGCCCAGGTTGGGCGACAACGTGGTGAAGGGATAGGCCGCGATCTTGGGGCGGGCCCGCGAGCTCGCCGCGAGCAGGCTTGACTTGCCGGCGTTGGGCAACCCCACGAGGCCCACGTCGGCCAGCAGCTTCAACTCCAACCGGATCCTCCGGTGCTCCCCGGGGTCCCCCCGCTCCGCGATCCGAGGGGCGCGGCGCACGGGGTTGACGAAACGGGCGTTGCCGCGGCCGCCGCGGCCGCCCCGGGCGACCCGCACCGTTTGTCCCGGCTCCACCAGATCGGCCAGCATTTCTCCCGTCTCGTCGTCGTAAACGACGCAGCCAACCGGCACCCGGACGACCAGGTCCTCGCCGTCGGCCCCCTTCTTGTTGGCGCCGCTGCCGTGGTGCCCCCTGCCGGCTCGAAAACGGCGACGGAAGCGGAAGTCGGCCAGGGTGAAGAGCTGCGGATCGGCCTGCAGGTAGACGTGGCCGCCTCGGCCCCCGTCTCCGCCGTCCGGGCCGCCGCGCGGGACGTACTTCTCCCGCCGGAAGCTAATGATCCCGCTCCCGCCGTCTCCCGCCTGCACCTCGACGACGACCCGGTCGACCAGAGGAGCCTCCCGAAGCCGCGCAGACTCCACCCTACCGCCTCCGTGCCCGGACACCAAGGCCCCTCGCCGCGGCCGCGTCCTTCCCCCGTCGCAGGAGAAGGCCGCCCCGCGCAAGGGGCCTTGCCGTCCCCGGATCTGACCGCGAGCACAGCGTTCAGGCCGTCACCGTGGCCCCGCCGGCGCTCGATCGCACCGCCACGACGCGAGCGCCGCCCCTGGACTCGAAGGAGACCCACCCATCCACGAGGGCGTACAGGGTGTGGTCCCGCCCCATGCCCACGTTGGGCCCCGGGCGCAGCCGGGTGCCCCGCTGGCGCACGATGATGTTGCCGGCCTTGACCATCTGCCCGTCCGAACGCTTGACGCCCAGGTACTTGGGCTGGCTGTCCCGCCCGTTGCGAGAGCTGCCGACACCCTTCTTGTGCGCGAAGCGCTGCAGATCCATGAACAAGACGGGCTCACCGTCCACCCGTCGTTCACCCATGACGGTGTTGGCCATCTCGTCGTTCACCCCCATCTTCCCCTCGTTCCACGATGCGTACGTGCTTCGGGTACTGCTTGACGATCTCGTCGAGCCCCCACAGGGCCGCCTCCAGCGCCGCCTGGGCCTTCACCCACGCCATGGCGCCGTCGCCACCTGCTGGCGGCTCGCTCGTCACCGCCAGGGCGACGAGCCCCTCTCCGGCCTCCAGGTGGGCCCGCTCGCCCAGGTACCGCACGGCGGCCAGCGCGGCCGTCTGCACGATGGCCGATGCTGCCGCACACACGATGTCCTTTCCGTAAGGCCCCCAACCGGCATGCCCGCTCGCCCGGAGACCCGTGATCGCACCGGAGGTTTGCCGGCAGACCTCCACCGTCAACATGGGCGGTCGCCGGCCGGCCTCACGTCGCGGGCCCCTCGATGCTCCGGATCTCCAGCCGCGTGAACGGCTGCCGGTGCCCCCGGCGGCGCCGGTAGTTGACCTTCGGCTTGTACTTGAACACCAGCACCTTGCGCCCCCGGCCATGCTCCACCACCCGGGCCGTGGCCCGAGCGCCTTCTACCGTCGGGCGCCCCACGATGGTGCGCTCGCCCTGCCGCACCATCAGCACCCGCTCCACCGGGACCTCGTCGCCGACGTTGGCTGCGATCCGCTCCACCGTGATGAGGTCGCCGGGACTCACCCGGTACTGTCGCCCTCCCAGTTCGACGACGGCGTAGTCTGCCACGTTGTCCTCACCCTTCGACCGCTCGCACCTTCGTACCATGCACTGTGCGATTGTAACATCCGTCGCATGGGCCGTCAAAGCCTCAACGCACCCGATCCTCTACCTGCGAGACGACCCGGCCCTTGGCATAGGTCCGAAAGACTTTGGTGATTTCCACCTTGAGGCGCCGGCCGACGTGGCGGCCTCCACCCTCGATATCGACCACGTACCCCTCCAGGCGCGCGATACCGTCCTTGGGGTTGTTGACGTGGGGCTCCTCGACCTCCAGGTCCACCAGCTGCCCTTCCTTGACCGGCATGGCCTGCGCCTCGACCTCTTCCCGGCTCCCCAGGGAGAGCACGCGGATCTCTTCCATGTGCACGTCCTCGCTGCCCCGCACGAAGATGACCCGTCCCGTCTCCCCCTCCAGCCGTCGCAAGTTGGCGCCGCCGGCCCCGATGACCTGCGCGGCCACCGAGGGATGCACGGCCAGGAGCATGGCGTCGGCCTGCGACGAGCGGGCCAGGTCCGCGATCTGGCGTTCCACCTTTTGAGCCATGGTCACCTCGGAAAGGACCCGCCCCGTACCCTGGCAATAGGGGCAGGGGCGCTGCAGCACGGCGTAGAGGTCCTCCCGCACCTTCTTGCGCGTCAGTTCCACGAGCCCCAGCCGGGTGAATCCCAGGACGTGGGTGCGGGTGCGGTCCTTCTTGAGCTCCTCGGTGAGCCGGGAGAGGACCTGTTCCTGGTCTTCCTTGCGGTCCATGTCGATGAAGTCGATGAGGATGATGCCCCCGAGATCCCGCAGCCGCAGCTGCCGGGCGATCTCGACGGCTGCCTCGAGGTTGGTGTGCAAGACCGTGTCGGCGAGGTTGGTCGTGCCCGTGTAGCGGCCGGTGTTGACGTCGATGGCCGTGAACGCCTCGGTGTGGTCGATCACCAGGTAACCCCCGCACTCGAGCCATACCCGCCGGTCCAGGGCCCGCTCGATCTGGGGCTCGATGCCGAACTCGTCGAAAATGGGCCGCTCCCCTTGGTAGAGCTGCAGCCGATCCCGTATCGAAAGCCCCACCGACTCCGCCAGGTCGACGATCTTCTGGTACTCCTGGCGAGAGTCGATCACGATGCGCGAAAGCTCCTCGGTGAACACGTCGCGGACGAGCCGGTACACGAGGTCGTGGTCCCGGTAGAGGATCGACGGGACGGGAGCCCTCCTCGCCCGCTGGTGGACCCGATCCCACACCCGCAACAGAAAGCGCAGATCCTGCTGGAGCTCGGCCTCATCGTGCCCTTCCGCCACCGTCCTGACGATGAGGCCCATCCCGCGGGGGCGCATCTTGCGGGCGATGGCCTTCAGGCGGTCTCGCTCCTGTTCGTCGGCGATACGCCGGGAGATCCCGACGTACTCGTTGAACGGCATCAGCACCAGATAGCGGCCCGGCAGGCTGAGGCTGGTCACGACCCGGGCGCCCTTGGTGCCGATGGGTTCCTTCACGACCTGGACGACGACGTCCTGGCCTTCTCGCAAGCGACTGGGCTGGCGAGAGGCCCGGCGCGGGATCGCCTCGACCCCCTCGTCCTCCGCCCCCTCTCCCCCGTGGTCATGGTTACGGCCGTCGAGATACGGAACGGCGTCCCCCAAATAGAGAAAAGCGTTGCGCTCGAGACCGATGTTGACGAAGGCGGCCTGCATCCCCGGCAAGACGTTCTCGACGCGGCCCTTGTAGATGTTACCTGCGACCCGCTCGTGAGCCTCCCTCTCCGTGAACAGCTCCATCAGCCGGCGATCCTCGAGCAGCGCTGCCCTCGTCTCCCCGTGCCCCACGTTGATGACGATCTCCCGTACCATCTCCCCCGTTCAACTCCTAACCTTCATACCTCAACCCCCAAAGCGTTCGGATGGCCCCGAAGCTGCCATGCCGGTCCCGACCCGTTCGGTGTCGCTTCCCTTTCTTTATAGCCTTCGGGCGGGCAGGCTCGCCACCGGGGTGCTGGCACCTCGCCCCACCAGCACCCGCAGCACCTCCCCCTCGTCGGTGAGTCCCACGAGCCGGCCGCTGGGGTCGGCCACCACCACCAGGTGGTACCGGTCCGGCACCAGCCGGTCCGCCACCTGCATCACCGTAGCCGCCCCAGGCGCCACCAGGATGCGCCCCTCCATCACCCCGCTCACCGCCCGGCGCGACCCTGCCTGGCGGGCCAGGTAGTACGCCCAGCTCCCAGAAGCTCGCTGCCGCTCCCCCCGCGCGGCGTGCAGCAAGAACAAACCCATGACCGCGCTCCACAGGCCTTCGCCCCGCACCGCGAACTGCCAGGCGGCCACGATCGCCATGACGGCCCCTGCGATCTCGCCCGCCAGGCTCACCTGGCGGGTCGCGGGCCGGAACCCCATCCGCCGGGCGAGCAACGCCCGTAGCAACCGGCCGCCATCCAGGGGAAAGGCGGGCAGCAGGTTGAAGGCGCCCAGGCCGAGGTGGTCCCACCCCCACTGGGTCAACATGGCGACGGCGAAGCCGGCAGGGCCTCCATCGGATGGTACGCTGTCATGGGCTGCCCCAAGAGCCCGCCCAGCGGCCACGAGGGCGAGCCCCGCCATCAGGCTCGCCGCGGGCCCCGCGAAGATGATCGGGATCTCGTCCGCGGGCTCTACCAGGGCCGCCTCGTCGAGCCGCGCGACCCCGCCGAAAGGGTGCAGCTGGACTTCGTGGGCCCGCACGCCACGGCGCCGGGCCCAGACCACGTGGGCCATCTCGTGGGCCAGGACGGCTCCGAACAGCATGGCCGCCCGCACCCCCGCCCCCGCCAGCACCAGCAGGAGGGCAAGCAGGAGGAAGGCAGGATGCACGCGTACCCGGGTGCCACTCAGCGAAAAGAGTATCACAGGGCTGTCTGCCAGCCTTCCACGCCGGCCGGCCGGTCCCTCGCGCGAGCAGGCTCGGCTCCCTCCAGTCTATGAGACGAGAACCCACCGCTGCCCTACCAGGGCACCCGGCGCGCGCCCACTCCGGCGACCATGCCCAGCGCGGTGAGCGTGGCAAGCCCGTGACTGCCTCCGTAGCTCAACAGCGGCAGGGGAATGCCCATCACGGGCACCATCCCCAGCGTCATCCCCACGTTGAAGACCACGTGGAACCCGACCATGACCACGACCCCGGCCGCCAGGAGCGCCCCGCCTCTGTCCCTCGCCTGCGCGGCAATGGCGAGGCCGCGGCGAATGAGGACGAAGAAGAGCCCCAGCACCGCTGCCGCTCCGAAGAAGCCCAGCTCCTCCCCGATCACCGAGAAAATGAAGTCCGTGTGCCGGGCCGGGACGAAGGCCAGCTGCGTCTGCGGGCCCGAAAACAGACCCCGGCCGAACAGCTTGCCGGACCCTATGGCGATCACGGACTGCGACACGTTCCAACCGGCCCCCTGCCGGTAAGCCCCCGGATCCACGAAGACCGTCAGCCGCTGGATCTGGTGAGGCTTCAAGACTTCGAACCAGCCCAAATAGGTCACCAGCACCGCGGCGGTGGCCGCCAGGACGGCGGCTCCGGCCATCCATCCCAGGTAACGGGCCGGAGTCTGTGCCGCATATAGCATCCCCAGTAAAATCACTCCAAAAACCACGGCCGTCCCCAGGTCCGGCTGTGCCAGCACGAGACCCGCCATGCCGGCGGTGAGCCCGATCGGGACCACCAGGTCCCGCCACGACTCAGGGGGCTTGCGCTGGCCCAGGTACTCGGCCAGCACCAGCACCAGGGCGACTTTGGCCAGCTCGGACGGCTGTACGGCAAAGGGGCCCAGGGGGAGCCATCCCTGCGTGCCTGCGACCCTCCGCCCCGCTACCAGCACCGCCACTAAGAGCGCGGCACCCAGGCCGTAGAGCACCCCGCTCGCCCGGAGCAGGCGCCGGTAATCCACGGCGACCGCCGCGACGAGCCCTATCAGGCCGGCCAGCAGGTTGATCGCCTGGCGCCGCAGGTAATAGCCGGGGTCGCCGACCACCCAGGACCGGGTCGCAGAGTAGACCATGACCGCGCCGATGACGGCCAGCGCCAGCGCGGAGGCGATCAAAGCCCCGTCGAGTTGGGCGAAGAAGCGCCGCGCGGCCCTCCCCGGCCGGGACACGGCCTATCGCCTCGCGCCGACCGTGCGCCGCGGGCCCCGGATAGGCACGTTGGCAACCAGCTCGACCTGGGCCTGGGTCCCCCTCGACGGGCTGCTGAGCGAGACCTGGATGCCGTCTTCGGCGACCTCGACGTAGCGGGAGATGACCTCCAGCAGCTCGTCCTTGAGCGTATCGATCAGCCCCGGGGGCAGCTTCGCCCGGTCGTATTTGAGTACCAGCTGCAGGCGCTCGCTGGCCAGCTGCGCGCTGTTGGAGCTTCGCTGGCCCGTCAGTCTTGCCCACCAGTCCATCTGCACCCAGGCCCCCGATCCTTCACGACGCCGCCTTCGTGCCCCTGACCAGCTTCAACAGTCGAGCCATCAGGCTGCCGTCCTCCAGCTCGAGAAATGGCACCTCCTGCCCCTCGAGCCGCCGGGCGATGTTGCGGAATGCCTGGCCCGCCCGCGAGTGCCCGTCCAGGACCGCAGGTTCACCCCGGTTGGTGGTGACGATGATCTCCTCGTCGTCGGGAACGATGCCGATGAGGGGAATGGCCAGGATCTCCAGCACGTCCCCGACCTCCATCATGTCCCCCCGCCGCACCATCCGCGGCCGGATGCGGTTGATGACCAGCTTCGGCTCGTACAGCTCCTTGCTCTCCAGAAGGCCGATGACCCGGTCGGCGTCCCGGACGGCGGCGACTTCCGGGGTGGTGACGATGATCGCCTCCGTCGCACCCGCCACCGCCGTGTGGAACCCGTGGTCGATGCCCGCCGGCGAGTCGACCAGGACGTATTCGAACTCCTCCTGCAGCTGCGCCATGAGATCCCGCATCTGGGCGGGGGTGACCGCGTCCTTGCCCCGGGTCTGGGCCGCAGGCAACAGCGTCAGGTTTTCGGTCCGCTTGTCCCGGATCAGGGCAGCCTTCAGCTTGCAGTTGCCCTCCACGACGTCGACCAGGTCGTAGACGATCCGGTTTTCGAGGCCCAGCACCACGTCCAGGTTGCGCAGGCCGATGTCCGCGTCGACCACCACGACCCGCCGCCCGTTCTGCGCCAGGGCTACCCCCAGGTTGGCCGTGGTAGTCGTCTTGCCCACGCCCCCCTTGCCGCTGGTGATGACTATGACGCGCCCTGCCATTCCCACGTGCCCTCCTCCAGTGCGGCCGGATACGGTTGTACCTCCACCACGCCCTCGCGGATCCAGGCCACCTCCGGGCCGCGGTCGACGGCCCCCTCCTCGGGCGAGCGCGCCACCCGGTGTGCGATGCGCAGCTGCAGCGGGGCGAGCCTCAGCGCCAGCACGACCGCCCCTTCGTCGCCCCGGGCCCCGGCGTGCGCCACGCCCCGGAGGGTGCCCATCACGACGATGTCCCCGCTGGCGATCACCTCGGCCCCGGGATTGACGTCACCCACTACGACGAGGTGCCCGTCGTAGGCGATCCGCTGCCCCGAGCGCAACGTGCGCCGGACGAGCAGGGTACGGCTGGCGGCGACGCTGCTCGCAGCGGGCCGGCGGCTCTCGGTCGGGCGCAGGCCGGCCAGGGCCACCTCGTGCGCCAGCTCCGCCGAGCCCACGACGGCTCTCACCGCCGGCGCCGCGGCCCGCCCGTCGGCCGGCACGGCGCCGGGCCCCGCCTCGCCCGGTGGCTCCGGCGGCTCCACCAGCTGCCACTCCCGCACCTGCAGCCCCCGGCGGGTCAGCACGCCCACGACCCGGCACCAATCGGCCCACGTGCCGCGGCGCTGGCCCGCCTCGATCCAGACCGACGCCCCCTCGAAAAACCGGCCGGCGCCCTGCAACTTCCGTTCCAGGGCCTCCACCAGTTCGTCGAGGGGGGCCTCCTCGTCGAGAACCACCCGAAGCCCTCGCCGGGAACCCTTCAGCACCACGACGTCGTGGCGGGGACCGTAAGCGAGCGACGCCATCGTTCTCCCCTTGCCTCCCCGGCATCCCTTCCGGCATGGCGATGTTCTGGGAAGCCTCGCGCTTTCCTGCCCCTCATGTCCCGGGGTGGGCGGCTCCGGATGGCCCGGCCGCCGTGGCGCGCCGGTCGAAGTAGGCCTTGAGGATGTCGTGGGCAATGGGGGCGGCCACGCCCGCGCCCCCGCCTCCGTTCTCGACCAGCACCACGACCACGATCTCCGGGGCATCCGCCGGCGCGACGGCGGCGAACCAGGCGTTGGTCTCGGAGCCCGCTGCCGACAGCTGGGCGGTCCCCGTCTTTCCCATCACCTGCACGGGGATGTCCGCGAAGCGCCCGCGTGCCGTCCCGTGAGGCCCGTTGACCACGCTCCACAAACCCTTTCGAATGAGCGCCCAGGTCTGTGGCGAGGCCGGCACGCGTAAGAGGACCGACGGCTGCACCTGCACGACGGGCGTGCCGTCCGGGCGGGTCACCGACGCCACCAGGTGAGGCCGGTAGGCCGTTCCCCCGTTGGCCACCGCCATGTACACGACCGCCATCTGCAAGGGCGTCACCTGCAAGAAACCCTGCCCGATGGCCATGTCCAGCGTCTCCGCCTCGTACCACGAGCGCTGCCAGGCGGGCCCAGAACGGAAGTACTCGCGCTTCCACTCTGCGTCGGGCACCAGACCCGGTTGGTCAGGGGGGTAGAGGTCGACACCGGTCGCCGTTCCCAGGCCGAAACGCCGGGCCCAGTAAGCGAGCCGCTCGATGCCGACCCGCCTTCCCAGCTCCCAGAAGAAGTCGTTGCTCGACCACTCGAACCCGCCGACCAGGTCGACCCATCCCGGCGGGGCGATCCTCGGGACCGCCCGCAACATCCAGTCCGTCTTGCCGTACGGGCCGTGCCCGTCCACGTAGAAGCGTTCGTCGGGCCCAAACCGCTGGTCTTCCAGTGCAGCCGTCGCCGTGACCACCTTGAAGATGCTGCCCGGCGCGTACGTGCCCATGGTGACGCGGTTGAAGAAGGGATGATTGGGATCCCGGTTGAGGAACTCCAGGTAGAGCTCCCGATCCGGCGCCCACGGCAACAGGGCGGCCGGATCGAACGCCGGGAAGCTCGCCAGCGCCAGGATCCCGCCGGTCCTGGGGTCGAGCGCGACGGCCGCTCCGGCCTCGACGGGACGGCCGCTGCGCAGCCGGGGATCCCGCAGCCGGCGCGCCTCGGCCGCCTGGATGCCCTCGACCAGTGCCGTCTCCGTCGCCTTCTGGAGCTCGAGGTCGAGCGTCAGGTGGAGGTCCATGCCCGGCACCGGGGGCTTCTCCTCGACCAGCCGCCGGAAGCGTCCCCGGGCGTCCACCTCGATCTGCCGGTACCCGTCCTGGCCCCGCAAGTACGACTCGTAGACCCGCTCCAGCCCGGTCCGGCCGATGAGGTCCGTGCCCCGGTACCCGGCATCTGCGAGCTGCGTCAGTTCCTCCAGCGTGATGGGGGCGACCTGCCCCACCACGTGCGCGGCGGTAGAATGCCGCAGGTAGTCCCGCACCGGCTCCTGCTCCACCATGACGCCGGGCAGGACGGCCCGGTGCTCCTCGAGGGCGATCAGCTGCTCCACCGACAGGTCTCGCGCGATGCGCACCGGCTCGAAGCTGTACCGGCGGGCCTGGGCTCTCCACGCCTCCTCGATGGTCTGCCTCGGCACCCGCAGCAACTCGGCCAGGGTGGAGGCGAGGGGCGGTTCGCCCTGGTCCCCGGTGCTGTCTGCCATCTCCTCGGGGATGATGGAGGCCGTGTAGGAGGTCCGGTTACGGACCAGCACCTGCCCGTTACGGTCGTAGAGGAGGCCCCGAGGAGCCGTCACCGGCACCACTCGCAGGCGATTGCGCTCGGCCAGGGCAGCGAAGTGCCCGCCCTGCATCAATTGAAGGTACCACAGGCGCGCCCACAGGATCCCGAAGAGGACCAGCGCCACCGTCGCCAGGCGATCGAGGCGCCCGGGGGCGGCGGTGCTCGCCTCATGTGCGGGCATACGAGGAGGCGCTCCGGGCAAGAGCCTCACCCATCCGGGCCTCCTTCACGGCAAGGTGACGCGACGGCGGCCAGGCAGGCGCCTTTGCGCCCGTAAGGCCACCCCGTTGAGCAGGGCGTAAGCGACGGCGAAGACGGCGCCCGTGAGCAACGCATGCACGAGGACCTGGACCACCTGCGCCGCCGTGACGTACACGTCCACCCCGAAGGCCGCAGCTCCCAACTGCGCCACCCCCCATGCGGCCACGGCCGCGGCGTCGGCCATGGCCACGGCCACGCCCAGGCGGTCGACCCCTGCCCGCGGCGCTGCGTACGCCACCCCCGCCACCACCAGCGCCCGGCTCGCCGCCCCCAGCCCGATGAGCACGCCCCCCGAGAGGTCGATGAGCAGCCCCAGTGCCAGGGCGGCCAGCACGGCCGGGCCTCCCCACCCTACCATGGCCATCGCCACGGTCACCGACAACAGCGTATCAGGCGTCTGCCCGAAGGGGGCGAGCACCGGCCAGACCACGAGATCGAGCACCATCGCTCCGGAGAGCACCGCCGCCAGCGTCCAGCGATCCTTCGGGGCTGCCAGCACGGGGGCCGCTCGCTCGCTTCGCAGCTTCATGGGGCCTGCTCCCGCCCCGGCCCGGGCATGATCACGTAAGCGTACGGGATCCGGTGGAGGTTGGCGGTGGCCACCGCCCATCCCTCGAGCCCGATCCGGTCGGGGGACCGGCGCACCTCCTTGACCACGGCGACCGCCACGCCTTTCGGGTAGACCCCACCCAGCCCCGAGGCCACGATCCGGTCGCCACTCTCGAAGCTGGCATCGGGGGTCAGCGAGCGTACTTTCAAGAGCATGCTGCCGCTTCCCGTGCCCTCGACCAGGACCAGGTCACCCGTGCGTACCACTAGGCCGCCCAGCGCCATCCGGGGATCGGAGATCAGGGTCACGGTCGCCGTACGGGCCGTCACGGTCTGTACCTGCCCGATGACCCCTCCCGCCGCCACCGCCGCCATCTGGGGAGCCACGCCGTCGGCGCTGCCCCGGTTGATGACGATCTGGGCGTACCAGCGAGAGGGCTGGCGGTCGATGACGTCCGCCGCCAGCAACCGCATGCCGCCAAGCTCCGGCAGCCCCAGCTGGCGGCGCAACTCGCGGTTTTCGGCCTCGACCCCGCTCAACAGGGAAAGCTGCAGCCGAAGCGCCCGGTTTTCCTCCTCCAGGTCCCGGTACGCGCGCTGCAGGGAAGCGAGCCGGGCCAGGTTCTCCATCGCCCGGCTCATCCCCTCGGCGACCTGGGCCACCCACCCCTTGGGAACGGCCAACACGTCCGCCATCCAGCGCTCGGGAGCGGAGCGCTCGGGCCGCACCTGCGCCGTGACGTAGGCCAGGGAGACGAGCACCACGGCCCCTGCGACCCACGCCAGCGTCCACAGCCCACGAGCGCGCCGCTCCGTGGGGGGTCGCCCTTCGCCCCTGGGCCGCATACCGGTGGAAGCTCCTCACATCCGGCGGGGGCTGACGAGTACCCGGCTCATCTTGTCGAAGTGTTCGAGCGCCATGCCGGCCCCGGTCACGACCGCCGTCAACGGGTCGTCGGCCACGTGCACCGGCATCTGCGTCGCTTCGGCCAGCAAGGCGTCGATGCCCTTGAGGAGCGCGCCGCCGCCCGCCAGCACCAGGCCCCGGTCGACGATGTCGGCGGCCAGCTCCGGAGGCGTGCGCTCGAGGGTCACCCGCACCGCCTCGACAATAGAGGCGACGGTCTCCCCGAGGGCTTCGCGAACCTCCTTGCCGGTCAGGGTGAGCGTGCGGGGCAACCCCGTCACCAGGTCCCGGCCGCGCACCTCGTAGGTCTGCTCGTCCACGACCGGGTGAGCCGAGCCGATGGCCTTCTTCACCTCTTCGGCAGTCCGCTCTCCGATGAGCAGGTTGTACGTACGTCGCACGTGCTGGACGATGGCTTCGTCCATCTCGTCCCCCGCAATGCGGATGGATCGCTGGGCCACGATGCCGCCCAGGGAGATGACTGCCACCTCGGTCGTGCCGCCCCCGATGTCCACCACCATGCTGCCCGTCGGCTCCTGCACGGGGAGCCCCACGCCCACGGCCGCGGCCATGGGCTCCTCGATCAGCCGGGCGTCCCGCGCTCCTGCCGAGAGCGCGGCATCCACCACGGCCCGCCGCTCGACCTCGGTCACGCCCGAGGGCACCGAAACGATGACCCGCGGCCTGCCGAAGGTGCGCCCGCCTCCCGCCTTCTCGATGAAGTAACGGAGCATCCGCTCCGTGACGTCGAAATCGGCGATGACCCCGTCCCGCATCGGCCGTACGGCGACCACGTTGCCCGGGGTGCGCCCCACCATCTGCTTGGCCTCGTCTCCGACGGCCAGGACATCCCCCGTCTCCCGGTCGATGGCCACCACCGAGGGCTCCTGCAGGACCACCCCCCGGCCCTTGACGTAGACGAGGGTATTGGCCGTACCCAGGTCGATGCCCATGTCTCGCCCGAACCAGTGAAACATCGCTCGCCTTGTTCCTTTCCCGGGCCCGAGCACGCAAGGGCACGGCTCACTGCCCGTGCATCCTGCGCTGCGCCATCAGCCCCAACTCGCGGAGGCTCGAATAGCGACCGTGCCCTATGATGACGTGATCCACGACCTCGATCCCCAGCAGCTCCGCTGCAGAAGCCAGCCGCTCGGTGAGCCGCACGTCCACCTCGCTCGGAAAAGGGTCCCCGCTCGGGTGGTTGTGCACCAGAATCACCGCTGCACTGCTATGCTCGATGGCCGGTTTGAACACCTCCCGGGGATGAGCCGGGGCCTGGCTCAAATCCCCCTCGGAGACGGAGCAGATCCGGAGCACCTGGTGCCGGGCGTCGAGCAAGACCACCAGGAACCGCTCCCGGTCGAGGCGACCCATCTCCACGCCCAGCAGGTCGAACACGTCCGACGCCTGGCGAACGTGCGCCCGCTCCCCGGGTCCGTGGCGCGCCATCCGGCGCGCCAGCTCCACGGCCGCCAGTACCTGGGCCGCCTTCGCCTGGCCCACGCCTCGCACCCGGGCCAGCGCCGGAGCCCGCGCTGCGAGCAGCCCTCCCAGCCCTCCGACGCTTTGCAGCACCTGTTCGGCGAGCGCCACCGCGTTCACGCCCCGCCGGCCCGTCCTCAGCAGGATCGCGAGCACCTCGGCGTCGGAGAGCGCCGAAGGCCCGTGAGCGACCAGCCGCTCCCGGGGCCGCATCTGCGGGGGGCGTTGCTTGAGGGACGAGGGACCATCCTCGAGGGCCGTCGCCGCTCCGGGCCCCGCCGGTCGCGTACCCGGCATGCGCCGGCCGTCCGGCCTCACCACAGGCCGCTGCCCAACCGGCGAAGCATCGTGTGTAACCGGGCGAGCGGCAGCCCCACCACGTTGAAGTAGCAACCCTCGATCCGCTCGACGAACAACCCACCCACCCCTTGCACGGCGTAGGCCCCCGCCTTGTCCATGCCCTCCCCGAGGGCCACGTACCGGTCCACCTCGTCCGGGTCGAGCGAGCGGAACGTCACCTCGGTCCGCTCGGCCTCCACCCGGCAAGCCTCCGGCTCGCGTCGCACGAGCGCGACCCCGGTCCAGACCTCGTGGGTCCGGCCCGATAGGGCTTCGAGCATCTCCCGGGCTTCGCGGCCATCGGCCGGCTTGCCCAGGATCCGGCCGTCGAGCACGACCACCGTGTCGGCCCCTACGACGAGATCCCGAGGGCGCCGGCTCGCGACGCTCTCGGCCTTCGCCCGCGCAAGCGCCATCACCAGGCGCTCGGGGTCCTCCAGGCAGTACTCCCGCTCGTCGGCGCCAGGCACCTCGACCTCGAAACGCGCCCCCACCATCGCCAGCAACTGCCGCCGTCTCGGCGACGTCGAAGCGAGCACCAGACCCATGATGCGAGCGCCCTAATGCCCCCTCAACAGCCACGCCGCCACGGCGATCCCGATGGCGGTCCCCAGGTTGACCTTCAGCTGGAAGTCGAAACCCAACGTGAGGACCCCGGCCAGGCTCAGCGGGTCGAGCCGCAAGGCCAGAGAAGCCGAACGGGCCAGGACGGGCACGTACGGGGAAGCCGCCTGCGCGAGGCCGCTGCCGATGACGGCGCCGACGACGAGCACCAGGCTCAACCAGCCCAGCCGTAGCCCCCGGGGATGGGGTCGAATCACCGCGTATCCCTCTCTCGACGCGTCCCTTGCGCCCGCCTGCCGGTTTGGCGACCGAGGCCCGTCCGGGTTCGCTGGCGACTATTCTCGCTGGTGATGCCCGCTCCTGCGGAGCGAGTACCGGATACGCCAGGAAATCCCGGATTTGGGCATCCAATCTCCCTCGCAGGAGGTCGCACGCGCTGGTTGCCCATCCTGCTGCAGCGTCACCGGACGAAGCGCATGATCACGTCCATCAGCTCGGAAATGGCATCGTCCGCTCCCCGATCGGACCGGATGGCCCGGCTCACGCATCCCCGGGTGTGCTCCTCGAGCAAGGCGATGGCCACCTTGTCGAGGGCTGCTTTGACCGCGGCGATCTGCACGAGCACGTCGACGCAGTACTGTTCCTCGTCCACCATCCGCTGCAAGCCCCGCACCTGGCCCTCGACCCGCCGCAGCCGGCGGATGAGGTCGCGCTTTCGCGTCGAGTAAGACCCGCGCCGCCCCTGCTCCGCCGGGCCACCCCTCTCGAACCCGCACCCCGTTGCAGCCGGAGCAGTACCGCTGCGCCGACCGGGGTCCTCTGCTGGTCTCATCGCACCAGCCCGACCGCCCTATCCTGCCCGGGCCCTTCCCTCATGGGATGAACGCGTCCGGCCAGCGCGGCTTGAGCTTGCGGAGCGCCTCCTGAGCCTGCTCCCGGCTCGGGTAAGGGCCCACCCACACCTTGTAGGGTACCCCGCTGCTCTTGACGGTGGTGACCTGCGCGGGAAACCCTTCCCGACGCAGCGTGTCGGCGAGGAGGTTGGCGTTGGCCTGCGAGCCGAACGCCCCGACCTGAACCGAGAAACCGCCGGCGCCGGCAGTACCGGCCGAGGGGGGAGAGGGAGCCGGGCGGGCCGGCGGAGGGGCCGCGGGCTCGGCTTGCCTTGACGGCGCGCCCTGGGCCTGCGTGGAGGGGACGGCCTCGCCCGAATCGCTCGGGCGAGCAACTGGCGGCGCCTGCTGGGCCAGGCGCTCCGGCTCGGGCGCCGCGGCTTTGGGCTGGGGCAGCTGCATCATCCGGTCGAAGAAGTACCGCCCCAGGGCGTAGCCGCCCAGGGCTCCCACGACGATGACCACGACCAGCGCTACCACGAAGCTCAGGGCGCCGCGCGCCGCAGTAGCCGGTTGCCCTTGCCCGTCTGCCATCGGCCCCACTCCCTGCCAGGGACCGTACTTTACCCCAGATCGCTCGGAATCCCTTCACTTCGCGGCAGATTTCGTCGAAGAGGGGGAGGCCGAAGGATCCGAGACGGCCAGACCTTCTTCCAGGATCTCCCCGGCAAGGTAGAGAGAGCCTGCCACCACGACGAGGTCCTCGGGCTCGGCCCGGCCGACGGCGTACCGCAGCGCCTCGCGGGCCGGCGTCACCGGCACCGCCGTCCGGGCCCCCATCTGCGAGGCCAGCGCAGCGAGCTCGTGCGGGTCGATGGGCGCCGTCCGGCTCGACCTGGCCCGGGTCGCCACGACCCGTGTGGTCGGCCGCACCAGGCGGCGCAGCACGCCCTTTACGTCCTTCTCGGCCAGCATCCCGATCACCAGCCACGACGCCGGCCGCCCGAAGACCTGCTCGAGCGCCCGTGCGAGAGCCGCAGCCGCCTGGGGGTTGTGGGCGCCGTCCACCACCACCACGGGTCGCTTCCCGATCACCTGGAGCCTCCCCGGCCAGCGCACTTCCTGAAGCCCCCGGGCGACCGCCTCCGCCGTGATGGGCCATCCTCGGGAGGCCAGCCGATCGGCCACCGCCACGGCCGTCGCGGCGTTGACCAGCTGGTGAGGGCCGAGGAGCGGCACGGCCAGGCTTTCGTAGTGAGCCCCGCCCGGGGCCCACACCTCGAGCCGGCCCCCATCCGGTCCTACGTGCCGGCTGGCGAACACGTAGGAGCGGCCGTCGTTCGCCGGCGCTCGGCCGTCCGGCCCGGGCGTCTGTTCCTCGACCTCGAAGAGGGGGGCGTCCACCTTGCGGGCGGCGGCGGCCACCACCTCCCGGGCGGCCCGCGCCTGGGGAGCCAGCACCGCGTCGGCCCCGGGCTTGAGGATGCCGGCCTTCTCGGCCGCGATCTGCTCCAGGCGGCTGCCCAGCACGGCCGTGTGGTCGAGAGAGAGAGGCGTGATGGCCGTCACCTCCGGATCCTCGACCACGTTGGTCGCATCCAGCCTGCCGCCCAGGCCCACCTCCACCACCGCGAGCTCCACGCCGGCCTGGGCGAAGTGCCAGAGCGCCATGGCCGTCACGAACTCGAAGTGGGTCGGCAGCTCTCCTCCCTCTCCGGCCCGGTCGACCGCCTCCCGTACCCGCCGGTACGCCCGGACCAGCTCCTCGTCGGTGATGGGCGCGCCGTCCACCACGATCCGCTCGTGGAAGCGCACCAGGTGAGGCGACGTGTACAGGGCGGTCCGGATGCCCGCAGCCCTGGCCATGGAGGCGATCATGGCAGCGGTGGAACCTTTGCCGTTGGTCCCCGCCACGTGCACCCACCGGTAGGCCCGGTGTGGTTGACCCAGGGCCTCGAGGACCCCGCGCATGCGCTCCAGGCCGAGCCGCACGCCGAAACGAGCCAGCCGGCCCAGGTAGTCGAGCGCGCTCGCCGTCTCCGGCGCCCCGTCAGTGGACAAGGTGCTTGAGCTGCTCCATCTGCTGCACGATGCGCATGCGCCGCTCCCTTGCCTCGTCTCGCTTGCGGCGCGTGGACGCGACCACTTCCTCCGGCGCCCGCTCTACGAACTGCGGGTTGGCCAGGGTCGCCTCCCAGCGGGCAAGGAGCCCTTCCACCTCGGACAGCTCCCGGGCCAGCCGCTTCAGTTCTTCTTCGGTATCGAGCAGCCCTGCCAGCGGCAAGAACGCCTCCGCCCTGGCCCCCGCCACGGCCGGCATCGCGTCGCGCGGCCGCTGCTTGCCCGGCGCCTCGATGGTCAAATCCGACAGGCCGGCGAGCCGGCAGATGTCCGAGGCGTGCGCCACCAGAAGGGGCCGGATGGAGCCGTCCGCCCAAACGATGGCCGGGATGCGGCGCCCCACCGGCACACCCTTCTCCGCCCGCACGTTGCGGATGGCCCGCACGACCTCGATGACCTGCCGCATGGCCTCCTCCGAGCTGTCGTCCGCCAGAGCCGCGTCCGGCCTCGGCCAGGAGGCCACCATGACCGAAGACCCCTCGTGCGGGAGCCTCTGCCAGATCTCCTCGGTGATGAAAGGCACGAACGGATGCAGGAGCCGCACCGTTTGCTCCAGCACGTACCACAGCGTCGCCTGTACCCGTTGCCGGCCCGGCGACCCGGGCGCCAGCCGGGGCTTGGCGAGCTCGATGTACCAGTCACACACCTCGTCCCAGGTGAAGTCGTAAAGCGCCCGGGCGGCTTCTCCGAGGTCGTAGCGCTCCAGGAGCTCGGTCACTTCGGCCGCCCGCCGGGCAAGCCGCGACAGGATCCAGCGTTCGGGAAGCTCCAGCTGCCCGTCCCGGGCCCACTCCACCAGCCGCGCCGGGGCCGCGGCGGCGTCCTCGAAGTCCTCCAGGTGCATGAGCGAAAAGCGCGCCGCGTTCCACAGCTTGTTGGCGAAGTTGCGGCTGGCCTCCACGCGCTCGGGCCGCCAGCGCACGTCGTTGCCCATGCCCACGCCCATGACCAGGGTGAGGCGCAGGGCGTCCGCCCCGTACTCGTCGATGATCTCCAGCGGGTCGATGCCCGTGCCCTTGGACTTGCTCATCTTGCGGCCCATGGCGTCGCGCACGAGCCCGTGCAGCAGCACGTCCCGGAAGGGCACGTCGCCCATGAACTCGAGGCCCATCACGATCATCCGGGCCACCCAGAAGAAGAGAATGTCGAACCCGGTGACGAGCAGCGACGTCGGGTAGTAGAACCGCAGCTCCGCGGTCTCCTCCGGCCATCCCATGGTGGAGAAAGGCCACAGCGCCGAACTGAACCAGGTGTCGAGCACGTCCGGGTCCTGCTCCACCCGGGCCGATCCGCATCGGGGGCACCGCTGCACGTCTTCCACGCTGGCGGTGACTTCGCCGCACTCCTGGCAGTACCAGACGGGGATCCGGTGACCCCACCACAGCTGCCGGGAGATGCACCAGTCCCGGACGTTCTCCATCCAGTGGAAGAAGTGGCTCTCGAACCGCTCCGGCAACAGCCGCACCCGCTTCTGCCTCACCGCTGCGATGGCCGGCTCCGCCAGGGGCTTCATGCGCACGAACCACTGCTTCGAGACGAGGGGTTCCACCACGGTGCCGCACCGCTGGCAGTGGCCTACCGCGTGGTGGTGCGCCTCTTCCCGTACCAGGTATCCCTGGCGGCGCAACGCCTCGACGACCTTCTGGCGGGCCTGGGTCCGGTCCATGCCGGCAAACGGCTCCGGTGCGGCGGAGGTCATCCGGCCCTCTTCCCCGATGACCTGGACCGTCTCCAGGCCGTGCCGCCGCCCGATCTCGAAGTCGGTCGGGTCATGGGCGGGGGTGACCTTGACGGCCCCGGTACCAAACGACATGTCCACCGACTCGTCCGCCACGATGGGCAGCCGCCGGCCCACCAGCGGCAGGATGGCCCGCTTGCCGACGAGCGGGAGGTAACGGGTGTCCTCGGGGTGCACCGCCACCCCGGTGTCGCCGAGCATGGTCTCCGGCCGGGTGGTGGCGACCACGACGTCGCCGCTGCCGTCTTCCAGGGGATAGCGGATGTACCAGAGCCGCCCGTCGGTCTCCTCGTGCTCCACCTCCAGGTCCGACAGGGCCGTCTGGCACCTGGGACACCAGTTGATGATGTAGTCGCCCCGGTAGATGAGCCCCTTGCGGAACAGGTGCACGAAGACCTCCCGGACGGCCCGCGAGCAGCCCGGATCCATCGTGAACCTCTCCCGTGACCAGTCGCAGGAGGCTCCGAGCCGGCGCAGCTGGTGGGTGATGACCCCGCCGTACTTTTCCTTCCATGCCCAGACCCGCTCGAGGAACTGCTCGCGCCCGAGGTCGTGGCGGCTCTTGCCCTCCTTGGCCAGCTCCGCCTCCACGACCACCTGGGTGGCGATCCCGGCGTGGTCGGTGCCGGGCACCCACAGCGTCGAGTACCCCTGCATCCGCCTAAAGCGCACCATGATGTCCTGCAGCGTGTTGTCCATCGCATGCCCCATGTGGAGCGACCCGGTCACATTGGGCGGAGGGATGACGATGCTGAAGGGCTGCCGGGACGGGTCGGGGTCGCCCCGGAAGAAGCCCTGCCTCTCCCAGTACGCGTACCAGCGCGGCTCCACCTCCTGGGGGCTGTAAACGGACGGAAGGGTCTGGTGATCGGTCCGAGCCATGCGAGAACGCCTGCCTCCTCCTGGCCCGTACTAACGACGGACCCCCTCGCCAAAGGGCGAGGGGGTCCCCGCGGTACCACCTTTTTTCCCGGCCGCCACCGGCGCCCGGCTCCCCGCCTGCCGGGGAGCGACCGCGCACCGCCGGGATCTTTGCGGGCGATAACGTGCCCGGCCCGTCCGGGCCTACCCGGCTCCCGCCCTCCCGCTGTCTGCGGGCCCGTTCGCCGATCGACCCGGAAGCTCGGAAGCGACCTTCGGCGCCGCCACGACCCGGGGGCCTTTCACCCGGCGGGCCCCCGTCTCTACCGGCGGGACAGGCGCCTACTCCTCTCCCTCATCGCCTGCGTTCGTCAACTTAACGGCAATCTAGCATGGCCCCCGGAGGCTGTCAAGCTTCGCCGATTCCCTGGCGCCGCAGGTCCTGGCCGCCAGACCCAGAAGGACGGCACTGAGAATGCGATCGAGAGGAAACGGCCCCGGCCCTGCCGAACCGCTCAGGGGCTCCGGGCTGCAAACCCCGGAGCGGTCCTGCGGGGGGACAGGGGGTGGTCGGCCCGCCTATCGGCACGCGTCATGCGGACATTTCCCGTCGTATCGTACCGGCGTGGGAGAGTGGCGTAGGGGCCCAACCCCGGTCCGCGTCGTTTCCCGTCACTCCAAACAGGTTGGGGGCGGTCCATTCCATGCACGGTCATCACGGTCGAGCCCTGGCGTTGCTGGCGAGCCTGCTCCTGGTGGTCGGCCTGGCAGCCGCCGCGGGCGCGGCCCCGAAAAACCCGGATACCCTGGTCAAGGCCGAGTACGGCGAGCCGGAGACTCTGGATCCGGCCTTCGCGTACGACACCGCCAGCGGGGAGGTCATCTACCAGATCTACGAAAACCTCATCGCGTTCGACGGCAGCGACCTCACCAAGTTCGTGCCCATGCTGGCCACCCAGGTGCCGTCCGTCCAGAACGGCCTCATCAGCAAGGACGGCAAGACCTACCGGTTCCCCATCCGCAAGGGCGTCCGCTTCCATGACGGCACGCCCCTCACTCCGGCCGACGTCGAGTACAGCTTCGAGCGGATCATGCTGCAGGACCGCAACGGCGGGCCGGCCTGGATGATCCTGGAGCCGTTGCTCGGGGTCAGCTCCATCGAGCAGCTCGCCACCAGCATGGCCGGCGTCAAGGAGTTCAAGGAGGTCCCGGCGGACGTCCTTCGCAAGGTGTACGACAAGGTCGACAAGGCCGTCGAGGTGCAGGGCGACAGCGTGATCTTCCACCTCGCCAGGCCTTACCCGCCGTTCCTGTCGATCCTGGCCCACAACTCGAGCTGGTCTTCCATCATCAGCAAGAAGTGGGCCATCGCTCAGGGCGACTGGGACGGCAAGCCCGACAACTGGGTGAAGTGGCACGACCCCAAGGCCGAGGAGGACCCGCTCTTCGAGAAGGCCAACGGCACCGGCCCCTTCAAGCTGGTCACCTGGGAGCACGGCAGCCAGGTGATCCTGGAGCGCAACGACGACTACTGGCGCAAGCCGGCCCAGCTCAAGCGGGTGGTCATCAAGAAGGTCGACGAGTGGAGCACGCGCCTGTTGATGCTCCAGTCCGGTGACGCCGACATCATCGTGACCGATCCCCAGTACCTCGGCCAGGTCGAAAAGCTCCCGGGCGTGACGGTCCTTCGGAAGCTGCCGTGGGTCACCAACACCACCATGTTCTTCACCTACCAGATCGCTGCGGAGGGCAACCCGTACATCGGCAGCGGCAAGCTGGACGGCAACGGCATCCCACCCGACTTCTTCATGGACATCGACGTGCGCAAGGCGTTCAACTATGCCTTCGACTTCGACACGTACATCAAGGACGTGGTGCAGGGCGAGGGTACCCAGGCCCGCGGGCCGATTCCGAGGGGCCTTCCGTTCTTCAACCCGGAGCAGCCGGTGTACAAGTACGACCCCAAGAAGGCGGAGGAGCACTTCAAGAAGGCCTGGGGCGGCAAGCTCTGGCAGACCGGCTTCAAGATGACCATCACGTACAACTCGGGTAACGACGCCCGCCGGATCGCCGGGGAGATCCTCAAGCAGGGCATCGAGTCCATCAACCCCAAGTTCCACATCGACATCCAGGCCGTGCAGTGGCCGACCTTCCTGCAGGCATACCTGGAGAGCAAGCTCCCGATCTTCACCATCGGGTGGCTGGCCGACTTCCCCGACCCGCACAACTTCGCGGTACCGTACCTGGCCAAAGAAGGCGGCACCTATGCGCCCGCACAGCGGTTCCCGGAGGAGTGGTACAAGCAGTTCCAGGAGCTGATCGACAAGGGGATGTCGACGACCGACCCGAAGCAGCGCCAGGAGGCGTACTACAAGATGCAGCAGCTCGCTTACGACTATGCGCTCGACATCTTCCTGGTGGACCGCACCGACAACCGGGTCATGCGCGACTGGGTCAAGGGCTTCTACCCCAACGCGATCCGGCCCGGAGACGACTTCTACCCGATGTACAAAGAGGGTTGACGGGGCTCGCGGGCTCTTCGGCCTCGGCCGGGGCCGGTGGGCCCGCGCCCGTGTCCGTGAAGCAACCTGGCAGGGGCCCGGGTGACCGGGCTCCTGCCACGATGGGGACGGCGAAGCCCGATGTTACGCCTGATCGTCCGGCGCCTGCTGCTGCTACCGGTCGTGGTCTTCGGGGTGACCGCGGTCATCTTCGGGCTCATCCAGCTCCTGAGCCCCTACCAGCGCATCAGCCTCTTCATCCGTGACGTCCAGGAGCTGAAGCGGTTCTCGGCCCAACAGCTCATCGAGAAGTACCAGCTGGATGCACCCCTGCAGGTGCAATACCTCAACTGGATGAAGGAGATGGCCTCGGGCCACATGGGCTGGTCCGAGGTGGCCAAGCAGCCCCTCGCCGACGTGCTGCGCACCCGCTTCCCGGCCACGGTCGAGCTCACCATCTGGGCCATCATCCCCATGGCGCTCGGGGGCATCTGGCTCGGTACGCTGGCAGCCGTGCACCACAACCGTTTCCTGGACCACGCGAGCCGGGTCTTCGCCATCGTGGGCTGGTCCTTGCCGGCGTTCGTCTTCGGGCTCTTGTTTTTGATGTTCTTTTACGGGTACCTGGGCTGGTTCCCGCCGGGGCGGCTCTCCGTCTGGGCGACGGAGGCCCTGCTCGCTCCGAGCTTCCGTCCCTACACGGGGATGGTGACCTTCGACGCGCTTCTCAACGGCCGCCTGGACGTCTTCTGGGACGCGCTGCGCCACCTCGTCGGGCCGGTGACGACCCTCTCTTACCTGTACTGGGCTCAGCTCCAGCGGATCACGCGCTCGAGCATGCTCGAGACGCTGCGGCAGGATTACGTCCGTACGGCTCGGGCCAAGGGCCTCGACGAACGCACGGTCATCAACAAGCACGCGCGGCGAAACGCCCTCATCCCCGTCGTGACCATCGTGGGGCTCACGGTGCTGGCCCTGCTCGGGGGTGTGGTGATCACCGAGACCATCTTCGCCTTCCCGGGCATCGGGAGCCTCCTCGCCCTGGCCGCGCTCCAGCTCGACTACGCGACCGTCGTCGGCATCGCGACCGTGGCGGCCGCATTGACCGTGCTCATCGTGCTGCTCGTCGACATCGCCTACGCCCTGGTGGATCCCAGGGTCCGGGTACAGTGACCCCCGCAGGGACAGGTGGGAGACCCAGATGGACACCGTTCGGAGATACTTCCGCAATCCGATGGCGACGACCGGGTTCGTCTTGCTCATGGCGTTCCTCGCCGTCGCCATCCTGGCCCCGGTCCTGGCGCCCCCGCGCTGGCCCGACCAGCCGTTTCGTATCCCGCGCTACGGCTTTTCCGTCGAGCCCAAGCCCCCCACCGCCGAGCACCCCTTCGGCCTGACGGAGGGCCAGTACGACGTTTTCTACGGGGTCATCTGGGGTACCCGCACGGCCTTCCTGGTGGGCGTCGGAGTGGTGGGAGCCGCGGTGCTCATCGGCCTCGTCGTCGGCACGCTGGCAGGCTACTTCGGGGGGCGGCTCGACGAGCTGTTGATGCGGATCGCCGACATCCTCCAGTCCGTCCCTTACCTCATGGTGACCGTCATCATCGTGGC
This sequence comes from Limnochorda sp. L945t, assembly GCF_035593305.1. Taxonomy (GTDB): domain Bacteria; phylum Bacillota; class Limnochordia; order Limnochordales; family Geochordaceae; genus Carboxydichorda; species Carboxydichorda subterranea. Next base: position 904,742 of record NZ_CP141615.1, on the reverse strand, counting down.
CATCTTCGGCAAGGGGCTCGACAACGTCGGGGTCACCCTGGCGCTCCTCTCGTGGATGCCGTACGCCCGGTTGGTGAGGGGAAGCGTCCTGCAAACCAAGTCCATGGAGTTCGTGGAGGCGGCGAGGGCCATCGGGTTGAGCCCCTGGCGGATCATGCTGCGCCACGTCCTGCCCAACTCCATTTTTCCCGTGCTGGTGCAGGCATCCCTCGACATCGGCGCGGTCGTGGGCACGGTCGCGGCGTTGAGCTTCCTCGGGCTGGGCGCCGAACCCGGATTCGCCGACTGGGGACAGCTGACGGCGTTCAGCCGCAACTGGATCCTGGGCCGGCCGGGCGAGCCGTTCGCCTACTGGTACACCATCGTGATCCCCGGCATGGCCATCGTGCTCTTCGTACTGGCGTGGAACCTCATCGGGGACGGTCTCCGGGACGTCATGGATCCTCGCCTGCGCCGGGAGATCCGCTGAGGGAGGGGCTCCGGCTCCCCTCTTGGCGTATGCAGGGGCCACCGCCCGCCCGCGCCCGGCCCTCCGGAGGCGGCAAGGCGGCGGCCCGTGCTCTTCAGGCCACCTGCAGGCTTGCCCCCGGCTGCAGTACCCGCACCTCGACGCCCTGCTGGCGGGCCGCCTCGACGAAAGGCGCCGGATCCTGCACCAGCACGTCGAAGGTCCCGTAGTGGATCGGCACCGCGAGCCTGGGCTTCAACAGCCGGGCGGCGTAGGCCGCGTCCTCGGGCCCCATGGTGAAGTTGTCCCCGATGGGCAACAGGGCCACGTCGATGGGGTGGCGCTCGCCGATGAGGGCCATGTCGCCGAAGAGCCCCGTGTCACCCGCATGATACAGGGTCTTGCCGTCGACGCGCAGCAGGTACCCGCACGGGTTGCCGGTGTAGACGACCCGATCCCCCTCCTCGGCTCCTGACCCGTGCCACGCCGGCGTCAGCTTCACCCACCCCCACTCGAACGGGCGGCTGCCGCCGATGTGCATGGGATGCACGCTGGCGCCCCTGGCCCGGCACAGCATGGCCAGCTCGTACGGAGCCACG